>JBDRHK010000072.1:0-30821 GCA_043816965.1 Candidatus Iainarchaeum sp. | reverse complement strand
AGGATTAAATACTCCTAAGCACCTAATTTATTTGGTTTGAATGGCAAGGGCACAGGTAAGGCGAAGAACGCCAGTAAGGCAAGGGGCACCGCGGGCAAAAGGAAAAACTCCTGCGAGAAACCGCGACAGGCAAGGTATTGGTAATACTCTGCGCAATGCTGGGGGCCATATTGCAAAAGAAGCATTTCCAAGAATATTTGGGAGAGGTAAGAAAGGAGTAATGGGTCGGCCGCCTATTGAAAAAACATATTTTCCAAATCCAAAAAAAGTAAACCTTGCCAAGGCAAGGGCGCTTGCTGATTTTGAACTTGACCAATCCCGTTTAAGGAGCTCGAGATACTGGCACCTAAGCGAGAACCCGGAGCTTCTGGCTTTGAGGCAGGAGATACTTGAACTGCTTAAAGGCGGGCAAATAAAAAGCCCGCAGGAATTGAATGCCGCAGTTGAGCAGTTGATTAAAGAAAAGATTGAGTCAGGGGCACTGGACCAAATAAAGGGGATGCAAATGAAAGTTAACATCGAGAACAATATCGAAAACTTCAGGCTTTTCACAAGGGATGAGAAGGTGAAATTAAAGCAATTTTTCGGTAAATTCCACCCAGGGGCAAATATCAGCAGAATTGATGTTAATCCTGGGGAAATTGGAAGTAATGTTAATCAGGTTCAAAAAAAGGCCGCATAAGCTTTAAAAACCATTACAGGGGTTAATTTATCTTGGAATTAGCTGATTTTACAATAATTCCTATTTATTGGTGATTTGTATGGGTTTAAGGCCAGGGCATTGCTATAGGAGCCTGAAGGACAGGCCATGGACAAGGGTAGCCGTAAAGGTGCACAGGCGCAACTATATTGGTGCAACTCCAGGGGTTAAAACAAGGCAGTGGAATATGGGCAACGGGGATAAGGCGTTTTCCCACATCCTGGATTTGATTGTTGATGAGGGGGTCCAGATTAGGGACAATGCAATTGAATCCAGCAGAATTTCAATTAACAGATATCTGACAAAGCATTTGGGAAAAGATGGTTTCTTCTTCAAAATAAGGGTATACCCCCACCAGATTCTGAGGGAGAACAAGCAGGCACAGGGGGCGCATGCAGATAGAATCCAAAAAGGGATGAGCCATCCTTTTGGAAAGCCTGTGGGAAGAGCCATAAGAGTTAGGCCAGGGCAGAAGATAATAAGTTTATTGGTTGATGAAAAAGATGTTAAGATTGGAAAGGAAGGATTGCTCAGGGCAAAATCAAGGATTACCTGCAAATTGCATGTTTTGATTCACACTGATGTTGAGTCCATTGGCACAAAACCAACCAAGACAATAAGGGATGTCAAGACAGAGGCAGAGGATAAGGCTGATGCGGCAGATGCAAAGGTTGCGGCTGACGCAGAAAAGGCCGAGAGCGCAGTAAGGAAGGAAACAGGCAAAGAAGGCGCCAAGGAAGACGCCAAATCAGGCGAAAAGAAGGAAGAGCCCAAATCCAAGGAAAAGAAATAATTTCCAAACTAATTCAGGCAAATAGATTCGCATAATTTAACGGTTAGCTTATTAAATAACCTTGACCTTCTTTTTAACGGTGTTCTATTGTTTGACGAAGAGCCTATCAAATGGTTTAAGGAAGTGAGAATTGAGGACGTCCCCACAGTTGGGGGGAAGGGCGCTTCCCTGGGGGAAATGACCCGCGCGAATTTCCCAATTCCGGGGGGATTTATGGTTACTTCCACTGCTTATTTCAAATTCATTAGGGAAAAGAAGATTGAGCAGAAAATTCTCGCTTTGGTTGATCACCTTGATGTTGAGGACACTGAAAAGCTGGATTTGGTTGCAAAGCAAGTTAGGGAGATTATCCTCAAGACCCCTATGAGTGAGGAATTGGATGTTGAAATTCAAAAAGCCTATGTTAAAATGGGAGAAAGAAAGCTTGGTTTGAGGGGGCTTAGTTCCAGTGAGAATGAGTATGTTGCAGTAAGGTCAAGCGCAACTGCAGAGGATTTGCCTGAGGCAAGCTTCGCAGGGCAGCAGGAGACTTTCCTTAATGTTATTGGAAAGGAGGAGGTTGTTGATGCGGTGAAAAGATGCTGGGCCTCTTTGTTCACTTCGCGCGCGGTTTACTACAGGAAGAAGCAGGGCTTCCCGACAAAACAGGTGGGAATTGCTGTTGTTGTTCAGAAGATGGTGAATAGTGATGTCAGCGGAATAATGTTTACTGTGCATCCCTCAGGGGATGAAACCAAATTATTGATTGAGGCAGGTTTTGGTTTGGGGGAGAGTGTTGTAAGCGGAGCAATCACTCCTGATAACTACATTCTGGAGAAGGGAACTGCCAAAATTGTTGAAAAGAGTGTCAACCAGCAGACATGGAAACTTGTAAGGTCAGGAAAAGGCAACAAAAAGGTTGACCTTACACCTGCGCAGGGCAAAAAGCAGAAACTTGCTGATAAATTTATCATCGACCTGGCAAAGGTTGGGAAGCAGATTGAGAAGCATTATAAGAGGCCGATGGACATTGAATGGGCACTTGAAGGAAACGAGATGTACATTGTGCAGGCAAGGCCAATTACAACACTGGCTAAGGCAAAAGCGGCAAAGGTTAGTGATGTTGAAGGAAATGAAATTGTAAAAGGTGTTGCAGCTTCTCCCGGAGTTGTTGTGGGAATTGTAAGGGTTATTTTATCTGCAGATGACAAAAAATTGGCAGAAGCTGGGGACATAATTGTGACAAAAATGACCTCCCCTGACTGGGTGCCTGTTATGGAAAAGAGCGCAGGAATAATTACTGATGAAGGGGGCAATACCTGCCATGCGGCAATTGTAAGCAGGGAATTGGGAATTCCTTGTGTTGTTGGAACAGGCGATGCGACAAAAATTCTCAAAACAGGGATGATGGTTACATTGGACGGGTTCCATGGAAAGATTTATGAGGGCAAGGCCAAGGTAACGGCACCTGAGGAATTTAAGGAAGTTGAACTTGTTTCGGTTGAGGAGATGGAAAAGGTTGATGATGCAATTGATCGGAAAATTGAGAAAGAAAAGAAGTTTTTGGGGAGCGAGGAGCAGAGGAAAATAATTGAGGACGCAAGGGCAAAAAGGCTGGATGAGGCAACTTCGGAAATTGAGGTTATTGAGGAGCCTGTGGAAATGAGTGATGAGCATAAGAAGGAGGAGGAGGAGGAAATTAAGGAAGTTGAGGAATTGCAGGAGGATGTCGATAAGGCCGAAGGTGTTGAGAAGAAAGAATTGCTTATTGATTTATTGGAGGCAGTTGCCCCAAAGGTAAAGGTAAATGTTGCCCTTCCTGAGGCTGCTGAAAAGGCATCCAAAACAAATGCAGCGGGAGTTGGCCTGCTGAGGGCAGAGCATATGATAACTGCATCAGGAATGCATCCTGCGGAATTCATAAGGCAGGGGAAGAATGATGAGTTGGTTAAGGCGGTTAAGGACGGGATAAAAAAGGTTGCCTCCCTTTTCAGGGGAAAGCCTGTTTGGTATAGGACATTTGATGCGAGGAGTGATGAGTTCAGGGGGCTTTTGGGGGGGGAGAAGGAGCCTGAGGAAGACAATCCAATGCTTGGGTGGCATGGAATCAGGAGGGATTTGGATGAGACTGAGCTGTTAAAGGCGCAGTTTACCGCGATTAAGGAATTGGTTAATGAGGGATTTGACAATATTGGCGTAATGCTCCCATTTGTGATTTCAGAGAAGGAAGTGAGGGATGCAAAAAAGATTGCGAAAAGTGTTGGTCTGGATCCTGGAAAGGATGTTAAGTTTGGGGTTATGATAGAGACCCCGGCCGCCTGCTGGATAACTGATAAGCTGGTTAAGGAGGGAATTGATTTTGTTTCTTTCGGAACCAATGACCTAACACAATTGACTTTGGG
Source organism: Candidatus Iainarchaeum sp. (assembly GCA_043816965.1). Classification (GTDB taxonomy): domain Archaea; phylum Iainarchaeota; class Iainarchaeia; order Iainarchaeales; family JAFCCJ01; genus JAFCCJ01. The sequence goes on along the minus strand of JBDRHK010000072.1, from coordinate 26,947 downwards.
AATTGACAGGAACAATGGGAGAATTCAGAAGCACTTTTCGGAATTGCATCCTGCTGTGCTGAGGCAGATTAAGGAAGTTATTAGAAGATGCAGATATGGGGGGGTTGAAACCTCAATCTGCGGGCAGGCTGCCTCAAACCCTGAAATGGTGAGGCATTTGGTCGCATATGGCATTGACTCTATTTCTGCTAATATTGACGCTGTGAAGAAGATAAAGCAGGTTGTGCTTTTAGAGCAAAAAAGGCTTTTGCTGGAAAAAAAGAGATAATGGCAATTTTTTAATGTGTTTCCAGCACAATTTAACCATGATAAAACTAAATCTTGACAGGGCTGTCAGGGAAATTGAAAAACGAAAACCAAAACTGGTTGTTGTCCAGATTCCTGAAGGCCTGAAAGTGAGGGCTGAGGAGATCATTGAAAAGATTGAATCAACAGGCACAGAATGCATTGTCCTTATGGACCCCTGTTTTGGTGCCTGTGATTTGGCAGGTGACAAGGCTGAAAAACTTGGCGCGGATTTGCTTGTACATTTCGGGCACAGTAAAATGCACCGAAGCAATAACGCCCTTTTCTTTCCGCTGTTTTATTCCATTGATGAGAATAAGATGGTTACGCAGATTGGGAATCTGGAGGGGGAATTAAAAAAGAGGAATCTGAAAAATATCTGCCTTGCCTCAACAATCCAGTTCACAGACCATATGAATTTTGTAAGGGAGTCACTCGGAAAAAAGTTCAAGATTCATGTGGGAAAAGGGAGCAGCAGAATTTCAAAAGAGGGCCAGGTTTTAGGATGTAACTATTCATCATTCCAGAATGTTAGGGAGAAATGCGATGCAGTTGTTTTTATTGGTGATGGCCTGTTCCATCCTTTGGGATTTACCTTTTTAACAGATAAGCCTGTCTTTATTTTTAATCCGCTTGGCGGGGAGATAAGGGAGTTAGGGGAGGAAAGGGAGCTGTTTCTGAGGAAACGGCATGGGGCAATAGCATCAGCCCAGAATGCCCATTCCTTCGCCATTCTCATAAGCACAAAATCAGGGCAGATGTTTAAGGAAAGGGCCGGGGAATTGAGGAAATTAATTAAATCCAAAGGGAAGAAGGCGATAATCCTTGCAATGGACTACATAATGCCTGAGTATTTGCTGGGTGTTGAAGTTGATGCCTATGTGAACACAGCCTGCCCGAGGATTGTTATTGAGGATTACAGCTCATTCAAAAAGCCAATCCTAAATCCGACAGAACTGGAAATAGTCCTGGGAAAAAAGAAGTGGGAAGAATTTAAGTTGGATGAGTTGGATTAGTGGGGGCGTTTCGGGCTTCGGCCCATGGGCTTGGATTTTCGAGATCCAGAAGTCTTCTTTGCTCTTTTGCGCGGGGTGTTCGTAGCTTGTTTTTGGAAAAGTAAATAAGCCCCTTCGCGACCTTCATGAAATGTTTTGTATTCTTGTCTTTCATTAAAACCATGTTTATTTACAAAATCATCTGAAACAGTAAAACAACGTGTTCCCCCTAATTTCAATATAATAAAATCCTTCTTATTTGCTTCAATAATTGATATAAGCTCATCACCCATCTTAGTATCTAAATTAGCAAATCCTTTCTGACTAACTATCTTCCAAATTATCTCCGCGGTTTTAGTCTCACTCATTCTTGTCCCCTATTACAGTCCCCTTAAATTCCCCTCCGCGGATTGCTGCCTCGAAATTGTCCAAATCTGTCCCGTTCATTACCATCCCCTTTAGTTTGCTCCTTTTAAGGATGAGGCAGCAGGGGAGGTCTAAAACTAAATTTTGCGCCGGCTTGCTTTCCCCCAATTTCATCAGGGAAATAAGCTCATTATATGCTATTTCATCATAGAATTTTGCATGCGGGTGCTTTTTCGGGTCCATGGAGTAAACCCCGTCCACATTTGTCAGGTTTATGAAAATTCCGTCCAATGCCTCTGCGAGAAGCGCCGCAACCGCATCAGTTGTAATTCCTGGATGCAGGCCGCCAAAAACAGGGATTTTTCCAACATCAAGAACAGGCCTTGCCTGGTTTACTTCGGTCAGGACTGCCTTGTGTGCATTGTTGATTACAGGCAAAAGAAGCGAGGCATTTGCCCTTGTAATTGTAATTCCCAATTCATCCAGCTGGAAATTATTGGCTCCCAGTGATTTTGCGGCGGCGACATAATTCCTGCAGACCTTTCCCCCTCCGACAACTAGAACAATCCTATATCCTTCATCAGAGAGTTTGTTAATTGATTCTGCAAATTTTGCAATCATCAAATAATCCGGCTTCTGGTCAATGAGAATTGACCCACCCACAGAAATCACATAGGTAATTGCGGGTTTGGGGGAATAGGAATAATCAGTACTGGAGGAATATTCCTCCTCCGGTTCATGCCCTCTTTCCATTTCATCATCAGTTTTTTGCTCCTCATAGGCCTCTGAGAACATGTCGAAAATAGAACTCACACCATCAACTCCTACCATATATAAATGATTACCATATTAAAATATTACGCGAGGCTCTAGAATGCATTTGGACGAGGTTAATCAGTCAGAAATCGTTCTGTTCAAGAAAAAGCTGGAAAAACTCAGCAAGCACAAAGGCAAAGGGACAGAACTTATCACGGTTTACATACCCTTCGGAACAGACCGGAGTTCGGTTATGGGGCAATTGACAGAGGAAATCAGCCAGAGCTCGAACATAAAGAGCCCCAGCACAAGGAAAAATGTGCAGGGGGCATTGAGGAAAATAATCAACTTCCTGAAGCAGATTAATTTCAAGATTCCAAAAAGGGGGCTGGTTGTTTTTGCGGGAAATGTTTCTGTTGTTGAGGGAAGAAATGATATTAGGCTTTTCACAATCAGGCCGATTAATGATTTGAAAACGAAATTGTATTGGTGTGATTCAAAGTTCCATCTTGCTCCGCTAAAGGAGATGACAAAACCTTCCGAAATTTACGGGCTTGTCACAATCGATAAAAATGAGGCAACAATTGCCGCCCTTGTCGGGAAAAAATATGATATTTTGGGAAAATTCACCTCAGGAGTCGCGGGGAAGACAAGGGCCGGGGGGCAATGCCTCGCAAACGATACCTTCGTGCAACTTGCGGATGGGAAAATAATTCAAATAAAAGACCTGCACAATCCACTAACGGTCACTTCCGCAGATCTTGAAGACTTTAGCATTACAAATTCCCAAATTATAAACAAGTGGCAATCAAAAAAACAAGCTATTCAGATAACCACAAAATTTCCAAGAATGTCGGTTGAATCTTCAGGCGACCACACTTTTTTCATATTTGAAGAAAACGAAATAAAGGAAAGGGCTGCACGGGAACTGAAAGAAAATGACACTTTACTAATGCCTGAAAAAATAAATACAAAAGGAAAAATACAAAAACTGAAAACAAATTATTTTAACAACTACAAAATATCCGATATAGGCATAAAACTATTGGTCAATACAAGAAAGGGGGCAAAACTTTCACAAAAAAAACTTGGCAAACTGTCAGGATTGCACCAAGCAACTATTTCGGCAGTTGAAATAAGCCATTTTAACCCGAGACTTGAGTTTTTGAAAAACTACTGTAAATCCCTAAAAATTGATCATGAAATATTTATTGGAAATTATTGCTCGCAGGTGAGCACCATAGTTTTGCCAGAAAAACTTGGCCCATTAGTTGCTCAAATAATGGGCTATTTTTTGGGAGACGGCAATTTTGAAAATGAAAGGATTGGTTTTTCCGAACAAACCCAAGAAATTGCCAATTTCTACGAAAAATCATGCAGAAAAATATTCAGGGCAAAAACGAGTTTAAGATTCAGGGAAGGCAAAAACTACCACCAATTGAGGGTTTCCGGTAAACCAATAGTGCGCTTCATAAAAAATGAGTTTTTTAGCAAAAAAAGTGCGAAAGAAACCCTTGTTCCGCAGAATATCTTGGCCTCTCCAAATGGGGTGCTTGCGGGATTTCTGAAAGGTTTTTTTGATGCAGAAGGCTACGTAACTTCCGGGAGGCTTGGGCTTGGAATCATAAACAAAAATCTCGCGATACAGATACAATTGGCACTGCTAAGATTTGGAATAATTGCTTCTGTTCACGAATATGATTCAAATAGAAACCCTTACTCAGATAACCATAGATTCACCATTGACATTACTGAAAAAAAATCCTTAGAACTTTTTGGCCGGTTTATCGGTTTTACATCAAAACAGAAGGAGGCAAAACTCAAAAAACTGACAGAGAAGACAGAGAATAGAAAAAGTAAGGTAAGGCAAGTTCTTGTAAGCGGCAAATTCATCAGGAAACTCTTTGAGCGGGAGGGGCTGAACACGCAAAATTTCTCGAAAGTCTCAAATTTTTTCAGGGATGGCAGATCTATGAGTAAAGAGGTATTCAAAAACTCCATAATTGGCGAAGTAAAGTCAAATAAAAAACTTTTTGCCCAGTTTAAAAAAATACTTGAAAGGCCGTTAATTCCGGTAAAAATAAAAAGTATATCCAAATGTAAAAAGCATGTGCCAATGACTGATATAGAAGTCAGCAGGCAGAACTTTCTTGCCAATGGCATACTAGTCCACAATTCGGCCAAACGTTTCGAGCACCTGAGGGAGGAGGCTGCCCAGGACTTTTACAAAAGGGTGAGTGAAAAGATGAACCTGGCATTTCTCCCATACGGGGATAAACTAAAGGGGTTAATTATTGGGGGGCCAGGAATAACAAAAAATTATTTTTTGAACAGGGACTTGCTTGACCATAGGCTGAAGAAAAATATAATCTCAACAGTCGATATTTCATACACTGATGAATCAGGGATAAGGGAACTTGTGCAAAGAAGTGAAGAGGTTTTGCGGGATACTGACCTTATGAAAGAAAGGGGCGCTGTAAATGATTTTTTGGAGCAAATTGCGAAGGATGAACTTGCGGCATATGGAGAAAAAGAAGTTAATGAGGCACTTAAGCTTGGGAAGGTTAAGGAACTGCTGCTTTCTGAGGGAATTGATTGGGGAGTTATAAAATTCCAGTGCAACAACTGCGGCCTGCAGGAAGAGAAACTGGTTAAGGACGCAAATTATGAGGCCGGGGGAGAAAAGTGCGGAAAGTGCAATGGCCAAACTGAACTTCTTGAGGATGCCGATTACCTTGATTTTATGCTTGAGAAGGCTGCCGAGACCGGGGCAGAACTGAAAATAATTTCAACCGACACCCCTGAGGGAGAGCAGTTCTTCAAGGGCTTTGGGGGAATAGGGGCAATTTTAAGGTATAAGTAAAATTTTTCTGATTCAAAATGCCATCGATAAACCATTACTCAACAGAAACTCCAGGGATTGGAGGGGAAATAAAGAGGAGAATCGCCGATTTTAGGGTTAAGGAAATCACCCCTGACGGGGAAGTTTGCGAGATTAAGGCCTTCAGCGACAATGAAAAAATAAATCTGGAAAAGGATTGGCCTGTTTTGCACCCTGATAAGGAGCAGGTAATTCTCACAATGGAGAAATTCAATGTAGATACCCATGAAGCTGTGAGAAGAATTACCCGATTTTTGCGCACAAGCAGGAAGAGAATTGGGTTTGCTGGAATGAAGGACAAGAGGGCAATTACCGCGCAAAAAATTTCAATTTACAAGCCTGACTGGAACCTGCTGAAAAAATTTGATTCAAGGTATATTGACCTCAGGGATGCCGAATGGGGTGATGAGAGGATGGAACTTGGGAAACTAAAAGGGAATGACTTTGAGATTACTGTGAGGAATATTGATTTGGAGAAGAAGGAAGTTGAGAAGAGGATTAAAAAATGTTTCAAGGAAATGGAAAATGGAATTGCAAACTATTTCGGGGAGCAGCGCTTTGGGGGCGCAAGAAACATTACCCATTTGGTGGGCAAGGAATTGCTGGAAGGAAATTTCGAGGAGGGGGTTATGCTTTACCTTACATCAACCTTTCCAGGGGAGGAGGAATCCATCAGGGATGCAAGGCTGAATTTGGCGAAGACCGGCGATTTCTCAAAGGCAGTTAAGGAATTTCCCCATAAGTTCCGTTACGAGCGGGCAATACTTGACCATCTTTCAAAATCGAAAAATGATTTTGTCGGCGCTCTGGGGAAGCTTCCCAAATCATTATGTTATATGTTTGTGCACGCATATCAGTCCTATCTTTTCAACACGATGATTAATAAACGGATTGAGTCAGGGATTGGCTTGGGAAAGGTGGAGGAGGATGTTCTGGAGGATGGGGTTCCGACAGCGCCCCTTTTCGGGCTTGAAACCATTTTTTCCGGGGGAAGGCTTGGAAAACTTGAAAAAATGGTGCTTGAGGAGGAGGGTATTGAACTTAAAAATTTTGAGGTTAAAAAGATGAATATATTGAGTTCAAGAGGGGGGAGAAAAAAGATTGTGCTGCTCCCGGAAAACCTGAAATTGCTGAAAGTTGAGGATGATGATTTGAATGAGGGAAAGAGAAAGGCAGTTGTTTCATTTAGTTTGGATAAGGGAAATTATGCGACAACTGTCCTTAGGGAGCTGATGAAAAGTGAATAATGCTAAGGTTTTGGTTGGCTGCCCTGCATCTGTTGTTTCTGGTTTTAGCCCCCCTAGGGCAGCAGGTTATAACAATCTTGATTGCATAGGGCAAAGCATTAATTTTGCCGGTTGATGCCTTAATTTCGCAATAAAACCCACTGAAATGCGATAAACTGGCCTAAGTAGGTGAGTTTTCTATACGCTTATCTTGCCCAAAATCTCGTTTATTTGGGCAATAATTTCCTCAGAATCACTATACATTGTTTTCAAAACAACGAAAGAAACCCTTGATACCTCGTCAGAGCTGTTTGGCCGTATGGTGATTCTGTTTTTTTCCAGAATCGCCTCGGAAATATCGAGATTTTCATTTGGGAGCTCAATAAAGATAATTGCCTTTTCATCTGTATTTAGCATATTTTTGCATTCTTCCAGCTCAATCTTCTCATTAACCAAAACATCCCCCTCATTGGTTTGGCAGTAAAGAAGGTTATTCTCAGGATCAACAACCCTGCCCAAGGTAACAACATCTTTTCCATTTGCAATCAATATCGAGTTGAAAAGGACAAGGGAGCCGGTCATAATTGCGGTTGCAGGGCCTCTTTCATAAAATGTAGGAGATATTATGAATTCATTTTCATTCTTCAATGAGATTAGGTATTCCCCGGGAGGATTGTAGTTGGAGGCGAATTTAATATTCTCCTCCACAAATTCATATTCATATCTTTTGTTCATATCCTGAAAAATTATATATGCAAATGCGAGAATGAGCAAAATAACAATTGCACTTACCACAATCTGCTGGTTTTTATTCATAGGATTCTTCAGCTGCAAAAGGATTAAAAAAGAAATTAATTGGCAAGGATTTTTACGTAAAGAATTCTGGGTTGAGTGAAAAAAAAGAAAAAAATAGGTCTTGCGACCTATTTTTTGAACATTTACAGGTTGTCGATTGCGTTGATGAGGTCCTGTGCTGCTCTCTGGGTATCGCCGGCATTATAACCTGCGATGATTATATCTCCAGATGCTGCAACCTCTGCAACGGTGTCGCCTGCTGCGGTCAGCCTATCGGCCAATCCGCTAACGCTTGCTGCCACGCTGTTGACTATAGGTCCACCGACAATTATTTTCTTGCCTGTGACATTGTCAACATCCAGATGTATCAGTCTTGAGACTGGTGCTGGTGCCTGGTAGGTTGTTGGAGTTGCGGTACAGGTTCCTGCGGCCCCGCTTCCACCACTGCAGCTTGCCGTATAGTTAATGGCATCTACCATTATGGTGGTTCCGACTGAGGTTATTCCTGTTTCTCCGTCCAAGATGCTTATCTGCTCGCCGCTTGCGGTTGTCGCAACTTCCGTTCCGAGAACATAGAGTATTGATTGCTCCAGATTCTCCGGGATGGTCAGCTTCACGCCTGCGTCGTCATCAAGCAACTCTACCTTGGTTCCTGCATCGGTGTATGCTGCTTGGATGTAGTTTGAGACTGTTCCCGATTGCAGATTCCATGACAACTGAGTTCCGTTGTAATCGACGTCCTTTGTGAAGAAGGTAAGGTTGGAGTTTGTAAATGGACCAACATTTCCTCCATCAGAGTTGTCGACATAGACGTTGAAGTCGCCTAGGCTTACTTCATCATCAACTATGAAAGTTGAGATAAGGTAGGCATTTGGATCTGTGTAGACATTTGCGAGTGTGTTGAAGTCGCTAGTTTTAGGAATAAAGGCCGATAAGTCCCTATCCCATGTCTCTGTGTATGTTCCGTCGTTCGCCGGTATTGCTGTTCCCAAGTAGGAAATAGCTTTGTTATTCTGTATGAGGTATCCTTCAGCTGCGCCACCCAATTGCTGGTTATCCAGCATCAGATATACATCTGGTATGGATGTGTTGGCGTCTCTCGGATCCTTGAAGGCATAGTTGAAAATCCTTTCCCCATTGCCTTTCAGGTTTATGTTATTTGCGGTGACGTTGACATCGTGAACCACGTTGAAGTTGTACAACAACTTACCATAGGTTTCGTCCGCCTCATCTCCAGATACGTTGTTGATTAATGTTCCCGTACTGCCTTGCTGCCTGAACTCAATCCATGCATCTGGCTTTATGAAGACTCTGTCTGACGCAGCGCCAAGTATTGTGTAATTGACGTCGCCGATTGAGATCCTAGTATCTGCAGAATTTCCTCCAAAAAAGGAGTTTGTATCCAGAATCCCGTCAGTAGTTGTTATGTTCAGGTCTTCGAAGTTGCCATAGCTGCCATTGTAGTCGATTGTTGTCCATGCAACACCGTTGACATAGTCTCCCTCAGCTACAGTTATATTGAGGTCGGTATTTGAGGACTGGGTTCCATCATCTATCTTATACCAGATTGTCTTGGTATCGAAAAGGAAGGAACTTCCGCTCAAGCCAGGGTTATTTACTTTCAGGTAGAATGGGAGGTTGTGTGATGTGTCATCAGCTCCCCTGAAAGCCAGTCCGCCTGCTGCTGCAGTTGAATCAAGCCCGGTAACATTCTGGCCAAACTCGATAACGGTTTTTTCCTGGTTAGCTTCGAATCCATAATACTCCACACTTGCATAGCCCTTTCCCAATGTTCCGTCAGCCAAAGACTGACCGAAAACGGCTGAATTGCCCGTATTTCCTGTAAGTGACTGCCCAGCGGCTGTCGGGAATAGCGGACCATTTCCTGTAGATGAATTATTCCAGGTATCTCTTGAGTTCTGGACCTTTATCTTCTGCAGGTAGTTTCCGCTTGTGGTTATGGTGACTGTGTAGTCATAGATTCCGCTTGTGTCTGTTGAGTCGTATGGATACCCTTTAGTATCATACATCTCGACTGTATCGGTGCCCTTGGTTACTTCAACATAACCTGAGGCGGTTGTTGCACCCACGGCAATTGTATCAACATACAGATTGCTCTGCAGTGAATAGTCGTCGTTTGAATCAACAAACGAGTCTTTCAGATTGGCATTTGCTGCAATAGTCTGTGTGTCAATCTTTGTGCCGCTTGAATCATAGAGCTCAAAGGTCGCACTATATGTTGCTGCTGCCGCACCTGCCTGCGTTATCTGAACGAGCTTAACGGTTACATCTTGTCCGTCATAGAGCCCTGCACCGACCAAGCCGGTGATAGTCTCTCCCTCGTTATATGACTCTTTGGCGCTTGTCTTGACCATTTTCAAGTACTTTGTGCCGCTCAGAGTGGCGCTACTTAGGCTGTACTGCTCACCGAACAGGATAATTTTGACTGCATCGTCAGATCCTGAATCGGAGAATGTTGTCCCATTCAAATCAATACCTGTTGAGCCCAATTTCGCCTCGTAGTAGAACTTGCTGTTGTTAATGAACGCAACAAGGTCTTTGTGGTCAACCTTGTCAAACTTTGCATCGACCTCAACACCGATCTTCTCCTGAATGGTCGGGGTTGTGGTAACACCGTTGACTTTCTGAGACAAGGATTGATTGTACAGGTGAGGGAGTTGTGCATTTGTCAATGCATTTGTATCGTTAGCTGCATCAACTTCCGACCTTCCTGCCGTTGAATTTAGATTTATCTTGTATTGTTTAGACCCAGCACCATAGCTGACGGTTCCACCTATAGTCAAGTCCACGCTAAGACCGCTTACTGACGCGTCTGAGCCTCCACCCTCTCCTGGAGAGCCGGAAACTGAGACTGTTTTTGTCATAGTAGCTTTCTCAGCAATCTTTGCAGCAATGTTTCCTGCCCAAACACCATCGCTGACCTGTGCGTCAGATCCAACAATAATGCTCACATTGGGGGAACCACTTGCTCCATAGATATCGGACTTTTGTAGGCTTAATGCCGCCGAAACCATTGGCGCTAAGGCTGTGCCTACTAGAGCTGCTCCAATTCCTACAGCTGCTAGCTTTTTTATGCTCAAACCTTTCATATTTTGTTTCACCTCACAAATTATCTTATGAAAATTTCGCCCATAAACATCTATCGGTTCAAACTCACAAAGTCCGAGACAGAGATATCTAAAGGCTTCTAATAATCTAACACACCCTCCTTTAAATACCTTTCGGTTGGCGCACACGCCATATTTTGCCTTAAATGGCCAATTAGAGGCAAATTAAGGCTTTTGTTGAATCCAATTCCGGCAATCTGCGAACACCAATAAGGAACTTACTGAAACAGCGTTAGATTATTGTTTCTTATATAGAAATAGGAACCATTCCTTTTTAATTATTAAGGCAATCGACTTATTTTTAAACCATTTGCTTAGCCAAAGAGGCTTTTGTTGAAGTTTTCCAGTTCCTCAAGGTTCATCTTGCTTGCGATGTAATTGTTGTAGTTGTGAATCATGTCTGCCATGTCAACCAACCCATCCTGCAACTCATCCGCGGTTAATTCAAGCTTTTCCGGGGAAATTATTTCTATTGTGCTTGGGCCATAGAAGAAAAGCAATCTTGCAAGTGCACGGAAATCCTTCACAGACAAATTAATTTCCAGATAGGTTGCGTAATTCTCATCCTGCTTTATCAGCGGGGCAAAGTAAATGTCATATAGCCTGAAATCCTTTTCCTTCTCAATCATCCCCTTTATTTCCCCCATCTTCTTTTTCAGGAGGGTGTCCTCGATTGCCTGGGCCTCGATTATTATCTTCAGGCGCAATTTGAACTTATCCTCTGAAGCATTTTCCTTCCTCATCCTTACGGCGGTGGCTATTTCCTCTTTCAGGGCGTATTTTGAGGGATATCCTCCCTGAGTGATAACCTTCAATTTCAGCATATCCTTGATTTCCTTCTGGATCTTGTCATAGGGGATATTGAGCTGCTTGTTCAGTTCCTCAATGGTTTTCGGCTCATGGAGCAGAACCAGGGCTATCTTCTTCTGGTCTTCAGTATATTGAGGCATATTAAGGTTTTGGGGAATAAAGAATATAAATGATGGGTTTGGGGGGGAATTTAGTAAACTATAATAATCACTATAGTATATATTAATTAGAATAATTAAATGTAATATATAGGTGGAATTATGCTCGGGATTTTGCTGCAGGCGGGGGAGATGCCAATTGATCCAGGAATGCAATTGCCTTTTGTTGGCAACCCCTTGATTCTTGTTGGGGGGATAGTTCTTCTCATTATCGCGGTTATTATCCTGCTCAAACTGAAGGACCTTATTGTAAAGGTGATAATTAATTCGGTTTTGGGGCTTATTGCCTGGGGAATTGTTGTTTTTGTCCTCAAAATTCAGCTGGATTTCTGGATAAGCCTGCTTCTTTCGGCACTTTTTGGGTTGGCGGGAATTGGGGTTTTATTGGTGCTTTACTTCCTTGGAATTACAATTTGAAATTGTTTTCTTCCCCGCATTTGGAACAGTTTTTTCCCTTTAAACCAGAGGCATTGATGTCATAGCCTATCCTTTTCACAATCAGGTTTCCGCATTTTTTGCATTTTGTGTTTTCCTCTCCGCCCAAATTCCCCTCGTAAACATAGTGAACTCCAATTTCTTCGGCGATTTTTTTCGCTGCTGCTATTTTTGACGCATCTGTCGGGGGCAGATAATCCATCTTGTTCATAGGGAAAAAGCGGGTGAAGTGCAGGGGCACATCAGGATTTACGGATTTTATGAATTCCGCGGCTTTCCGGAAATCATCTTCAGTATCGTTGTAACCAGGGATTATTAGATTGGTTACCTCAACATGCACCCCTTTTTCATTGAAATATTTTATGTTTTCCTTCACCACATCAATTCTTATCTCCCCGCAGACCTCAGAATAGAACTTTTCATTCCCTTTCAAATCAATGTTGATTGCATCAAGATAGGGGAGTATTGCATCAGCAACTTCCTTTGTCATGTAACCATTGCTAACCCAGACATTGTACAGGCCCTTCTCCTTCGCGAGTTTCATTGTGTCAAGCGCATACTCCACAAAAATTGTGGGTTCTGTGTAGGTGTATGCAATTCCATCAGCATTATTCTCGAGGGCATTCTTCACAATTTCCTCAGGAGAAGTTTCCTTCACATTTTCAATGCTCTGCTCAGTAAACTGCTGCGAGATATGGTAGTTCTGGCAATGGAGGCAGGAGAAATTGCAGCCATAAGTGCTTACACCTGAACAATGGGAGCCAGGGCGGAAGTGGAATAATGGCTTTTTCTCAATAGGGTCAATTGTAAGGGTTAAGGTTTTCCCATAAACCAGACTCACCAGTTTTCCGGAAACATTTTTCCTAACCCTGCATTTTCCAACTTCTTCTGGCTTAATTGCGCAGTGGCGGTTGCATGCATTGCACTGCACAATTTCATTCACAAGCGGTTTCCAGAATTCAGCCTCTTTCATAAATCCTCACTCACAATTAATTAATATTCTTTTATCAATTAAAACTTATTGGGGGTTTTGTTGAAAGAGTATAATGCTGATCTGCACCTGCACGGGCCTTATTCCACAGGGGTGAGCAAGAATATGCTTCTCCCAATCATTTCAGAGCAGGCGCATCTTAAGGGGCTTGGCCTGCTGCATACCTCAGATATCCTTCAGGGAACGTGGTTTGAGCATGTTAAGCAGAACCTGATTGAGGAGAGCAATGGGATTTTTATTGAGAAAGAATACAAAACCCCTTTCATTATTGGAACTGAAGTACAGTGCAATAAGCGTGTTCATCATGTGATTTTCCTCCCTGATTTGGAGAGCGCGCTCACGCTGAAGGGTAAAATGGAGGGAAAGGCGATTTTCGATTCATGGGGCTGTGGCAGGCCGGTTATCAGGCTCAGCGCTGAGGAGATTGCAAAAAAAGTGGAAGAGGTCGGGGGGCTTATAGGGCCTGCACATGCATTTACCCCATATTTTTCAGTTTACGCACACTTCAATTCACTGAAGGAATTGTATGGGGGAATGGCGGAGAAGATTAATTTTATTGAGCTGGGCCTGAGCGCTGATTCCTATTTCGCGGATTTGATTGGGGAAAACCACAACTATTCATTTATCACAAATTCTGATGCCCACTCCCCCTGGCCAAACCGGATTGGGAGGGAATTTAACAGGATTAAATTAAAGGAGCCGAGTTTTAAGGAACTGAAAAAGGCATTAGAGGACAGGAGCGGAGAGAGGATTACCCTCAATGTTGGCCTGAATCCGCAGGAGGGGAAATACCATCTCACCGCCTGCAATTCCTGCTATGTTAAATACACCCTCGAAGAGGCTGAGAAGTTAGGGTGGAGCTGTTCCAAGTGCAAGGGGACAATTAAGAAAGGGGTTAGGGAAAGGATAATGGAACTGGCAAATTTTGATAAGGAAACCCATCCTGATTTCAGGCCGCCTTACATGCACTCGCTCCCACTTGCGGAAATTATCCAGATTGCTTTGGGGATGCAGATGATAAACTCGCAAAAGGTGCAATCACTTTGGAGGGATTATGTTGAGAGGTTCGGGGATGAGATAAAGGTTCTGGTTGATGCCGATGTTTCTGAATTGAAGGAACTGAATCCTGCTGTGGGAAAAAAGATTGAGGCATTCCGCAAGGGCTTTGTTGTTTACTCCCCTGGCGGTGGGGGAAATTACGGAACACCATTTATCTGCGATTCTGAGGAGGAATTACGGGAGAAAAAAATTGAAATTGGAAAGGGAATTATTGGCGGAAAAAGCGGGCAGAAAACTTTGGGTGAGTTTTGATTTCAATCCTCAGGAAGTTCTTTGATGCTATTTATGACCTTGGCATAATACCATTTCTTTTCGGGATTTTGATTGCCATCAATATTCCTATATTTGTCGGCTAAATAAGAAAAATATTCCTCAATGAGTTTCTTGCATTCAATTCTATTTTCTTCCTTGAAATTTTCATGTTTACTCACTATTGAGAAATATTCATCTATGGATCGGGCACCATCGGATATAGTCCCACCAGCAGCAGAAATAACGCCTGGGAGTTCCCGTTCATTTAATGTGATTTCCAAAGCTTCTTCACAAAAACGTTTTTTTATTTTTGCTTTTAATCCATCCCAATCAGTGGCGACGATTTCATTTGCGGCACTTATTTTTTCACTGCTAGCATTTTCTATCTCTGATTTGTAATCATCCACTTCTCCCAAAGAATCTGTGAAGTTTGTAAAATCTACAATGGATATAACCTGCAAAAGAACAACAAACCCGTAGATAGTAATTGATTGAATTGCGGCCGCATTATATTTTATCAATTCATTATCAGTTGAACTTTCGATAAGCTTGCCGTAATTTTCATTGTCCTTTTCTTTAAACCATATAATATTCTCTTCAAGAGCATTATTTGAAATTACTGCAATTTGTGCTGAAAAAATATCGATATCTAGTTCTTTGGAGGAGGTGGTTTCTTGCAGCCTGTTAAATTCATCAAGCCTAGCAAGAGATTCTTCTTTATTTTCACTTATTGATTCAAGCATCGAAGCATAAAGATTCTGAACAACCTCGGCATGCATGAAATCAGCCTGCTCCCTGAGGTTTTCTTCCGGGGGCGCAAAAGAGCACCCGCTCAGCAGGAGCGTAACAACAAGAAGAACTATCAACAATTTCTTCATTGCAGAAATATGTTCAAAGTAGTATTTAAACCTTATTTACCTTACGTAACTCAGCCCTTCCGCAGGCTTGTCATCGGGTTCCTCGAATTGCTTGCTTAATTGGGTGAATGCCTTCTCAATTTCCTTCGCCTCTTTCTTTATCCCGCTCATGTCCAGTTTGAAGCCATAGCGTTTTATGATAAGTTCAAGGAGCTTTTTTGCCGAGCCATGGTCGCCGTAAATGAGCTTTGCATTGGTTTCCCCCATTAGGCAACTGCCGTCAATCCCTTTCTGCGAGCCAATTCCCAAAATCAGGCCTGCCGCCCCACTTATCAGGCCCTCTGGCCTGTCATTGATTGCGCCATGCCCCTTCCAGCTGTCAAGGTATTTTTTGGATGTTGAGGCAACCACAATCCGAGGCTCCTCAACCAGTCTTTTGTCCCCGACATTAATTCCCGCAAGTGTGTTAATTTCCTTAAGGCCCCTTTGTTTCAGGGAGTCCACTATTGCATTTGCAAATTCATAGTGCTCCTGCATTGCCCCCATCCTCACATCGAGGGAAGGTTGCACTGGGCCCGCCAAAAAAAGATAATCCTGGTCATTATAAGAGTAATAATAAATCTCATCCTTAATGAGGCCAATAATTCCATTTCTTGTATGGACACTTGGCGGGAATGAATCAGATACCACCTCTGCGACCTTCTCGCACTTGAATTCCTTAAGCATATAATCAACCGCAATCTTTCCCACAAGGCCTATCCCTGGGAGGCCTGTGAAAAGTATTGCATTGCTGAATTTCATTTCTTTCATAAAATTTACATCTGTCGTCATTTCAATCACCTAATTCAATCTTGTGAATTCTCCCTCTCCGCCGGAGGATTTCATTGCCTCAATTGTGGTTTCGGCAACTCCCCTAATCACCCTTTCTGCAACCTTGTAATCAAATGATTTCACATTAATCATGAACTTCCCTGAACCTGAATAATACACCTCAAGATCGGCATCCTTTGTGGATTCCATGCCTTCCTTTAGCGCGTCCTTAATCAACTCAATCCCGTTTGGTGCGTTGGAGGAAAGTGAAATAACTCCCTTCACCAATTTAACAGGCACCTCCATATTCTTCTCAATCATATCTTTCAGTGGATTCAGCCATTTTTTATCCACGTCCTTTGCCTCACCCACCCCATTAAGCAGGATCGCCTGAAAGGCATCATAAAGTGTATCGTAATTCTCAAGCAATGGCTCGGCAATCTCTTTCCAAACATCATCGAATTTTACATTATGCTGCTTTGCAAATGCCTCAAGAAGTTTATGGGTTCTTTTATTTTGTTTCCACTGCTCAATCCTTGCTCTTTGCACACCGGAAGAAACCTTGTTGAATGAGAGGTCAATCTGGTTTTTTGATGTGTCAATGCGCATTACCTTTGCGGCCCTCACCTGGTTTTCCTTCACAAAATTCCTTATGTTCTTTATCCAGCTTGAGGCAACCTGGGAAATATGCACAAATCCCTGCCGGTTGTCATATTCCGAAAGCTCGACAAAAACCCCGTAATCCAGCACCTTGGTCACGCGGCAAACTATAATCTCGCTTTCTTCAGGTAAATCAGCCATAAAATCACCTAACCATAAGTATCCAAAATCTTTGTTTTGAGCCTGATTTTTGATGCCCCGGTATCAGCCAGCTCATGGTTGCATACAAGGCAGTTAACTTTGGTTGTTGCCGCCGAAAAAATCACCTGCTCATTTCCGCAGCTGCTGCACTTTACCCTCAAAAATTTGTTCTTGGGCCTTGGTACCAGTCCTTCATTGCTCATAAAAACCAACTCACATAACCTAAATCTTACACAACTTTCTGGAACTCAGGAGCTTTGCAATCTTGTAGGGGAGTTTTACCTCATCCCCCTTTGAGAAAGGGCCATACTCCTTCATGTCAGTTCCGATAAAAGAAGGTATGTCTGAAATAATCTCCACTAAAAGGATATTTAAATCTTTGGCAGGTTTCTTCTTCTTTTCGTTTTTTTCGCCCGCAAAAAGGCTGTTTAGTATTTTATTGTGCTTTTGCAGTTTTTCAAGAATCTCATTGAAAAGGTCCTTTTCCTGGGAGGCCATGTGCTCATCAGAAACCTCCTCAGTCCTGTTCGCAATCAGTGCCCTGCTCAGTATTTTCTTCTCCCGAAGGGAAAAAATTTCCTCAACCATCCTTTTCAAATTTGTAAACTGCCTCACCCTGTCAATAGAAAAATCCTTCAGGGAATTTATGTACTCTTCCTTCTCCTCAGTGATGAATGAATTGAGGTCGTTATAGAAGCTCTGCTCCACTTCCACAAGCCTGGACGTACTTCTCTCCAGGCGGTGAATTCTCCTTATTTCATCATAAGACAATTCCATTGCAATCAACTCAAATTCGCCGAATTCCTGGCGATAAGGTATGCCGCGGCAAATGCCGGCAATTCAGCCTCTTCATGGTCAAAGGGGCCCCATTCCCTTTCCCCCAGATAAAACCTTGGAATCTTTGATGTTTTAATCTTAACGCTTTCCCCGCCAAATGCAATGGTTTCTTTCAAAGGATTGAAATTTTTCAGGGAATCCAATTCAATTTCCTTTGCAATTAACCCTGTCCCGCCATGGATTGTTTCAGGCACCCTCACAATCTTATATATGTCCACCGAGGTCTGCCTGTCAACATCGATTTTAAGGTCATCCACAAATGAATTGAGAAGGGAACTCCAGAATTCCTGCCCTCTCTTGCCGGGAAATGCTATCAGGCTGCCCCTGTTGAAAGCTTCGATTATTTTTTTCTTATCTGCAATGATTTTTTTCGCCGCAGAATAACTTGTCCCCGTTCTCAGGACCATTTCTGCCTCATCAGTATTCTCAAAAAAATAAATCAGGCTTGACATTAACTTTTCACTCCAGCCCGAAAGGTTTCCGGGTTTTGGGCAGCCGGTTATTTTTTTGTCCATGCGAAACCCGAGCAGTTCAATGCTGATTTCATTTGCCGTTAAATAATCCAGGAGTTCAATCCTTGCAGGGGGGGAAAGTTCCCTTACATATTTGCCCCTTACATGGACATGGTATCCCTTGCCCCCTGAAAAGTTGACATAAATTCCTTCATTCATGTCGAAATCATTGTTAAGAACTTTTAGCAAACTAAAAACCTGTTGCTTTGCGGCACCCAGGCATTTTTCGCAGACCCATTCCTCGACCTCAACTCTCAGGCCGCATTTTGGGCAGAGTTCAATGTTTCCTTTTCCGAACTCACCGCACTTGCATTTCCAGGAATCATGTTCCTCCTTGCAGCCGGTTTTCAAATCATCGGCATCAAATTCATAAATAAGGTCCGCACCCTCAAGATTTTTTGCGGCCATCGGCCTTCTTTCGGGGAACTCATAAAATGCGGTGGAGTAGGAGATGTAAAACGGGGATTCTCTTTTCAGGTAGCTGTTGAAATCCGTAGGTGAATTAAATGCGAGGTGCCTTGAGGTAATTTTCTTTCCGTAATCGCCGATTCCAAATTCCTTTTTGGAAATTCCTTCAGGGGCAGGGATGTCGTTTTCTACATAATATTGCCTGATTTTTCCCTTTAAAAAATTGAATTCTTCCTGCATTAAGAAACAGTGCCACTAAATATTCTTAAACAAATCTAAAAAATAAAAAAAGAGAAATAGATTCCGATCATAAAAATTTATTTTATTTTTTAAAGTCCTGGAATCTACTTTCTCTTCCTTTTTGCCTTTCTTTTTGGCGCTGCTTTTTTCGCTGGCGCTTTTCGCTTTGCCTTTCTTTTTGGCGCTGCTTTCTTTTTTGCCGGCGCTCTCTTCTTTACTGTTTTTCTTCTCGTTGTCTTTTTCTTTGGCGCTGCTTTCTTTTTTGCCGGCGCTTTCTTCCTCGCTGTTTTTTTCTTTGCCATTTCATTTCACCTCAGTTTATTTTTAATTTTTTTTATTATTTCAACAATAATTTAATTACAAGATGTAAAACGTTATATTTAAATTTATCATTTGCGGATTTTGCGCGGATTTTTGGCAAAATTTAAGTTTTTTTTTATTTTTTTTGCGAATTTTTTAAAAAAATTTATTGTTGAAATTTTTTCGCAATTTTTTGGCCTAAATTTTGCGTAATTTCCGGAAATTTTGCGCAAACAATTATTAAATATAGGAAGTCACATTATATTCCCATGCACGAGAAAGCCTCACAGGAATTCTGCTGCCTTGGAATCACGAAAACATTTGAGAAGATGGATTCCTCCTTAAATGGCCTTTCGGAAAGCGAGGCACAGAAAAGGATTGGTAAATTTGGACTGAACAAACTGCCAGTGGCAAAAAGGTTTTCCGCACTAAAACTTTTCATTGCCCAGTTCAAGAGCCTTTTTGTGATAATACTAATTCTTGCACTGGTTCTCCTGATAATTATGGGCGGGGAGGAACACACAATAGATGCCATCCTGATTGCGGCGATTGTCATGATAATTGCGGTCCTTGGTTTCTGGCAGGAATTTAAGGCTGAGAAAGCCATGGAAGCTTTGAAAAGGATGGTTCCTGCAACTGCAACTGTTTTGAGAAACGGCAGGAAATCAAAAATCAATGCCGAAAATTTGGTGCCTGGGGATATTGTTTTCCTTGAAACAGGGGATAAGGTTCCTGCGGATTTGAGATTGATTGAGGGGTTCAACCTTAAGATTGATGAGGCCCTGCTTACAGGTGAAAGCGAATCTGTCCTGAAAGATGTCGGGGAACTTAACGGGAAGAAAGCCATTTCCGAAATGAAAAACATAGCATTTTCCAATACCCCTGTGGTTTACGGGAGGGGAATGGGGGTGGTGATAGCAACAGGGGCTGAAACCGAATTTGGGAATATTGCGGGGCTGATAAAGGAGATTAAGCAGGAGGAAACTCCCCTGAAAAAAAGGCTCGAGGTTCTTGCAAAGCAGCTTGCTATTGCAATAACTGTTGTTGTTTTGCTGATTGTTGCCCTTGAACTTTTTTACGGAATTGCCGAAACCACTGACTTTTCCGGAACAATGCTGCGTGCGGTGGCGCTTTGGGTTGCCGCAGTTCCTGAGGGACTTCCTGCTGTTGTGACAATAACACTTGCACTTGGCGTTCAAAAAATGGCGGCGAAGAATGCCATTGTGAAAAGAATGCCGTCTGTTGAATCCCTGGGGTCAATTACTGTCATCTGCACAGACAAAACCGGAACCCTAACAAGAAATGAGATGGTTGTGGAGAGGATTTTTGCCGACAATAAAACCTATGCAATTACAGGAGAGGGCTATCTGCCTGAGGGGGATTTCCTTTTCAATGGGCGGGAAATTGATATTGATAAAGAATCTGCATTGAACAAAGTTCTGGAGATAGGCCTGAACTGCAATGATGCCCTGCTGGGGGAGAAGGGAAGCATATTTGGTGACCCGACAGAGGCGGCAATTGTTGTTGCCGCGGCAAAGGCCAAGAAGTTTACCAAGCTAAGGAGAATTGATGAGATTCCGTTTGATTCAGGAAGGAAGATGATGACAACTATCCATTCGGTTAATGGCGATAAAACCGCATATATTAAGGGCGCTCCTGAAAGCATCCTTGCCCTTTCCTCTAAAATTTTTGAAAATGGCCAAATTGCCGCGCTGAATGATAAAAGGAAAAAAGAATTATTGAAGATAAGTGAGGAATTTGCATCAGACGCCTACAGAATGCTCGGGTTTGCATTCAAGGAAGTTAAGGGCGGTGGGGACATTGAGTCTGATTTGATTTTTGCAGGTTTTTCCGCAATGAGGGACCCTCCAAGAAAGGAAATAAAAAACGCCGTGGCTGTCTGCAAAAATGCGGGAATTGCGATAAAAATAATCACAGGAGATAATCCAATAACTGCAAGGGCGATTGGGGGGCAGATTGGGCTGGAGGGCAAGGCAATTACAGGGTTGGAACTTGACAATCTAAATGGCAGGGAGTTTTCAAAGGCTGTGAAGGAGCACACTATTTTCTCAAGGGTCAACCCTGACCATAAATTCAAAATCGTTGAGGAGCTGATGAAACAGGGGGAAATAGTGGCCGTTACAGGGGACGGGGTTAATGACGCCCCCGCACTGAAGAAGGCCGATGTCGGGATAGCTATGGGGATTAAGGGGACAGATGTCACAAAGGAATCGGCAGACATGATTTTGGAGGACGATAATTTCGCAACAATTGTCAGTGCCATCAGGGAAGGGAGGAGGATTTATGAAAATATAAAGAATTTTATAAAGTATCTGCTTGCCGCAAATTTTGGCGAGGTTTTGCTGATAGCGCTCGCAACCTTAGTGAGAATGCCTTCCCCACTCCTTGCAGTCCAGATACTCTGGATAAATGTTGCCACAGATTCATTGCCTGCACTTGCGCTTGGTGTTGAGGGGGCGGAAAGGGACACCATGAAAAGGCCTCCAAGAGACCCGAAAACAAAAATCCTGAAACCAATCATCACATTTGTCATGATTGCAGGAATTCTTGCAGCCATGGTTTCAATAGGGGCATTCATTTACGGTTCATCATTTGACGCTGCAGGGATTCTTGATGAAAGCCTCCCCAGCAAGGCAAGGACAATGGCATTTACCACTCTTGTTTTGTTTGAACTCACGTTTGTATTTGCGTGCAGGAGTGAGGTTAAACTGCCCCATGAGATAAACCTCTTCTCCAATAAGGCAATTATTGTTGCGGTTACTATTTCACTCGCGCTCCAGATTGTGGTGGTAAATATTTTGCCTGTGGTTACGCTAAATTCCATTGACCTTAATTTTTTCAGGATGGTCCCTCTTTCATTAATTGAATGGGGCGGGCTAATTGTCTTAAGCCTGGCAGCACTGGCAGTCCCATACATCGATAGGGGGCTTAAGAGGCTTTTGCCTGAGAGGATTTCTGCTGCATTATCTGATTCTCGTAGTACTGTACAGGGTGCTTAACATTGCAGTCACTTTTACACACCTTATGGGTGCGCAGCTTTGAGCAGCTTGGTGCGGAATATTTTGCCTTTATCAGCCTGTCAATCTGATAGGTGGTGGTTCCTTCATTGAAATTTGGAGCATTCCTGAACAAATCAATAATCTCTTCCTTTCCCATGCCTATTGCACTTAGAAAAACCGCAAGGTCAAACCTCGCCAAATGCGTCAGGTTTTTTCCTGCAAGCAGGTTGCCATAGAGTTCGGCATAGCACTCAGGGAAAAAATCAGGGTTTACCTTTCCTGTCAGCGCCAGGCCATAGCTCTTTCTCCTTGCGGCGAATTTCTTTTTTCCAAGCTCCTCAGCAAGCGATATAAATTTATCAGGGACTGAGGAGACATCCACAGGAAGGGAATCCAGCAACTTCTTTTCTGCAAGAAGTGAAACAAACCTGGCAAAATCATTCCTGTTGAGGAACACATTTCCCTTTTCAACCGAAAGGTTAACCAGTTTCAGATCATTCCTTTTTCCATCAACGACAAGGAAATCCATAATCTTAAGTTTTGCAAAAATATTGCCGTTTACAATCCTTTGGGCCTTGGCGCCCAGTTCAGAGGAAATGTCGAAAATAATCTCATCCTTGCCCTTCTCTAGATTCTGGAAAACTGAATTTGAGAGCATTGAGGCGAATTTCTCATTCAGCCTGTCGCTGTTGATTAGCGACACCAAAATCTTCGCAACAGGGTATGCGAGGATTTCATTAATCAGGATTTCGTGGTGCCTCCTTATTTCAGGGGAATATTTTCCCTTCCCATATGATGCATTTACCATCTCCCTCGCCCTTGCAAGAACCTCCTCCGGAACCTTATCCAGGGAGAGGTCATTTTCCTTAACCACTTTTCTGGATAGGGAGCTGAAAGGGTATTTCTGCGCAAAGGAGAGTTGTTCAATCGGCAGCATAATAATCAGATAATCATGTGGGCAAGGTAAAACTTTATGTCGCTTTTTCCTATCTTATAGCTTACCTTCATCGGGGCATCGGTCTTTAGTTCCATAATCACTTTTTCCCCTGTCTCAGCTTCCTTCACAATATTCTGGAGGAAGTTGAGGGAATATTTTGAAACAATGTCCTTGCTTGAGGTGACCTTAACCCCTGAATTTTTTGAGACTGTGTTTAAAACTCCGCCTGAGCCCCTTGCCTCAACAAAAAATTGTTTTCCTTTCACTTTCAAAACAACAGAACTCCCGAAAAGGGATGCGTCCTTTAAAGCCTCTTTAAGTATCCTTGAATCAATTTCCACCGTTGCCTCGGCAGTGTGTTTTGGGGTTTTGATTTCATCCTCAGAAATGTCCAGCAATGGAAGCTTGAATGACCTTTCCAATGTGCCATCGAACTTTATATGCATCTCAGAGTCATTCAAATCCATCAGCATTTTATCTTCTGGAAGAGCCCTTGACATTATCTTGCTTAATTCAACCAAATCAACACCGGCATAATTGGGCTCAATATTGAACTTATCAAATGCGGATTTTGGCATTTCATACTCAACAAGGACTATTTGGCTAGGGTCCATTGCCTTAAAACTGATGCCCTTGTCGTTAAAGCGGAAATTGCCCTCTGAAATGAAGTAGGAGATTGCGTCAACGCTTCTGCGCCATAAATCGATGTTTTTAAGCTCTATCATCATCTGCCCCTAAAGAATAGGATAAGTATATTATTTTAATCGTTTGTGCCACAAATTGAAATGGTGAGATGATGAAGGTATTTATTGGGGCAGACCATGCGGGTTTTGAGATGAAGGAATATATTGAGAAGCATTTGAATGAAAAGGGCCATGAGGTTGAGGATTTAGGGGCCAATTCAACTGAATCTGTTGATTACCCTGTCTTTGCCGAGAAGGTGGGGAAAGCGGTTGTTGGGGAAGAAGGCTCATTGGGAATATTAGTGTGCGGCACCGGTTTGGGCATGTGCATGGCATCAAATAAGGTCAATGGTGTGAGGGCCGCCACCTGCAGGACAGTTGAGGGGGCAAAATTAACCAGGGAGCACAATAATGCCAATGTCCTATGCTTGGGTGCGCGTTTGCAGAAGGAAGAGGATGTAATCCAGATTGTTGATGCCTTTTTGGCCACTCCTTTTTCCGGGGATGAAAGGCACAAAAGAAGGGTTGACGGGATTGCTGATTTGGAGGGATGAATTCAGCTGCTGAATTCCAGCACTCCTTCTGAATTTGAATTTCGGGAGATGTTTTGTTCGGTTTCTACAGTTAAATTCTCGATTTTAATATCGTAACTTTTGTTTTCCTGCAGCCCAATAACTGTGTTTTCAACTGTCGTGTTTACTTCATACTGGTAAACCAAATTATCCTGCGAGCAATTGTCTAAAGTTCCGAGAGAGATTGTGCATGCATCGACATCAACCAAACACTCCTCGGGAGGGGTGCATGCATTTTCCTGCCAGGAATTGTTGCAGCAGTAGCCGGAATCG
This sequence comes from Candidatus Iainarchaeum sp., assembly GCA_043816965.1. Lineage (GTDB taxonomy): Archaea > Iainarchaeota > Iainarchaeia > Iainarchaeales > JAFCCJ01 > JAFCCJ01. The sequence goes on along the minus strand of JBDRHK010000072.1, from coordinate 2,560 downwards.
ACTATTCCTGTGCAGGCTGAAGGGTCTGTAGCATTGCAGTCTGGCGATGCATAACTTGTACCACAGTAGCATGCGCCGACATTTTCCATTGTAATTTTTGTTCCATCAGGGCATGGTTCCGGGCCAATGTAGTTGGTGCTTATAACGAAATCATCGGTCCAAAGCTGCTTTTCCTCGGGCGGAAACCAGGGAACACCTGATGAGCCTGGCTGGTTGGTGTAGATTATATTGCCTGGGAATGCGATTTTATTGAGATGGACATCGCTTGTCCTTAATTCCATATTTTCAATATGGAGAACTTTTTTCCCATCAATCCAGGAGGATAGAACCCCATTACTCTCCCCTACTGTGTTAAGCTTAATATAATTCTCGAGTAAAATCCAATTTCCTGGTTCATAATCATACCAATAAACCTCAGGGTCAGAATATATTGTTGGTATTGTTCCACCTATGTAATAGACCATTCTCCCCCAATTCCATGCGGATTTAGCATATTCTGTTAAAGCACCGCACTCTGTTCCTTCAGGATTCCACTGTATTCTTGCCAGTTTCTGCCCGTTTTGTTCTGGCCACCAGCTCCAGGTTGGGTCGTATTTCAGGTACCAGCGGAAATACAGTTCATCATGATTTTTCTCTGGAATCCAACCAGTAAGGCTTCCTGTAGGCTGGATCCTGCTCTCAATATTGCTTACTAAAGAATTGCTTCCAAATCTTCCGCCATTAGACTTAACCTGGGAGTCAGGCAATCCATAATCACTCCAGCTATAAGGGGAAAATCCGCACCACTCACTTCCTTCAGGCCTGCATAGTTCAATATTATCATTGCCGTCGCATAAAACGCCAGGATAATCAGTATCAATTTCATGCCAGCCATCAAAATTATCCTCGAAAATTACTCCTTCTCCCGGAAGCGAGCAGCTCTGCAATTCAGCAGGCTTGTTATTTGTGGTTCCGCAATCATTCGCATCAGTACATGTGCGAGTTTGCTGGTTGTTGACGCAGGAGCTCCACGTGGTGCAGCTCCAACTCTCTGTGCACTGCGCGGAGCAGGAAGATGACTGCCATGCTCCGGAACAGCAGTAGCCGGATGTGTAAACATTGCTCGTATCTCCCGGGTTCGGTGAACCGCCGCAGTAGCAGGGACCGACATTTTCCAGGGTGATTTCTGTTCCGTCAGGGCAAGACTCGGGACCGATGTAATTGGTGGAAACCACAATATCATCCCACCATATCTGCCTCTCCTCAGGAGGGAACCACGGAACACCGGAACTTCCTGCTGCGTTGGTGTAGATGATGTTATCTCCAATGTTGAAGCTATTTATATGAGTATCTGATTGTCTGAGAAATACCTCGTCACTATGCAAAACTTTCACCCCATTTATCCAAGAAGTTAAAACCCCGTTACTCTGTCCAAGGTCATTTAACTTAACATAAAATTCAAGAGAAATCCAATTATCTGGACCATAATTGGACCACAAAGCTTCAGGGCTGGAGTAAACTGTCGGCGTAACGCCCTGAACCGGAAATATTGCATGAACCATATTCCCCCAGGCAAATATTGGGATAATATCATCAGGATCAGACACATAACATTCTGAGCCCTCCGGGGTCCATCTTATTCGTGCCAACTTTTGTGAAGTTTGACTTGGCCACCATCCCCATTCAGGATCGTATTTTGTATACCACCTGAAATATAGTTCGTCATGGGTTCTGTCCTGGAGTATTGTAGTCAGGCCCGCGGCAGGCTGTACTCTGGACTCAATATTCCCTACAAGGCTTGAACTATTGTTTCTTCCCTGCGAAGTGATTACCTGTGTGTCAGGCAGCCCATACTCATTCCAGTCCATGCCATTGCACCACTTCCCATTTGAGGCGGTCGCTATATTTGCAGTGGAGCCGTTTCGGGTGTCCCAAATTACGTTTTCTTCTGCAGGGTAAAAATCAGTCCATCCCTCGAAATCATCCTCAAAAATTACTCCATCTCCTGATGGGCATTGCAGATCAGAACCGTCGCAATCCTCATCAATTCCATTTCCACAGATTTCGGCAGATGGAAAAACTATTTGCCCGCAGATGCCCCAGATTTCATTTGAGCAGGTCTGCTCCCCTGCAGAGCAGGCTCCCTGCAGGCCTGTGTCGCAGATTCTTGTTGCCCCATCGTTGCAGCCCCCTATCTCCTCAACTTCCAAACCGTTCAGTATCATTCCTGCGCCTATTGAGCTGTAAATCCTTATTGTCAATTGGGAATCAGTAACTGATGTTTCGAATGTCCGGGTTATGTGGGTTGCGGTATTGAGGTTGAAGTTGCTTATTACATTAGCAGATTCAATATCGACATTTATTCCCAGCTGGCCAAATGACGCATCATAGAAATGCAATGTAACATTGTAAGTGCCATCAGGAACATCAACAAAGAACCGCTTTTCTGCATCTATCTGGTGCATGTCTATTTCCAAATCGTTTCCTGATGACCTTGTGTCGGCATAGATGCTGGAGGTGTTTTCCCAGCCATAGCCTGTTGCGGTGCTGTAGGCTGTTGCGGTGAATTGGGTATAGCCAG
>JBDRHK010000071.1:0-16726 GCA_043816965.1 Candidatus Iainarchaeum sp. | reverse complement strand
ACTGGAGATGCGATGGTGAACAGGCCGATTGTGCAGTGGGTTTTGGAAGGAACTGATATTGAGGTTTTAATGGCTGATGGGACCAAGGCATTTGGGATTTCAGATGCGAACGGGCTGGAAGAGGGAGATATTGCTTATTTGGATAAATTTGGTTATGCGCGCGTTGATAAAGTGGATGAGAAAAGGATGCACCTGGTTTTTGCGCATAAATAGGAATTGCCGCTTTTAAGCCCATTCTAACCCACTAAAAGCATTTTTAAACCTTCTTAGGGCATAATTTTTATAGTAAATAAATTTGGTCTCATTTTTTCAACCGATGACCAATTTCCCCCACGGGGGTTTGGAGGTGAACTTTAAATGGCAGAATTTGTCAAATTCAGTGTGCCTGACGAGCTAAAGAAGAAACAAATGGATTTGCTCGCAAAGGCAAAGAAATCAGGAAAGATAAGGATTGGCGCAAATGAGGCGACCAAGGCAGCGGAGAGAGGCACAGCTAAAATTATCTTCATAGCTGAGGATGTTAGCCCGCCTGAAATAGTTATGCATCTGCCCCTTATCTGCAATGAGAAAAACATCCCATATTCATATTTTTCCACAAAAAAGGAATTGGGCCAGGGAGCAGGGATTGAAATAGGAACCGCTGCTTTGGCCGTAATTGATGAAGGGGATGCAAAGAAAGATCTTGATGATTTGAGCAAAAAGCTGGCGGAGCTTAAGAAGTGATGGTGATTGGATGGATAAGGGAACTCCGGCAGAGGTTGTTGAAATCGTCCAGAGAACCGGCGTTTACGGGGAAATTATACAGGTTCTGTGCAAGATTCTCGAAGGGCCGGAACAGGGAAGGGTGAAGAGAAGGAATGTCAAGGGAAACGTCAAGAAAGGCGATGTGATAATTCTTCTCAGCACCGAAAGGGAAGCAAAAGAGATTAAGGTGAAGTGATTACAATGGTGAAATGCAGTTTTTGCGGAGAGGACATATCAAAAGGCACAGGAAAAATCTATGGCAAGAAGGACGGAACCACTTACCATTTTTGCTCCAGCAAGTGCGAGAAAAACCAGTTAAAGCTCAAGCGCTCGAGCAGGAAAACCAAATGGACCAAAATCCACCATGACCTTAAGGAGCAGAGCAAAAAATAGGGGGTGTAAATAATGCAGAGATCATTGATAATTTTCAAGCCAGATGCGGTAAATAGGGGCCTTGCAGGGAGGATGCTGGCAAGGTTTGAGGACAAGGGATTGAAAATAATCGCAATTAAGATGGAGAAGCTTAATCCATACAAGCTCAAGGAGCACTATGCCCACCACAAGGAGAAGGATTTCTATGAGGAACTGATTAAGTTCATGACCTCAATCCCGTCAATCCTTGTTGTTGTTGAGGGGAAGGAAGTATGTGCTGTTGTGAGGAAAATGATTGGTTCAACTCTGGGAAGAGAAGCTGAACCTGGCACAATAAGAGGGGATTTCTCGGTGTCAAACCAGGCAAATTTAATCCATGCATCAGAAAATGTAGATGTTGCTGAAGAGGAAATCGAGAGGTTTTTCGAGAAGAATGAGATACATTCCTATCAGAAAATGGACTTTGACTGGGTATATGCGAAAAAGGAGAAAGGATATCTTGAAAGTAAAGATAAGTAAAATTAGCGGGGAGGCGATACTGCCTTCATATGCTCATCCAGGGGATGCCGGAATGGACCTCTACTCAGTTGAAGAAACAGAGCTGCTGCCTGGCGAAAGGAAATTAGTCGGAACAGGGATAAAGATTGCACTTGAAAATGGCTATGAGGCACAGGTAAGGCCTAAGAGCGGGCTTGCGATAAAGGAGGGTATTACAGTTCTTAACACCCCTGGAACAATAGATGCAGGCTACAGGGGAGAGGTAAAAGTGATACTTGTGAATCTCAGTGACAGGGCTTTTGGCATTAAGAAAGGGCAGAAGATTGCGCAAATGGTTTTTGCAAAGGTTGAGGAAGCAGAACTGGAAGAAGTTGAAGAATTGGATGAAACAAGCAGGAATGACGGGGGATTTGGCAGCACAGGATTGCAATAGGTGAGTGAAATGATAAGGACGCCGATAATCACAGTAATGGGCCATGTTGATGCAGGAAAGACAAGGCTGCTTGACACAATCCGCGGAACCTCTGTCAGCGAAAAGGAAGCTGGGGGAATTACGCAGCACATAGGCGCCACCGAAGTTCCTATGAGCCTTATTGAGGGAATTGCGGGAAATCTTATACATAAATTCGGGTTCAATATCACAATTCCTGGATTGCTTTTCATTGACACTCCCGGCCATGAGGCATTCACCAACCTGAGAAAGAGGGGGGGGAGCATTGCCGATTTGGCGGTTGTTGTGGTTGATATCCATAAGGGGCTGCAGAACCAGACTATTGAGGCAATTGAGATACTTAAAAGTTACAAAACCCCGTTCATAATTGCCGCAAACAAGATTGACCGAATTTTCGGATGGCAGACTGAAAAGGGGCCTTTCAGCGACAATATTGAAAGGCAGCCGCAAAAGGCAAAGGATGAGCTGGACAAAAAAATTTACGAATTGGTGGGGCAATTGCATTCAAAAGGATTTTCAAGCGAAAGGTTTGACAGATGCAGTGACTTTACCAAGGAAATTCCGATAATCCCGACCTGCGCAAAATTCGGCGAGGGAATTCCAGAGGTGCTGGTTTTTCTGGCTGGGCTGAGCCAGAAATATCTGGAGAAGAAACTCAGCATTCATGTTAAGGGAAGGGGAAAAGGAACAATTCTCGAGGTTAAAGAGGAGAAAGGCCTGGGCACAACAATAGATGTTATTGTTTATGACGGAACTATTAAGGTTGGTGAGGAGATAATTGTCGGGGGGCGGAATGGCACAATAGTTACGAAAATAAGGGCCCTCCTTGAACCCAGGGCACTGGATGAAATCAGAAACCCCCAGGAAAAATTCAAAAGCATAAAGGAAATACATGCTGCCGCAGGTGTCAAGATTGCCGCGCCTATGCTGGATGACGCAATAGCAGGCTCGCCAGTTAGGGTTGTTGGAGGGGACAATGATGAGAAGGAAATTCTTGAGGAGATGCAGAGTGTGAAGATTGAATCAGACGCCATTGGGCCAGTGGTCAGGGCAGATACATTGGGCTCATTGGAGGCGTTTGTAAAACTGCTTGCCGAGCGTGGAATAAAGGTCAAGAAGGCAGATATAGGGGATCTTACAAGGAGGGACATAATGGAACTTGAGTCTGTAAAAGAAAAGGACCAATTCAGGGCAGTTGGATTTGCGTTCCACACAAAGGCCACAGATGATGCCCTGGATGAGGCCAAGAAGGGCGATGTCAAAATTTTGGAGGGCAATATAATCTACAAGCTTCTTGAGGATTATGACAAATGGGTAGAGGAAGAGAAGAACAAGAAAAAACAAGAAGCAATGGAAAAGGTCATAATGCCTGTGAAGATTAAGATAATTCCGGGGTTTATTTTCAGGAACACCAAGCCTGCAGTTGTGGGGGTCAGGGTTTTGGTCGGAAAATTGAGGACAAATATTGAGATCATGAAGGATGGTAAAATTATCGGAAGGGTGCATGCAATACAGTCTGCAGGAAAGAATCTTTCCGAAGCAAAGGAGGGGGAGGAGGTTGCTGTGTCAATTTCAGGCATAGCCATGGTCGGCAGGAACATAAATGAGAAGGATGAGCTTATTTCATTTATTCCAAAAAAGCAGTTTGATAAAATCAAGGAACTGGAAGATTCCTTAAGTGATAAAGAACTGTCTTTGATGGAGGAAATTAAGAAAATTGAGAAGGATAAGGAACTGATAGCATAGGAGGTATTTGATGAACATTGTTATTTCAGACCCTAAAACAGGAAAGGCCTATTCGAAAAAAATTGATTCCTCAGCAGCTTTTGCAAACAAGAGAATTGGGGAAAATGTTGAGTTGGGAGAGATTGGTTTAGGAGGATATGAGGCAAAAATTTCAGGCGGGAGCGACAAGCAGGGCTTTCCAATGAAGAAGGATTTGAAAGGGGCGGCCAGGCAAAAGATTTTTGTCCTGAAAGATAAAAAAAGCGGGACAAAGATAAGGATTAGCAAGAGAGGCAATACTGTTTCAGAGGAAACAAGCCAGCTGAATCTTACTGTTACAAAGCATGGCACCAAAACACTTGAGGAGCTTCTCCCAAAGGAAGGGGAAGTCAAGGAAGAGAAGAAAACTGCCAAAGAACTTGCAATTGAACAGTCCTTAAAGATTGCTGAGGGGCAGGAAGAATTAAAGGAGAAACCAAAAGGAAGGTAATATGTCTAAAAAAGAATCCGCAGTCCAGGCAGAGGTAAACATCGGCCTGATTGGGCATGTCGACCATGGCAAGACCTCTTTGGCAGAAGCCCTTACAGGAAAGTGGACCGATACCCACTCAGAGGAGCTGAAAAGGGGGATCTCCATCAGGCTTGGCTATGCCGATGCCGGGTTCTACAAATGCGACAAATGCAAGGGAGCGGAGGCATACGGCAGCAATGAAAAATGCCCTATCTGCGGCGGTAAAGGTAAACTGCAGAGAGTGGTGAGTTTTGTTGATGCCCCTGGCCATGAGACCCTTATGGCAACAATGCTAAGCGGTGCTGCACTAATGCAAGGAGCCATTCTCGTAATAGCTGCCAATGAACCTGTTCCACAGCCAAGGACGGCCGAACACCTGATGGCGCTGAGCATTTTGGGGGTAAAGAATGTTATCGCCGTGCAGAATAAGGTTGACCTAGTTGACAGGGAAAATGCAATGAAGAACTACAAGCAGATAAAAGGTTTCCTGAAAGAGCATGGTTATGAAAATGCGCCGGTAATTCCTATTTCTGCAAATTTCAAGGTCAACATTGATTTGCTGACAGAGGCAATACAGGAAAATATTCCTTCCAAGGAGAGAGACCCCAAAAAGGAGCTCTTAATGTATGTGATTCGTTCTTTTGATGTGAACAAGCCAGGGACAAAACCCAGTGAGATGAAGGGAGGGGTTCTTGGCGGGAGCATTATTGAGGGAAGTTTAAAGAAGGGCGAGGAGATAGAGATTGCCCCAGGGCCTGATGAAAAGAAAATTGTGACAAAATCTGTTGACTTGGGTGTTTCCACCGGAACTCTTAATGAGGCGCATTCCGGAGGCCTGATCGCGGTGGGGACAATGCTGGACCCTAACCTTACAAGAAACGACCAAATGAGGGGGCAGATTATCGGGAGGCCTGGAAAGCTCCCTGCCGCAACAAAAAACCTTACACTTGAGCTGCACCCCTTTAAAAGGCTGGTTAGCAAGAATCCGCTCGAAATTAAGGTCAATGATTTAATTGTTTTGGCTGTTGGAGCAACAACTGCTGTGGGAAATATTGTAAAAAAGGCAGGGGAAAAGGATTATGAGGTACTGCTGAAGAATGCGGTCGTAATCAGGAAGGGGCAAAAGGTTGCGGTAAGCAAAAGAGACGGGACAAGCTGGAGGCTGACAGCTTATGGAGTATGCAAATAAAGTCGCGGTGGATACAAATATGCTTATGGCAATAAATCAATTTGGCATTGATTTTTTCAATGAGGTGAAAGGGGAAATGGGAAATGTTGAGTTTATTGTTCCAAAGCAGGTGATGAGGGAGTTGGATGGTCTTGCAAAGGAAGGAAAGAAAAACCTATCCTCGGTAAAAATTGCTAAGGAACTTATGGAAAAGGAGAATGTTTTGGAAGTTGTTACTTCAGTTAAAGGAACTGATGATGCATTGGTTGAGTTGGCCGGAAAGGGGGCAATTATTGCAACCAATGATGCCAAATTAAAGGCAAGGATCAGGGAAATTGGCGGGAAGATTATTTTTTTAAGGCAGAAGAAATTTCTGGAAATAATGTGATAGGAGTGATAAAATGTACACAATCTACAGCATTCATGACACTATGAGGGTTCCACCCAATGAACTGGGCGGAGATTTGAAGAAAACAATATTGGGAATTGCCCGGAATGAATATGACGGGCTGCTTGACGAGGATTTGGGGGTTGTAGTTGCAACGACCGAAGTTGAGAATGTAGGCGAGGGAAAGGTTATTCCCGGCGATGGTGCGGTTTATTATGATGCCGACCTCAAAATGCTGATATACAAGCCTGAAATGCATGAGGTAGTTGAGGGATTTGTCTCTGAAGTCACTGAATTCGGGGCTTTCATAAGGACAGGGCCGATTGAATGTTTGATCCATGTTTCGCAGATAATGGACGATTATATCAACTATGATGCGAAACTGCCAGGGTTTATCGGCAAGGAAACCAACAAGAAACTAATTTTGGGTGACCATGTGCTTGCGAGGATTGTTACAATAAGCCTCAAGGGCAATGTTTCCTCATCAAAGATAGGCCTTACAATGCGCCAGGAAGGATTAGGAAAAGACGGCTGGGAACAGATTGACGCAAAAACAAAGAAGGGCAAGGAGAAGGAAAGGGTCGCCAGGTCAGAGAAGAAAGCGGAAAAAGAGGAGGATAAGAAATGACTCAGGAAAAAGCATGCAGGCAGTGCAGGAAGGTAATTGAAACAGGGGATAAGTGCCCTGTTTGCGGAAGTGCCCATTTTACAACTTTTTGGAGAGGTTATGTTAAAATAATTGACCCTGAAAAATCAGAAATTGCAGTAAAGATGGGTATTAGCACTATTGGAAAATATGCGCTAAGGCTGAGCAGATAGGTGATTGAATGGATGTAGAGATAAGCGAAAGGACTAAGAACCCCCTTCTTGGAAGGGAGGAACTGCTTCTTGCAGTAGAGGAAACCAAAGAAACCCCCTCCAGAAAAGATTTGAGGAAAAAGATAGCCGCACTGGCCGGTGCAAATGAGGAACTGGTTATGGTCGGCAAAATTGAGCACCACTTTGGCTCAAAGAAGTTAAGCTGCAAAGCCAGGATTTATGAATCCAAGGAGAAGATGGATTCAGTGGAGGCAAAGTTCATTGTTAAAAGGAATCTGGGCGTAAAAAAGAAAGATGGGAATGCCAAAGAAGAGGAGAAAAAGGAATAGGTGATTTAGATGGCGGAGAAAGTGAAGCAGGAAAAAAAGAAGAGAGCCAAAAAGGGCAAAGGCAGCTATTATGAAGCAAGCGGTGAAGGGCTGAAAAGGAACAGGAAATCCTGCCCAAAATGCGGTGCCGGGGTTTTTATGGCGAATCATAAGGACAGGTCCAGCTGCGGCAATTGCAAATACTCTGAATGGAAGTAGGATTCCAGTGATTAATGCATTCCTAATTGAGATGGCATTTGATGCCCTTCTCATAGGTTTGCCACTTTTGTTTTTCATCTGGCAAAAACTTAGCGCCAAAGGGGAATTGGGGCTTAAACCAAACAGATTCTTGAAGGATTTAACAGAATCCTTGTTGCTTTTTGTTGCGCTATTTGTTTCATCAATCATAATTTCAATTTTACTTTCCATGCTTAATCTCAACGATTTGGTTGTTGTTAAGGATTCGATTAAAACTATGATAAGCAGTATTCCTTTGTTTATTGTCTATGCATTGGTTGTGAGGGTCTTTGCAGAAGAGGTTTTCTTCCGCGGGTTTTTGGTAAAAAGAGTCGGGATTTTATGGTCATCACTGGCATTTGGGCTGATGCATGCCCTTTATGGCTCTGTGGCCGAGGTTATTGGCGCGTTTTTGCTCGGGCTTATACTTGCATGGTGGTTCCAGAAAAATAATTCCCTGCTGCAGAATTACATTGGACACTTTTTATATAATTGTTTCATAATAGCTATTTTGGTGCTTTCATGACTGAGATATTGAAAGTTGGAAATGTTGCCGCAAGAAAGGCAGCACAGGTTCTGAAAAATGATGGCGTGATTATTTACCCTACAGAAACATCCTATGGGATGGGGGGGAGTGTTAAATCATTCAAGGCAATTCGGAAAATTAAAAAAATCAAGGGAAGGGATGCCAGAAAGCCTATTTCAATTATTGTTTCTGATGAAAAAATGGCGGTAAGATATTGCAAACTGGGCAAGAATTCCAAAAAATTAATTAGGAAATTCATGCCAGGGCCGCTTACACTTGTTGTGCCCAAAAAGAAAACGGTTCCTGATTCTTTGAGCAGAAAAGGCATTGCATTCAGGATTCCGGCAAATAAATTCGCAAGGGATATGTGCAATGAATTGGGGGCTGCAATAACCGCCACTTCTGCAAATTTTTCCTCGGAACCGGCAAATTATTCCGCTAAAAAAATAATTGAAAAATTTGATGTAAAGGTGGATTTGGTAATTGATGCAGGAAGGCTCCCGAAAAGGAAGGCCTCCACTTTGTTTGATGTCGGGAAGGGAATTGTTTTGAGGAAGGGAAAAATTTCGGAAAAAAAGATTTTGGGTGTGCTGGAATGATTTGTTTTGCCATAGAAAGCACAGCCCATACCTTCGGAGTAGGGATTGTGGATGATAAATGTGATATCCTCGCAAATGAGAAGAAGTCTTTTGTTACGGAAGACGGTGGCATTAAACCAGGGGATGCTGCGGAATTTCATTTGAAGAATGCTAGGGGAGTAATAGAATCGGCGATTGAAAAAAGCGGTAAAAAATGGAAGGAGATTGATTTAATTTCATTTTCTTTGGGGCCGGGTTTGGGGCCTTGTTTGGGAGTAGGGGCAACTGCCGCAAGGGCGCTTTCATTGATTCATGGGAAACCGCTTTTGGGAGTAAATCATTGTGTTGCGCATATTGAAATCGGGAAGAAATTATGCAGGGCCAAGGACCCTTTGGTTGTTTACGCTTCCGGGGCAAATACGCAAATAATTGGTTATGAAAGCGGCAAGTATAGGGTTTTTGGCGAAACTTTAGATACAGGAATAGGGAATTTGCTTGACACATTTGGGAGGGCAATGGGGCTTGGATTCCCTGCAGGCCCGAAGATTGATAAGATGTATTTTAAGGGGAAAAAGTATATTGAGCTCCCTTACACTGTAAAGGGAATGGACTTGAATTTTTCAGGTTTGCTGACTGCTGCAAAATTGAAGATTGGGAAAGAGAATGAGGATGATTTGGCTTATTCATTGATGCACACTGCTTTTGCGATGCTCACAGAGGTGACGGAAAGGGCGCTGACACACACAGGTAAAAAAGAGGTTTTGCTCACCGGGGGGGTTGCTGCATCCAAAGCGCTGCAGAAAATGTTAAGTGAGATGTGCAAGGGGCAGAAGGCTAAATTTTTGATTACTCCTTTTAGTGTGGCGGCAGACAATGGTGCCATGATAGGCTGGCAGGGAATAGTTGAATTCAAAGCTGGAAAAAGAATGGAACTGGCGGAAACCAGGACAAACCAAAGGTTCCGCACTGACCAGGTTGAGGTTAACTGGCTTTAGCCGAGTGCCTTCTCTGGTTCCACATACTCCATCCCGAACGCGTCAGCGACCCCTTTGTATGTAACCTTCCCGTCAATCATATTCAGGCCTTTCATAAGGGCAGGGTTTTCCTTTAGCGCTGTTTTCCAGCCCTTGTCCGCCATCTCTATTGCATATGGAAGAGTTGCTGCCGTGATTGCGAATGTGGAGGTTCTGGGAAATGCCCCTGGCATGTTTGTAACACAGTAATGTGTTACTCCCTCCTCAACATAAACCGGGTCTGAATGTGATGTTGGGCGGGAAGTTTCAATGCAGCCTCCTTGGTCGATTGCAACATCAACTATTACAGAGCCTGGCGCCATCTTCGCAACATTTTCCCGGGAAACCAGTTTAGGTGCCTCTGCCCCCGCTACAAGGACCCCTCCAACAAGCAAATCTGCCTTTGGAACTTCGTTTGCGATGTTCTCAGGGTTTGATTTAACCAAATTCAGTTTTGGATATAATTTCTTTAATTCTTCAATCCTCTCATCCCTTAATTCAATTACTGTTGTGTTTGCGCCCATCCCAAGTGCAACCTTTGCAGCGGATTCTCCCACAACACCGCCGCCGATTATTACGACATTTCCGGGTTTTACATTTGTCACCCCTGCAAGGAGAATTCCTTTTCCGCCTGCAAATTTCGCGAGGTAGTGGGCGCCTATGTGGATTGACATCTTTCCTGCCACTTCACTCATTGGTGCAAGCAGCGGGAGAGACCTGTCTTCCAACTCAACGGTTTCATATGCAACACATGCCGCATTTGAGGAAATCATATTATCAGTTAATTCTCTCATTGAGGCAAAATGGAAGTATGTGAAAAGAACTTGATCCTTTCTGAAATAAGTGTGCTCCTCCTTTATGGGCTCCTTAATCTTCATTACCAGCTCTGCCTTTTCGCAGAGTTCCTTAGGGGTGCCGATTAATATGGCGCCTGCCTTTTCATACTCCTCATTGCTGAAACCGCTCCCGATTCCCGCATCCTTCTCCACAAGCAGCTCATGGCCTTTTGACACAAATTCCTGGACACCATTAGGCGTAATTGCAACCCTGTTCTCGTTATCCTTTATCTCCTTCAATACCCCGACTATCATTTTTTCCACCCCAGTTTTTTGTAAGTTTTATATTCCACCAGAAAATCCCCAAAATCAGGAATAGTTCCCCGATGATAAAAATAATGAAGAAAAGCGATTCAGTAAGCAAGGCCTGAAACATTGTTATTGTGCCCAAAAGAAGGCCATAAGAAATGCCAAGGTTCAGGATGAAGAAAAGGGCCAGCATTATCCAAAAGAAGTATTTTGCCAGTTTTATGTGTACCCTGCTATTTTTAGTATCTGCCAGTTCCATCAGTATAAATTAGAAAAATTGAGGTTAAAAGGCTTTCTAATTCCTTTTCAGGAGTTCACTGATTGTGTTGTGCTCCTTTATGTAAAGGAAAAGGTAGATGAAGGGGATTATCAAAAGCATGACAATGAGCAGGCCCAATGGCGCGAGTACAATGTCCTTTGTGGGGTCAAAGTGGAAAGAGGTTGCTATTAGCAGGAGAATCAGCAATATCACGAAAAGGGCAATAGTTTCCAGTGCCCTCAGTTTTTTGTTTTTTGGTGTTGTGCGCTCTTTCCTAAAATTGGCGGTGTAGCTGTAGAGCCATAATGCAACTGCAACAATTACTGCAAAAAATACAATATTATTCGGGAATTGAATCAGTGAAATGAAGTTGTTTACCTGCTCTTCTGAATTGAAGTTAAGGAAAAACTCCCTTACAAAGGATTCGATTGACGGGTCACTGGGAATCACAAGCATTATAACTCCCAAAAAAACCATGAGCATCAGAACAAACTGCAGAACTTCAAGGGCGATTACCCTATTATCCTCTCTCACCCGCTTTATCTTTTCCTTTGCGGTGGTTTTAATAGTCTGGGTCGATTCCCGGTTTATTTTCCTTGCCTTTTCAAGCATAGTATTAGTAGGGACTTTCTAGTATAAAAACATTACAATGCGGCCACAATAGACAAAATGATGATTCCCCACACAAGCCTCATAAAAAAGGACTTGTCAAAAAGCAGGATAATCCCCAAAAGAAAGGTCATGGGGACAAACATAAACGGTGTGAGAACTGCCCAAAAAACTTTCTTGGAAAATTCCTTTGACTCAAACACCTTCTCCTGGAAAAACAGGAAAAATGCGTCAAAGGTGTTCTGCGCATCCTTCTCGCTTGGGAAAGAATAATAGATGAATGAAACCGCGAACCAAAGATAGATAATCATTAGCGGATTGGGGGTGAGAAAGGTTGCTTTTGCAAAAAGGAGGAAAATCAGGGCGAAAATATTTCCAAGGATAAATGGTGCAGTGGTTATTGCGATTGACTGTGGCAGGTTTGCCTTCCCATGGACAACAAACGAATCCTTTTTTCCGAGAAATTCAATCTCCTTTACCTCAACCCCCATCAGAAGGCATGCCAGGTAATGGGAAAGTTCGTGAAAAATTATTCCTGGGAAGAAAACCAGTTTAGGTGTTAATTTCATTTTTCCCTTGCTCATTTTTCATTAACCTCTATGCCCATTTCCTCATCAATCTCCCTTGCGGTTATTTCCATTTTCCTGAAAACAGAAAGAATGTCCTCTTCAATTTCTTTTATGGTTCTGTAAACTGATTTTGAGCGCGCAATGTAATATCTCCCATGCCTTGTAATAAGCCCGGCGCGAAGGAGATTGTTGAGATGATTGATGACAGCGCCACGGCTCATGCCGACCCTTTCGGCGATTGCAGTTGATGTTAATGCTTCCCCTTTTTCTGTTGCGGTAACAATTTCCCTGAAGATTGATGACGCTGTTTTGTCCTTATCAATTGTCTCGAAAAAGCCAAGGCTTTCGCAAATCCAGTCCAATTCATCCATCGGCTCATTGGAAAAGGGCCTTTCAATCTTCCTTATTACAATTTTAAAAGACGCTTTCCTTTCATCCATATAGGGAATGGTGCAGGAAAGGCTTTTAAACTTTTGTTTAAACAATGGTATAAACGTTTAAACAGTTTGAACAGATTTATTCTTCTAAAAGTGGTTCAATGAGCGATAAACAAGTGCATAAAAAGGCGGATGCGAAGGAAAAGGACGCGATGAAGGAACTCCTGGAAGAGAGGGATAAGTTCAAGGATTTGCTGCAAAGGAAACAGGCAGAATTCGAGAACTTCCAGAAGAGAAGTGATAAGGAACGAGAGGAATTCAGGAAAAATTCCAATGCAAAGATTATTGCGGAATTCCTGCCATTCGTGGAATCATTTGAGAATGCGGTTGATAAAATGAAGGGGAATAATGAAATTAGCCTTGAGAAAGTGCTTGAGGGAGTTTCTTTGATGGAGAAGCAATTGAAGGAGTTTCTTGCAAAAGAGGGCTTGGAGGAAATTGAATCCCTGGGAAAGGGGTTTAACCCTTCTTTGCATGAGGCAATGATGCAGGGAAAGGATGAACGTAAGGAAGACGGAATTATTTTGGAGGAATTCCAGAAAGGATATTTATTGAATGGCCAGGTTTTGAGGCCGAGTAAGGTCAAGGTGAATAATTTAGAAAATGAGAATCGAGATAGTGATAACCATGGTTAATTACAGATTGGATGCAATTGTTCAGGGAATTTCGCAAGATGATGTAAATACTATAAATAAGATAAATTTAATCAGAAAAGAAAGTAATTTCCAAAAAGTCAGAAAATCGATAGGGGATAAAAAATTGATTAAATTAATTAATAATTTATATCCTCAGAACGATATTAAAGCCTTAGAAAAAATATTTAATGTTCCAGATTCATCCCTTTCTTATTGGTTTAAACAGCTCGGAGTTAAATCCAGAAGAAGACATATTAACAATCTGGCTATTCCGGCAAATTTTAGCGGAAGCTCAATTTTTATGTCTAGAGAAGGTTCAACGAATATTTCTGCCATACCAATTGATAAAGATTTGTCCTATTTGGTAGGATTTTGCCTTGGAGATGGTGCCGTACAAAAATATTGTGTTGAGGTTTTTAATAAAGATGAAGGCATGAAAGAATACTTAAAAGGAATTATGGAAAAATACGGAAAAATCAAAGAAACCGTTAGACAGGATGGCTTATGGAAAATAAAACTATCTAGTGTAAAAATTGCGGATTTAATAAAAAGAAATAAAATTGAGAGGGAAGATACTATTATGCATATTCTTTCTGAAGACTTGCTAGCCCAGAATTTTTTGGCTGGTTTTTGGGATGCGGAAGGAAGTGTCTTAAAACAAAAAAAATATTTTCACGTTTATCTCTATAACTCAAATAAAAGATTATTGGATAATATTTCAAACTATTTGAATGAATGCGGGATAAAAAACTCAATGCTTAAAATGAAAAAACGATCAGGAGCATATTATTTAAATAATAGAATAATCAGGGCAAAAAAAACTGTTTATCGACTTGGAATTCCAAAAAAATATTTAAGAAAATGGGTAGAAACTATTGGTTTATATTTAAAACACAGCAAAAAATCTGTTGTTGTAAAAAAAATTCTTGAGGAGAGTGATTAAACATGGCAAAGATAATAGGCATAGACCTCGGCACCTCGAATTCCGCTGCTGCGGTTCTTGAGGGAGGAAAGCCGAAAATTATCCCTTCAGCAGAGGGAAACACTGTTTATGGGAAGGCGTTCCCATCGGTTGTTGCATTTACAAAAGACGGACAGATGTTAGTGGGAGAACCTGCAAGAAGACAGGCAGTAAGCAATCCTGAGGGCACAATTACAGGTGCCAAAAGAAAGATGGGAACTGACCATAAGTATAAGGTACACGGGAAAGAGTACACCCCGCAGCAGATAAGTGCATTTATCCTGCAAAAAGTTAAGAAGGATGCCGAGAGCTTTTTGGGGGACAAGGTTGAGAAGGCAGTCATTACTGTTCCTGCCTATTTCGATGACAACCAAAGGCAGGCAACAAAGGATGCAGGCGAAATTGCGGGATTGAAGGTTGAAAGGATTGTTAATGAGCCAACAGCAGCAGCACTTGCTTATGGGCTGGACAAGAAAAGGGGAAAAGAGCATAAAATCATGGTTTTTGATTTTGGTGGCGGAACCCTGGATGTCACTGTAATGGAATTCGGCGATGGCGTGTTTGAGGTTAAAAGCACAAGCGGCGACACCCAGCTTGGTGGAAGGGATATGGACGAGGCATTGATGGATTATATTGTTGCTGAATTTAAGAGGGACCAGGGCGTTGACATAACAAAAGACTCAATGGCAATTCCAAGGGTCAATGAGGCTGCAGAGAAGGCAAAGATTGAATTGAGTTCTGTAATGGAGACTGAGATTAATTTGCCTTATGTTACTGCCGATTCCTCTGGGCCCAAGCATTTGATTATGAAAATTAACAGGGCAAAGCTTGAGGAATTGGTTGATTCTATAATAAGGAAATGTGAAAAGCCAATCCAGCAGGCCCTTGCCGATGCAAAAATGACTGCTGGGGAAATAAACGAGGTTGTTTTAGTTGGCGGACCCACAAGAATGCCTGCTGTGCAAAAGTTTGTTGAAGCCGCGGTCGGGGCAAAGGTTGAGAGAGGGGTTGATCCAATGGAAGTTGTCGCAATGGGTGCGGCAATCCAGGGCGGGGTCCTTTCAGGAGAGGTAACGGATGTTTTGCTTCTTGATGTCACCCCACTTACATTGGGGATAGAGACCCTTGGGGGGATTAGGACACCACTAATTGAGAGAAATACAACAATTCCGGTTAAAAAAAGCCAGATATTTTCAACAGCCGCAGAAAACCAGCCCGCGGTGGACATACATGTCCTGCAGGGAGAAAGGGAAATGGCTGTGGGAAATAAGAGTTTGGGAAGGTTCCAATTGGTTGGAATTCCCCCTGCACCAAGAGGGGTTCCGCAGATTGAGGTTACCTTCGATATAGATGCAAACGGAATTGTGCATGTTACTGCAAAGGATATGGGAACTGGGAAGGAGCAGAGCATAAAGATTGTTGCCTCCCAAAAACTCAATGATGAAGAAATTGAAAGGATGAAGAAAGAGGCAGAGCAGCATGCAGAGGAAGACAAGAAGATTAAGGAAGAGATTGACACCCTGAACCAGGCAGATGCCGCGGTTTATAGTACAGAGAAAGTGCTTGAGGATATGAAGGGCAAGATTGATGCAAAAAAGGAAGAGGAAATCAGGGGAAAGGTAAATGAGTTAAAGGAACTGCTTAAGCCAAAGGAAAAGGATGTTGCAAAGATTAAGCAGAAACTGGATGAGCTGAATAAAACAGTTCAGGCAATGTCAACCGAACTCTACCAAAAAGCATCAGAGGAAGCGGCAAAGCAGCAGGCGCAGCAGGGAGCTGGTAAGGAAAAGAAAGGGGAAAAGTCCGATAAGGATAATGTTGTGGATGCTGATTTTAAGGTAGAGGACGAAAATAAGGATAAGGACAAGAAATAAAAAGGCATAAATACTTCTGTCCCCTAATATTTCCCTTTAGGATGGTAATTCCAGTTGGCAAAAGACTACTACAATACTTTAGGTATTTCCAAAGATGCCTCTCCGGACGATATTAAGGCCGCCTACAAAAAGCTGGCGAAAAAATACCATCCTGATGTGAGCAAGGAGGAGGGTGCTGAAAAGAAATTCAAGGAAGTGCTTGAGGCATACAACACCTTGCGTGACCCACAGAAGAAAAATAATTACGACAGATTTGGTGATGCCGCGCAGAGGTTCGGAGGCTTCGGGGATTTTTCAGGTGCTGGATTTCAGCGCGCTGATTTCGATTTTGGGGATATTTTTTCTGATTTTGCATTCGGTGGCGGGGGAATGGGCGACCTCTTTAGGGGAGCCTTTGGTTCAGGGCGGAAAAGGGGCCCTCAGCAGGGGGAGAGCATCCGCTTTGATTTGGGAATTTCCTTTGAGGAAGCAGCATTTGGAATTGAGAAGGAATTTACTATTGAAAGGATGGAAAAATGCGATAGCTGCAAAGGAAGTGGTGCGGAGAAAGGCACTAAAAAAACCAGGTGCGATATCTGCCTTGGAACTGGATTGGAAGAGCAAATTAGGAGAACTATTTTAGGGACAATTGCAACTAGGCAGACATGCAGCAAGTGCCATGGCGAGGGGGAGATGATTGAGAATCTCTGCAATAAATGTGGGGGTGTGGGAAGAGTAAAGGCAAGAAGGAAAATGAAGGTTAAGATTCCTGCAGGGGTTAATACAGGAAACCATTTGAGGCTGCAGGAGCAGGGAAATTCCGGAGAGAGGGGCGCACCTTCAGGGGATTTATTTGTTGTTTTATTTGTTAATCCCCACGAGTTTTTCAAAAGGGACGGAACAGACATCTTTTCAGAGATTCCGCTTTCATTCAGCGAGGCTGCACTTGGAACTGAAATTGAGGTTCCAACACTTAGGGG
>JBDRHK010000070.1:0-2962 GCA_043816965.1 Candidatus Iainarchaeum sp. | reverse complement strand
ATGAATTAGGTCTGCGCCAGCCTCTGAAACAGCCCTTACCTCATTGAACAAATCATCCCTTTTCGCTGACAGAATCGACGGTGCAATCATTACCATTTCAACAACCCCCAAAATAATTAGGGAGATTAAGTCTTTAATAGTTTGTATAATAGAAAAAATCGCAGAGGACGTGCCGATTTGTAGCTTTTTTTAGCATATGTTTAAATATTGTAGCCACCCATATTTTAGCATGCATGTTGAAAAGAGAAAGGTCGGCAACAAGACAAAGTACTATCTAATCCACAATTATAGGGAGGGAACTAAAGTCAGGAAGGTGAGCAGGTATCTTGGTTCGGACTTGCCAAAAGAAAGGCTTGAAAAAATAAGGCTGGTTGCGGAAAAGCAGATATTGCAAAGAGTCAAAGTAATAAAGAGGATAAATGACCCGCTCCTTGAAGCTCTTTCCGAGGAAGAGCTGGAGCAGATAAAAAAACTTGAGCATAGGAAAGAATTCAAAATATTCCATTTATCCGAGGAGCAATGGAAGCGTTTCTCTGAACTGTTCACTTACAGCACGAATGCAATAGAGGGTTCAGAACTGAGCAAAAACGAGGTAAGGGACATACTGGAAAAGGACAAGTGGCCAAAAGACAAGGATAAAGAGGATATTTCAGAAGCATATGGAATGCAGGAAGCAATTGAATACATCAGGAAAACAAAGGGCCATATTTCGATAGAATTAATGGAAAAAACCCATGAAATAATATTCAGGAACTCGAAAGAGTTTGCCGGAAAATTAAGGGCAAAAGGAACGGAAGTTATAGTGAGAGACGGTCTTGGAAACGTAGTCCATGAAGGGGCTCCTTCTGAAAAAGTAAGGGCGTTACTGAAAAATCTGATAGTATGGTATGAAAAATACAAAAATAAATACCCCCCGATACTGCTGGCCAGTGTTGTCCACAACCAGTTTGAGAACATCCATCCTTTTGAGGACGGGAATGGCAGGGTCGGAAGGCTTCTACTGAACAACATACTACTAAAACACAACCTGCCCCCTGTGAACATAAGCCTAAAAAGAAGGAGAAGATATTATCAAGCACTAACCGAATACGAAAACAACCATGATATAAGGCCCACAATAGAGCTGATACTGGACGAATACAAGAGCCTGAAAAAAGAACTAGGTGGCCACAAAAAATAAAAAAGTAGCCACCCGCCAATAATCACCCGATTCTCAATATTAACAAGCCATTTGGAAATTCAGGGTTCACTGTGCCGAACAGGCAGTTCGCAACACTATAACGCAGAGGACGAGATTCGAACTCGCGTGTCCCCGAAGGAACTCCAGGTCTCAAGCCTGGCGCGTTTGGCCACTCCGCCACCTCTGCTCAACTGAAGCCTCAGTTGACAAGGCGCCCGACTTTCAGTCGGCCTTGCTCGCTGATGCTCGCTAACGGCTATCTCCCGCAGGGATTGCTCACCCTATGGGCTCGCACTTAAAATTAGGGCAAGAATCAATTTAAAAGCTTTCAATGCATCTGATTGAGGGCGGTGTAGCTAAGGGTTATTGAGCCAACCCAAATAGGGGCAAGAACAGGGAGGATTACGTTTATTGAAATTGCAAAGTAATTCAGGACCAGACCGACTATGAGGGCCACCACACTCCCGATTATTATTGAGATAAAGAGGTTTCTTGCATTGAAAATGCCCAGGAATTTCCTATCCTTATGGTGCATCAAAGGAGGGGGCGACCCGGGTCTATGTTCTGGAGGCTTTGGTGGCATGCAATCACAGGAAAAATATGTCTCAAGTTGAATATAAAACTATCGAGAAAAAAGAAAAAAGATTGGGAAGGCTATTTCTTCCCAATTTTGCCCATGAGCGCATCAAACGCTTCCTGGTTCTTCGAAGCGGCCTTTGCAATTGCATCTTTCAGGCCCAAACCCGTTGCCAGGCCCACGCCAAGACCGAATGCGATGATAAGGGCGCCCATCAGCAACAGAAGGAGATCCTTCAGTATTGATGTGTTGACCCCTGGCAGCAGCAGGTCAAGCGCAAGGACAAGCGAGATATAACCAATGAATATCTGCAGCCCCATAGCCACCTGATGTGCGAACATGATTTTTTGCGCCTTTCGGATTATGTTGCCGATATACGCTCCCGCATAAAGTGCGACAACCACAATCGCCAGTCCCTGCGTGAAACTCACCAGGAACATTATCGCCCCTCCCATTACATTCATAAGGAAAGGGAAATTTGCGATTGTTGCGGCATTGCCCAAGGCGACCAGAATCACGAAAAGGCTTACCATTGTGGTGACCACGTTTACCGGGTTAACACCCAGCAGCGCATTCTCCAGGTTCCTTGACTTGAGCCAGTCATTAAGCTTGCCCAGCTTTAAAAACTCGTGGATTATCTTGTTCAGGACCCATGCGACCAGCGTCCCTATTATTAGGGCAATCGCAAAAATTGCCGCAATCCACAAGGTACTGACAAAAGCTTCCACCAGACTCACCGAAGTGTTCTGGAGAGCTATTCCAATTTCCAACATAATGTCAGCCATTTTTTTCAACCTCCTTTCAAGTTTGTTTATTTTATTCAAATAATCCAATAATAATTGTTAACTAATAGGTTTTTGTGGTTTAAAAAGCTTTCCAATCGTGATTTGCGGAAAAATAAGAGAATAAGTGTAAGAGAGGCAAGCCAGGGATCTACTCAGCCCTTTAAAAAAGGCTGGCGAAAAAATCATTCGCACGTAGTATAACTCGCCTCCTTAACTCCCAATACAGTATTAATATGCGTCTTTTTAGTTTAAATATTTAATGCAAAAACTGTGTAAAAACCCAACCAGAAATTATTTATACTTCTTTGCCCTTTCTTTGTGGGAGTTTAAATGATTGAGTTGCTTGACCAGATAAAAAAGCTCGGCCTGAATGAATATGAGGCAAAGGCATACCTTACCTTGAGCAGGTTGGGGGTTGCG
>JBDRHK010000069.1:0-10267 GCA_043816965.1 Candidatus Iainarchaeum sp. | reverse complement strand
TGTTGCGGTCGCACATCCTGTCCTGGCAGGGGATGCGGTAAATAGCCTTAAAAATTCAGCAATAAAGGAGATTGTGGTCACCAACAGCATCCCGATTCCAAAGGAAAAGAGATTCTCCAAAATCAAGGTGCTTTCAATAGCAAAAATATTTGCCAGCGCAATAAACGCCATGCATGGGAGCAAATCTGTTTCCGCCCTCCTTAATCCGGCAAAATAGGCGCAGAATAACCTGTTACGAAATTCGTAATTTCTGATTTATTTTTAAGCCTTTTCACATCTTACTATTTGAGGTAATTTTTTGGACATTCTTGATGAGCAGATACTCTCAATACTGAGGAGAAATGGAAGAACCTCCTATCTCAAAATCGGGAAGAAATTGAAGGTTTCCGAGGGTACTGTAAGAAATAGGGTAAAGGAAATGCTGGAAAGGGGAATAATTGAGAAATTTACGGTTGAAACAAGGACCGAATTTGATTTCAGGACACTTATGTGCCTGCGCCTGAAAACCTCCGCCCCCAGGACTGAAGTTGTAAAGAAACTGAAGACAATGCCCTATGAGGTGAACCACATTTATCAGGTTGTTGGGGAGTATGACATTATCTGCCAGGGAGAGACACATTCCAACAAAGATATGAACAAGCTTATTGAGAAGATAAGGGGCCTTGCCGAAATTGTTGAAATGAAAAGCTATGCTGTGCTGGTGATGAATTGAGCAGGGAACTTAACAAAGTTGCGGTCGCCATTCCCCCATCCTCAACAATGGCTATCAATGCAAAGGCAAACCAAATGATTGCAGATGGGGAAAATGTCCTTAAGTTCGGGATTGGGGAGCCTGATTTCAACACCCCTGAAAATGTTAAGGCTGCCGGGAAGAAGGCGATTGATGATAACCGGTCAAAGTATACGCCTGCCTCAGGGATTCCTGAGCTGAAAAATGCAATTTGCGATAAATTGAAGAGGGAGAATGGTTTGGAGTATTCCCCGAAAGAAGTAATTGTTTCAAATGGCGGGAAGCATTCATTGTACAATATAATGCTGGCGTTGCTGAATAAGGGGGATGAGGTGATTATTCCGATTCCTGCATGGATAAGCTATAAGGAACAGGTTACACTTGCAGGGGGGAAATCGGTTTTTGTCGGGACTGATGAGGCATTTAAGATAAGTGCTGAAAAAGTGAGGGAAGCAGTGAGTGAAAAGACCAAGGCAATAATAATCAACTCCCCATCAAATCCCACAGGGGCAACTATTGAAGAAAGTGAATTAAGGGCGATTGCAGAACTTGCTGTTGAGAAGGAATTTTATATAATTTCGGATGAGGTTTATGAGAAATTTGTTTATGGCGGGAGGAAGTTTATTTCCACTGCCTCATTGGGAGAGGAAGTTAAGGACTTAACCCTCACATGCAATGCTGTTTCAAAAACCTATGCAATGACAGGCTGGAGAATTGGGTACACTGCAGGAAATGAGAAAGTTATTAAGGCAATGGGCAATGTCCAGAGCCATTCCTCAGGGAATCCCTGCTCAATAGCACAGTATGCCGCGCTTGAGGCATTCAACGGCCAGCAGGAATCTGTGGGGGAGATGATTAAGCAGTTTGATGAAAGAAGGCAGTATGTGTTTAAGCATTTGAATGAAATTGACGGGATAAAATTGGTGGAACCTGAGGGCGCTTTTTACGCATTTCCTGATGTCAGGGGAGTTTTTAACAAGAGCATAGGCAATGGTGCCGCTCTTTGCGATTACCTGCTGGAGGAAGCAAAGGTTGCACTGGTGCCTGGGGATGAATTTGGCTCAAACAACCACATTCGGTTCAGTTATGCCTCTTCAATGGATGATATTAGGGAAGGGATTGGAAGAATTAAGGATGCGGTAGAAAAACTGGGGTGATTTTATGGGAAAATACAGGGATAAAATTGAAACAATTACCTCGAATAAAGAGCTGATTGCTTGGATTGAGGAAATGGCTGAGATGTGCAAGCCGGATGATGTTGTCTGGATTGATGGTTCTGATGAACAGAAGCAGGCGCTTACAAAAGAGGCGCTTAAAACAGGGGAACTTATTGAACTTGACCAGGAAAAACTTCCTGGTTGCTTTCTTCACCGCTCGGCGCAAAATGATGTTGCAAGAACTGAAAGCCTTACCTTTATCTGCACAGAGGAACAAGTTACTGCAGGACCTCTTAACAACTGGAAACATCCTAATGAGGCTTATGAGGAACTGGGCGGATATTTCGACAACTCTATGAAAGGGAGGACAATGTATCTGATTCCCTTCAGTATGGGCCCGCTTGGCTCTGATTTCAGCAAAATAGGGATTCAGATTACTGACAGTATTTATGTTGTGCTCAATATGATGACTATGACTAGGGCAGGAAAAAGGGCCCTTGAAATTCTCGGGGATTCTGATAATTTCACAAAATGCCTGCATGGTAAATCAGATTTGGATATTGAAAAAAGGAGGATTTGCCACTTTCCAGAGGACAATACAATATGGAGTGTGGGCTCTGGTTATGGGGGGAATGCACTTCTCGGGAAAAAATGCCTTTCACTCAGGATTGCCAGCCATATGGCATCAAAGGAAGGCTGGATGGCGGAGCATATGCTGATTATGGGAATTGAATCACCTGAGGGAGAAATCCATTACATTGCGGCGGCATTTCCAAGCGCCTGTGGAAAAACAAATCTTGCAATGCTTGTCCCGCCAACAAATTACAAAGGCTATAAAATCTGGACTGTGGGAGATGATATCTGCTGGATGCGAATCGGAAAAGATGGAAGGTTATGGGCGATAAACCCTGAGGCAGGATTTTTCGGTGTGGCGCCAGGAACAAGCAATAAAACAAACCCAAATGCAATGGAGTCTGTCCAGAAAAACAGCATTTTCACAAATGTTGTCCTTAGTGACGATAATACTGTGTGGTGGGAAGGAATTGGCCACGAGATTAAGGGAGGAACCGACTGGAAAGGGGAGAGATGGACTCCGGATTCAAATGAGCCAGGTGCCCACCCAAACTCAAGGTTTACTGCCCCTATTCATCAGGCACCTTCGTTTTCAGAAGAGTGGGGGAACCCCAAAGGGGTTCCGATTTCAGCAATCCTTTTTGGGGGGAGAAGGGCAAAACTTGACCCGCTTGTTTATGAGTCATTCAACTGGCAGCACGGGACTTTTATTGGCGCAACACTTGCCTCGGAGAAAACTGCGGCGGCTGAGGGCAAAATTGGTGAAGCAAGAAGAGACCCAATGGCAATGCTGCCTTTCTGTGGCTATCATATGGGAGATTACTTCCAGCATTGGCTTAATATGGGAAAAAATCTGGAAAATGCACCGAAGATATTCCATGTAAACTGGTTCAGGACAGATGAGAAAGGCGATTTTATGTGGCCTGGTTTTGGGGAGAATTTGAGGGTGCTTAAATGGGTAATTGACAGGAGCGAGGGGCGAGTTGACGCTGTTAAAACCCCTATTGGCTTCTTGCCCAACCCTGAATCCATCGACCTTAACGGGCTGGACATTGGCAAGGAGCAGCTTAATGAGCTCCTGAAGGTGGATAAAGAAGACTGGATTAAGGAAGTCGGGGAACAGAAGGAATTCTTCAAGAAATTTGATAAAATCCCCAAAGAGATAATTGAGGAAAACAAAGGCCTTGAAGAAAGGCTTAATCTGTGGAAAGGCACTTCGTGAAGCAACGAATGTAACGCCTTCACTTTAACAACTTATTCACGGCTTAAAGTTCCGGCAAGATATATAAATGAGAATGCCCTTTATACTTTCGAGGTGATTTAACCTAAAGCGACAAAATAGGTAAGCACATAGGTCGGGAGCAAGCTCACTCTGCTAAGAGAGTAAAAGTGTTATACTTCATGGCTCCCGCACCTCATTTTTTCTCTGTTTTTTGAATATATTTCGATTAGGTTTTTTCCTCACAATTTCGCCGGTTATTTATAAATCCCCCTGCACAATGCCTTCATGGAATCAGGAAAAATATTTTCGGCAATTTTTGCGTTGCTTGTCCTGCTTACGCTAATCACCCCCACTAGTGCCCTGATAAGTGACGGCTACATCCATAAGGAGCAGTATTACGCTGTAAGTTTCGACGGAGAAGGTGATGCCGTTGTCAGGGCGCAGATTGTTATTGAAAATACAACTGATGAGCCAATTGAGGAATTAAGTTTTGAAATTCCAAACCAGGTTGTTGTTTACAAACTTGTCCAGGAGCAGCCAGGGGCAGAGCGCATCAGTTATGAAAAGGAATTAACTTCCAATGCGACAATCCTGAAAATGGATTTGCCAAATAAAATTCCTGCCTATGGAAGCAGCACAATAACTTTATTCTACAAAATTTCAAAATCAGCAACACAAAATATGCTCGGGAACTGGGATATTGATTTCAAAACAATTGTCGATAAGGATGCCGCACTTGTTGAGTATGTGAGGGTCGCGGTAAATGTGCAGGAAGGCCTGAATCTGAAAGGCGGTTCTGCAGAGGTTGATTACAAAACAGATTTTCTTGATGTTGGCGGGATGCAGAAATTGAGTGTTGCATCAGAGGCAAGCTACGAGTACAAACAATACTCAGACAGCATCCGCAACACAAAAGGGCTGGTAAAAACTGCGCAGAATTTGGACCCCTGGGAGAGTTTCCATGTAAGGGGAGAGTATTCAAAAAGCATTCTTGCGCTTTTTTGGTTAGAGATAGTTCTGGCGGTAATTGTTCTGCTTTTGGTGGTTCTTGCCGCACTGAAAATTGTTGGCAGGGCATTGGCAAAAGGCAACAAAACAGGTTCCGGAAAAATAGATTCCGGAAAAAAGCAGGCAGTAACTAAAATAAACCCTTACATAAAAATGGCGGGAATTGGATTCGCTGTTTCCCTTGCATTGATTCTCTTCTGGATAGGGGCATTTATTTTACTTGTGCTTCTTGATTCAATGATTTCCTACTCAGTTATGGGGCTTATTGTAATGCTAACCCTTTTCCTCGGGCTTTTGGTGTCTTTGGCCCTCGGATTTGGGGTGCCGGTTTACCTTGCGGCAAAAAATGGGATTAAGGAAGGGGCAATTGCAGGGGCAGCCATATTTATTGGACTTATTATTATTTCCATCATATTTCTGATTGTGGTTGGAGTTTTTTTCTGACCAAACCCGGTTTTCGTTTAATTAATTTTTAAATTATGTTGCTTTAGGTTAATCTATAGGGGGTTAACTTATGATCAACCCTTGTTATGTAGAAGTCTGGTGAGGCTGTTGATTGAATTACAGAAGGAAAAGCATTCTGATGCGGAAATCTACCGCGTTCTGAACCCCTTGATGGGGGCATGGTTCAAGTGGAAGTTCTCCACATTTACAGAGCCCCAGCGCTACTCAATCCTCAACATCCACAACCGCCTTGACACCCTTGTAAGCGCGGAAACAGGGACTGGCAAAACACTTTCAGCATTCACCGCAATTTTGAGTGAATTGATTGGCCTTTCAGAATCCGGGGGGCTTGAGGACAGGGTTTATTGTGTTTACATTTCCCCTTTGCGCGCCCTGAGCAATGATATTGAAAGGAACCTGAATGAACCATTAGGGGAAATAAAAACAGCGGCGAAAAAAATAAAGAAAAAAATTGATGTTAGGGTGGCGGTAAGAACCGGCGATACCTCCACATCTGAAAGGTCAAAGATGCTCAGGAAGCCCCCGCATATTCTCATTACAACCCCTGAATCACTTGCGATACTGCTGAACGCGCCAAAGTTCAGGGAAAATTTAAGGGGGGTAAATTGGTGCATAATTGATGAAATCCATTCCCTTGCGGAGAACAAAAGGGGGGTTCACCTCTCACTTTCACTGGAAAGGCTCCGGCGCCTGAGCCCGGAAATGACAAGGATTGGCCTGAGCGCAACAGTTGCGCCGCTGGAAAAGGTCGCGAATTTTCTGGTTGGGAACAAAGGCAAAAATGAGCCAAGGGATTGCAGGATTATTGATGTTTCCTTCCTCAAGAAAATGGACCTGAAAGTGATTTCCCCCTTAAGGGACATGGTCAACACCACGCAAGGGCAGATACATGAGGCCCTTTACGGCAAACTGCACCAGCTGATTCAGGACCATAAAACAACATTGATTTTTACAAACACAAGGTCGGCCACTGAGAGGGTTGTCCATAATCTAAAGGACAAATTCCCGACCCTTTACTCAGAGGGGAATATTGGCGCCCATCACTCCTCCCTTTCCAGGGAAATGAGGCTGAATGTTGAGGAGAGATTAAAACAGGGGAAGTTGAAAACAGTCGTATGTTCAACATCCCTTGAATTGGGAATTGACATCGGCTACATAGATTTGGTTGTGCTTTTGGGCAGCCCAAAAAGTGTTGCAAGGGCAATACAGAGGATGGGAAGGAGCGGGCACCAGCTCCACGAGAAGATTAAGGGAAGAATAATTGTAATGGACAGGGATGATTTGGTTGAGTGTGCCGTTCTTTTGAAAAATGCACTTGAGAAAAAAATTGATAAATTGCAGATTCCTGAGAATTGCTTAGATGTTCTGGCGCAACATATTTATGGGATTGCGATTGAGGAACCGATTCATATTGATGAGCTGTTTAAGCTCATCAGGGGGAGTTATTGCTACAGGCAGCTTCCCAGAATGGATTTCAATGAGGTGATAAGCTACCTTAGCGGGGAATATTCCGCACTTGAACTTAGGCATGTATATGGAAAAATCTGGCATGATGAAAAAACAGGAATGATAGGCAAAAGGGGGAAGATGGCGAGGATTATTTACATGACAAATATCGGCACAATTCCTGATGAGGCAAGGATTAAGGTGAAGATTAAGGACCACCTAATTGGAACTATAGACGAGGGCTTTTTGATGAGGCTAAAAAAAGGGGATGTTTTTGTCCTTGGGGGGCAAAGCTATGTTTTCAACTATGCCTCAGGAATGAATGCCCAGGTTTCTGCGGCATACAAAAGGCCTCCGACAGTTCCAAGCTGGTTTAGCGAAATGCTTCCATTGAGCTTTGATTTGGCCGAGCAAATTGGTGAATTCAGGAAATTGATGGAGGGAAAGTTTGCGGCAAAGCGGAGTAACAAGGAAATTGTTGAATTTATAATGAAATACCTTTACCTTGAGGAGAATGCCGCAACCGCAATATATGAGTATTTCAGGGAGCAGTATTTTTACGCAAAAATTCCGCACAGGAACAGGCTGCTGATAGAATTCTTTGAGGATGAGCAGGGGAGAAAGAATATTGTTTTCCATTCCCTTTTCGGGAGAAGGACAAATGACGCCTTGAGCAGGGCATATGGCTTTGCCCTCTCCAAACTCAGCAGGAGGGATGTGGAGATAAGCATCAATGACAATGGCTTTATGCTGAGCAGCGACTCAAAAATGAATATAGATAAGGCACTGGGGGCGGTGAAAAGCAATGAGCTCAGGGAACTGCTGAAAATGGCGATTGAAAGGACAGAGGTTTTGGGGAGGAGGTTCAGGCATTGCGCGGTCAGGAGTTTGATGATTCTGCGCTCATACCGCGGGAGAAGGAAAAGCGCAGGACGGCAGCAGATGTCAGCACGTTTGCTTATTGCTGCAGTGAAGAGAATTTCAAACGATTTCAGCATATTGAAGGAGGCAAGGCGGGAGGTTTTGGAGGATTTGATGGATATTGGGCATGCGGGCCTGATTATTGGGGAGATTGAGCAGGGAAAAATAAAGCTTGAGAGAATAAATACTGAAATTCCCTCCCCATTTGCGATAAATATTGCCATGCAGGGGAGAATGGATTTGCTGAAAATGGAAGATAGATTGGAATTCCTTCAGAGGATGCATGCAGAAATTGAAAGCAGGATTAAGTCAAAATCTTAAATTTTTTGGGGGTGTTTTTATTATGGCTGATGAAATTATTCCCGGATGGGAGATAGTTGACCTTTCCCTTTACTCGCAAAAGCGCAAACTGCTTGCAATTGCAGACCTGCATCTTGGCTATGAGGGAATGATGAACAAGGAAGGAGTGCTGCTTCCAAGGTTCAATTTTAAGGAGATTCAGAAAAGGCTGAGGGAGAGGGTGTTTTCTGTTTTGAAAAAAGGGGGTAAGGGAATTGAATTTATCCTTATAAACGGGGATTTGAAGCATGAGTTTGGGACAATTTCCGAGCAGGAATGGAACGAGGTTATTGACTTGCTCCGTTTCCTGCAGAAATACTGCAAAAAAATTATTCTTGTAAAGGGAAACCATGATTCCATTTTGGGCCCAATTGCAAAATGGGAGGGAATTGAAATTCTAGATGAATTTTTCCTCGGGGAAGGGAAACTGCTTTTCCTCCATGGCAACAAGACAGAACCCGGGAAAATTGATTCCGCGAAAACAATTGTTATTGCCCATGAGCATCCTGCGGTTTCAATCAGCGAGGGGGCAAAGCATGAACTATTCAAATGCTTTTTGCGTGGGAAGTGGAAAGGGAAAACCCTTGTTGTTATGCCTTCCCTGAACGCAATTTCCATAGGGGCTGACATAACCAGGGAGAAAAGGCTCAGCCCTTTCCTGAAACAGGATTTGCAGGAATTTGAGGTCTGGGTTGTGGAAGATAGGCCCTATTTCTTCGGTAAACTGAAAGAATTGGCTTAAGTGCTGTATGTGCACGTTGCATTTTCCGTGAAGAAGTCACCCAGTAAAACATTGTAATCAAGGGTTAAATCAAATGGCTTGCCCACTGCAATGGCCGCCTTGTCCATCGGCACATAAACAATAACATCGGTAAATGACTGCAGGAACTGCCTTGGCTGGTCAAAGACCGCCATTGATGAATTGCCATCAACTACCAATTCATATTCTTTCCACACCTTTCCGCTGTTATTCTTGAAGGCAAACTGGAATTCCCCCCTTGCCTCATTGTAGTAGTGCGCAAGATACTGGACCTTGTCAAAACCAGTGCATTCCCTTGGCGTAACCGCACTTTCAGGAATTGCCCAAATCAGCATCTCCTTATCTGTATTCAGATTGGTGAAATCAAACTCAACAGTGAATGCTTTCGCCGCCTCAGGAACCTCCCAGATTATTGTGCCAGCTATTGTAAGCCCAGGAGCAAGCCTTCCTGCCCTTGAATTCAGGGCATCATACCTTATTCCGGTCCCCAAACCATAGGAATTTCCCAAATCATCAGTTCCTGAAAAGTTCGAGGCGGTTATGTTTACGGTTTCTGAACTGTTGTTTACAACCTTAACCCAGGCTGTCAGGTATGTTTTGGTTTTAGTGGCGGTCTGCAAATTAATTGAATTCCTGTAACCGCTCAGGATTCTCGGATATTCTTCAATTTTCACAAGGTCAAATTCAATGCCATTAACCTCAACACTTTCCCCGAAATCAAGGTTAATTATCGGCCCTGTTGTGTCAGGAGGGGTTATTGGGGGGATTATTTCGCAGTCCCAGTCGCACTTATTGCTTACACACTCCCAGCTTCCCACACAATCGGCATGAATCAGGCCCTTGCCATCGCAATCACTAGCGCCAATGCAGTAATCGACAGGAACTTCGGTACAAGGTTCCTTTTCAACAGGCCTTTCTAAGCTGGTGCTGCAGCCATTCAGTTCAACGCAATCCCTGACTCTTGTGCCATTTGAACATTCTCCCCAATCGCCACAGCTCCATTTCTCTTTGCAGGATGGACTGCAGTTTGCAACGCAACTCCCCTCAACACAGCTCCAGCTGTAGGGGTAACAGGCAATTGCTGATTGCATTCCCTCGCAGTCCGCAGCACTAGTGCATTCAGGCACAACACCGTCATCGGCAGGCTGACCAAACAGGGTGAACAAAAGAATTATTATAATTAGGCCAGCGAAAACAACGCCTGCGAGAATCAGCAGGGTGTTTGTTTTTAACTTCCCGACTTTTAAATCCGGCACTTTTATGTCAGCCATTGTATACTATTTAGCCTAAAGAATTAATAAACATAACCCCTCAGCCTGTTGCCGAGATAAAGAACTGTTTTGCCGTAATAAATGCGTCAACACCAATTTCATCCCCTATGGAATCGTAAAAAACAACATCCTGGCCTGCCTCAATAACCTCCCTGTCAAGCCTTTCCCCGCCACTGTTAAAAATCTCGAATTTTCCGCTGTATTCTGTCCCAGTAATATAAATTTCCACAAGCCTTATTGCCAAAATCTGGCCTGAATAGTTGTTCTTTCCGTCAACTAAAATCTCCTTTCCCACACCCATAATCCTTTCATTGCTATTATAATTCAGAATTGCTCCTGCCCTTATAAATTCCGGCTCTGGCTCGGGTTCTGGCT
>JBDRHK010000068.1:0-7034 GCA_043816965.1 Candidatus Iainarchaeum sp. | reverse complement strand
TGGGTATTTAAGGGCAAATTCCGGGGGGAAAGAGGTTATTGAGCGCATTTCACCCATTGAATCCAGGGCAAGGTATCATTGAGGAATTGGGGGCTTTTAGTTGGTAAAAATGCCCATATTGTTCTTTAAATGGCCATCTATGCAGATTGCCCAATTCATTGCCTTTCCTGCGGTTGACTCCGGATCCTCAGGATAGCAGTCCCACTTAACCCAATAATCCTGCTCCTCCTCAATGGCCACTATATGATATTTCTGGTTTTCCTCAGCTGTTGCCTCATCCTCCACGTAAGTGGTTTTGCTGATTTTTACGGTTTCACCCTCAAAATCCAATTCAGGGAGCTTTATGAACAGGGGTTTTCCATCAACCATAGGTTGGACAATTGGAATACTATCGTTGTGCTCCCTTATTTCCTCGTTAATTTGGTTTAATTGTTCCTCAATTTCTTCTCTTGTGCCATCCCCATGCACATAGGAAACAATTTTTTCACTTAAAAGGTTTGAATCAACCACATCAAAAAGGGATGGCAGACTGTGGTATGCCTTCAGATGGCTGCAGCTATTGTCCACTTCGCAATTTGCATTGTTTTCCTCCTGCAAGATTGTGAGGGCTGCCTTTGTGTCAGGCACGTTCATCCAGACAATGTAATTGGTTCCGTCCTGCGGTGCCTCATAGTAATTGTTGCTTACTTTGTGCCCTTCTTCAACTGCTTCGGCAAATGACTGCGGATAAGTTACTGCTAAACCACTGTGCTCTTCTGGAATTAAATCACTTATTAGCATAAATGTTGATTTTTTTGAATCCGAATTTTGGGTTAATGTTTTTATTGTAATTTCATTGCCTTCCTCTTCACAACTCGCCTGCCCTGAACTTCCTACCACATTAAGTGTTTTTGATAGAATTCCCCCACAATCCAACTGGGCATAGTTGGTGAAAATCGCGAACTTTGCAAATGATTCACTTATTCCCCCGCCGATTCCGCTAATTCCCTTGTATTCTATTCTCAAGGGGGACAATTGGCCGGTGTGTTCCTTGTAAAGCTTCTTCGCTGTTTCAATATTCAGGGAAACTCCCCCGGTTTCATCAGGAAGGTATTTTGATACTTTATCTTTAGGTTGGTAATACGGCTTGTAGCAGGAATCAATGTCTGCCCCTTCACTGCACAATTTATAAGCGGCATTGATTTTTTCCCCAGTGAAAGATAGGTTCTCCAATGACTGGTCTAGTTTGATTTCTTCTCCCTGTTCTCTCTTAATATTTGAGGAGGTAACCGCTCCTTCGGCATTATTTGAATTGAAATGCTCCAGCATGGAAAGCAGATGCCTTTCGGTATCTTTCATCCCTGCCTGGAAAAAGGTGACTGATTTGTCCCTCTCCAGAACAGGCTCGTTTACTGGATATAGGCCGGGCGTTATTAACATTTCTGCCGCTTCCCCAAATGTCGCTTCCAGTGAAACATTCCCAGCCACCTTTTCATTCAGTTCCTGCCCATATGCCTCAATCCTGTTTTTGTTGTATAAATTATAACCTATCGAATAAACTCCCTCTAAAGTAATCAAAACAACAGTTAATACTGCCCCCGCTTTCCCCCCAACTTTTATAACTGGTTTTCCAACAACACTCACTGTTTTCGCCAATCTCGGGAATTTTGTCGCAACATCATCACCATACTTCAGTACTTTTTCCCCTATTTTGCTCATCATGAAAGCATTCTTGGCCCTTGAAAAAAGTTTTATTGCGTTTCTTGTGGCTATTTTGTTAACAGAGTATTCTTTCATTGCAGAATACCATCCTTTGGCTTTGGTCAAAGTGCTTCTTAATTTAGATAGTTTTTTTGGTTTTGAGCCTTTCAATATCCTAATTACCTCATCAGGACTTTCTGCCACCCTTGTAGCATATCTCTCGTTGTTTAGCGAAATAGCTGAAACATCATCTACTGCTGTGTTTATTTTAATAGTTTCTGCCGAAAGTAATCCTGCCAAATCATCTATATCTAAACGCGAACCACTTTCCAAGAATTCCTCGACTCTGGCTATTGTCGCAGGATTTGTAATCTCCACTGCTTCATCACCTAATCCTGATGACAGAAGATATTTGCCGCCAGATGTTTTTCCTCCTACAAGAGCCCCGCTTTGGTTTAATAATTCTTTCTCAAAAGTGACTGTAGGCAATTCATAAGTTTTTATTTTTTTAATTATTTCAATTACTTCCTGGGCAGATCTTCTTTCTCCTTTGTAACCATCATAAACAACCTCTCCTTGATAGTGTTTAGCTTTTGTGAAAATTTCTGTTGTTTCAGGGGAACTGCTGTCTATTGCATAGGTGGCTCTACCGCCAGTTGTGGTTACAATCCCTCCAATAACTCTCTCGTTTTTGGTGGCTATTCCTATCTCTGCCTTTTGGACACTGGGAATTGAGATTCTCAAATTATCAATATCTGCCTTGCTCGGATTGACGCTACCATTTCTCAGGGCTTTTAAAAATTCATCCTCATTTGAAAATGCTTCTTCCAGCCTCCTTAATCTGCTTAGATCATCACCTATGGTTTGAAGACTGTATATTTGTCCACCAATTTCTAAATCCCTAAATCCCAATTCATGAAGATCGGTTAAACGCCTATAAATCTTCACAATTTCTTCAACATCGGCATCAGATCTTACAAGTGCCTTTATTTCATCAACAGTTGAACTCATCTCGCCCTGCAACATATTTAACAATTTCTTATTAATTTCATCATCTGGAAATACTCTTGCGCGTTCTTTATGGAGTGCAATTTTATCCATGAGATTGGTTTCCATTTCCATTATGACTACTTCCTTGTTGTTGCCCAATAATTTTTGAGTATATTGCTTTGACATATCAAAAGACTCCTGCCTGAAAGCGACCTTCTCTTTTATTATTCCCAGCTCATTAGCGCGCTGGTCAGTAAGTATGTCCCCCTTGTCAAAAGTGGAGACACCAAACTCATAATAAATTTCGGTCCCGCCATGTTTTACAACAACTATGTTTTCCCCAACACCAAAAGGGTGGGTGTGTGCCCCACCTACAAATGTTTTAATTCTATCTTCCACAGAAATTTTTGACCTCAAAAGACCCACTATATTTTGTTTAAATCGTTCTAGTTTTCCGACCTTGCCCTGCTGTTTGAGCAGCTGTTTGTTGGAAGCAATAATTTGTTGGGCGGCCCTTTTTGTAAAATTGTCCATTTTTCCAACAGAATACTTGCTGGCAACCACTTCAGCCTCCCACATAAATCTGCTTATAGCTGCAGAATCCCCTCTTCTAATAAGTTCACTTAGAAGAGTGTCACCAAAATAGACATCGTCCGGTGAAATTTTATTATTCCTAAGCCATGCTTCAATACCAAAAATTTCCAAACCACTTACATCATCATAAGGCTGTGACTGAAGGTTCCTAACCCAGCTAGCTAGCCTATCCCTCTTTCGCTGTATTTCACTATAATCTAAATCATCTGCGCTAAAAAAGATGCCCTTTGATTCATCGGGAATTATTCCCCGCTCCACAACCATCACATCCCCGTATTCTGATCCTACATAATACATTGAATATTCTGTCCCCATACGCTCCGAAATTCGCATTACTTTTTCCTCATCAGTTAGTGCCTGGGGCAAAAATACCGTATATTTCCCATAGGGATCCTTAACCACCTGGGAATTTGGGTATTTGTCAAGGTAGGACCTTATTACAATATCCGGAGTTAGATTTTGAAGCTTGTCCAGCCTCATCTTTACGCCAAATATTCCTGCAGCCAGAACTGCATCAGTATAAAATACGGCAGTACCAAGGATAATTAATTTTCCATCGGACTCTGTTAATTTCTCCGCTTCAGATTTTGTAACAGCATTTACTATCATAGATGTATCATCGAATTTGTAACCAACAACAACAAAATTCTCATCAAAGTTGATTTCAATATTTTTTGGCATAATGAAATAGCTTCCTATCTTTTCGTTATACCTGAGAACTAAATCATCGCCCAGTGAATTAATTGTTTCCATAATTATGGGGTCAATTATTCCTTCGGCCTTTTCAATCCCTGATAAAACTTCTTCCAACTGCTCGCGGTATTTTTCGGTTAGGATTTCGTTTTCGGAGATTTCGTCCAATAATTCATTTCCCTCCTCAAGGGCCTTTTCTCTTAGTTCTAACCTTGTTCCAAGGCTGAAATCACCGGAAACTTCTAAAAAAGTGGTTGTGTCAGCAAAGAATTGCTGAATCTTGCCGTCTACTCCAATTTCCTCCTCGAGTTCTTCCGTGGTTTCCAGTTCTGCAGGCATTATTTTTTCAAATGCCCAAACCACTAATTGTTCCTGTAGTTTGTTCCAGGGGTCAATTGTGTTGTTGAGTTCAGTTATGGTTTCTTTTGCTTCCTCGGTTTCGGAACATTGTTGCGGTTCTTCATCAAAAAAGATTTTTGTTAATGGTTCTGCCAGAGTTTTTGCTGTGCCATCTTCATCTAAACAGTATTCTGTTTTCCCAGTGGTAACTTTATGTGAGGTGGAGCTTTTTTCTATGCATCCTCCGCCTGTACCTGTGAGGCCTGTATACCATGCGGTATGGGTCCAGTCCTTTATTGGGGCATAGAAAACATAATCCCCGTAGAGTTTTCTTTTTCCCTCGCAGACCTTTTCAACATCCTCCTCAGTTGCAAATGAAAACTGCATCGGATGCATCTGGCCATTGCAGACAGCTTTTTGCGTGATTTTCCCGAAGATTGTAAGTTCTTCGGATGTTTCAGGGTAAAGGGCTTCCCTCACCTTATCCGCAAGTGGGCCAATAAAGCAGGCAGAGTCAGGGGTAAAGCGCTGGGCAAAGGTATAGATTGTATTTTCCTTTGTGTCATTTTCCATTCCTTCATCTGAAACATATGGCCACTGGCCTGATAGGGCGTCCAATTTTGGGGAACCGCCGGCTATTATTTTCTTTATCTTTGCCTCTTCCTCGCCGGTTATTAGGTTAGTTTCTATAGAAATGAAATATATTCTTCCTGGCCCAATATCAATCTCCTGAAATCGCAAGGGCAATTCGCACTCCTTGCCGAAATCGGCGGTCATTACAATTGTTCCAAAAGCGAAATCATATGTGCCATAGGAATCATAGTAACTGTCCCTCACCTCATATGCACTTCTCCTGTATTCGTTGTATTTCCTCTCCAAATCTTGGAGGGAGCCTGCAAGGGCAGGGCAGGCACAGAAATTCCTTGAGCAGGTTTTCCAGTCTACATTGTCAGGGGCATAAACTGTCGGCACTATTGAGTCTGCAGAGTAGAGTTCTTCCAGAATTTTGTCCCCTGTGTTTATGCTGGTGGTTCTTTTGTCAAAGAAAAGTGCCCTTCTTCCCGCAGTTAGTGTGCAGGAATCAGTATTTGAAACCATAACTGCGGTTGCGGTCCTTTGAAGCAACTTTGTATCTTTGCAGCCCTTAAGAGGAAGGCTAAAGGGAAGGCTGTTAACAACAAAAACCGGTTTTTCCAGGGAGCTGCCATTTATGCTTTTGAAATGGATGATGTCTGGAGCCGCAAATATGAAATCCCCAGGAAATATTTGGTCATCAATTTTTATGTTAAATGGAATAGTATATGGGCCGCCATCTTGTATTCCATAATTTAATCTCAACCCGCCCCCATAGGCGTCATCAGGGAATTTTGCATTCTCCTTTAGGTAGTTGGAAAGGTCAAGGGTTATTTTTACAGTATAGGGGTCTTGTGAACCTTCAATTTTAATATCGAAGTATTTCTCATTAATTCTTTCAATCCCTGGTTCAGGGGTAAGACTTGTGCCAAATCCCGAAGGGTTGCTAGCGCACACTTTTCGTTCTATTGTGTGCTTTGGGGCGAGAATTGAAATCGGAAAAAACATTTCTTCGCGGATATCCTCCTGCGAAGGGCA
The DNA here is from genome assembly GCA_043816965.1 of Candidatus Iainarchaeum sp. GTDB lineage: Archaea > Iainarchaeota > Iainarchaeia > Iainarchaeales > JAFCCJ01 > JAFCCJ01. The sequence goes on along the minus strand of JBDRHK010000068.1, from coordinate 1,127 downwards.
GGGAAGGGCAAATTCTGACTCAATTGGAGGAGTTTCTTGAATTGCGGGAGGGGGTTCTTCAATTCCTCCCGTAAATTCCTCGCCAGTTTTTTCAAAATCCTCGAAAACTGTTTCAACCAAGGAATCTAAATTGGGTAATTCACGTTTTTTTTTAGTTTCCCCAGAATCTTGTTGCGGGACGTATTCTTCCCTTTGGGCTTCGAATGTTTCTAAAATCTGGTTGAATATTGAGCTTCCTGCTTTCACCTGAAATGAAATCACATTTTCATTTTCCGTCTGGGTTTCAATTGCTGCCGAGGAAAATGTTTCAACTAATTTTTGGCCTAAGGAATTTTCATATTCGTTTGCCTTATCCACATCCAGATTCAGTTCCCCTGCCTTTTTCAGTTCTGAGTTCAGTTGGATTAGTTGGGATTCATCAAGCGCGTCAAGAAACGAGAGCGGAAGAATCACATTTATTGTTGAAATTCTTTCCTCTTTTGGGGCGAAGGTCATTTTCAGGCTTATTGGCTTTCCTTCAATTGCGATTGTTTTTATCAGAGGGTCATTGTCCAAAACTTCCTTATTCCCCTGAACTGAGAATTCGATAGAGCTAGCATTTGATGCAAGCTCTTTTGGAATTATTGTAATAATGGCAAAATTATCCCTCCCCTCCCCCTTTAGTTTGATTTCCTCAATATGCTTATCCCGAGTTATTTTTACATTCTTTTCCGCCACCAGAGAGCTATATGCAATTATGTAATCTTTCTCGAAAAAAACAGCGCCATTAATGCCATTATTGCCATCAGGGAGAGGAATCTGCAGAATTATGAAGGCAATTATGGCAATAATGATTATTGCCCCCGTGATTATTGCCAGGTTTTTCCATCTTTTTTTGGTTTCAGCCACTGAAATCTCCGGATAGATTAATGCTGAGAAATATTTATATCTATCCCCAAATGCTCTCAATATTTAGGGTTTTAGGGGCTCGGGGAAGCTATTTAAAGCTTTCCAGGGAGAGATTATTAGTGCAATTTTTGTATGCTTTCCTGTTTCGTTAGAGCAGGAAGGGGCCTGAAAGGGTTTTAAATTATTCCAAAAGTGGTTATAAATGGCTGAATCCAAGGAAAAGGAAAAAAAGGCTGAAG
>JBDRHK010000067.1:0-14949 GCA_043816965.1 Candidatus Iainarchaeum sp. | reverse complement strand
ACTGAAGCGATGCATAAATATGTCACAGAAAGCCAGCAAAAACACTGGAAAGCGGAAAAGCCGAAACCCGCGCAGACCACACTACTGCAGTTTAATTAAGCAACCGACGCCTGCCGCTTCAGCGGCAGGTAGTTCACATTTTGGAAACCTTTTCGGGGTTCTATTGGCAATTTCTGGCGCAATAGTTTATGGATTATTTTCAGTACTTGGCAAAAAGCAGGATTATGACCAAACAACAAGCGTCGCATTTTACTACTTATTTGGATTCATCTATACCTTGCTTCTTTCAATAGTGACTTCACAATTATTCATTCCAAATTTTTCTCAGTTAGTTGGTTTGTTATGGATGGGCATATTCGCTTCAGCATTACCTTTCTTATTCTGGTTCTTGGCCTTGAAACATGGAGACACAGCAAAAATATCAAATATAATTTATTTGACCCCCTTTATTTCACTAATTTACATCTTTTTCTTGCTGAGCGAAGAAATATTAATATCCTCTTTAATTGGTTTAGTTCTGATTGTGGCAGGGATTATAATGCAATCCAGGTTTTAGGGGTTATTTTTCGGTTTTCGCCGTTTTCCAGAGAAGGTGGAACTGCTTCCTGTAGGATTCGGAAAGGAGCTCGCTTTTTATTATCAGCCCGTGCAGGGGCTCGCCGAAAAGTATTATCGCCACCTTGTTGCCGTAGATGAACGTTGACATAGGGCTGAAGAATTCTTTGGAGATGAACCGGTATTTTGTGGTTTCCTTGTGCGCAGGCAGATAATTGTCGCCCTCCCTCACCAGCACCTTTTCCTCAATCTTGTTCCTTTTCATTTCGTTGAAGAACTGGCCCATCGCAATCGGGTCCGCATCCATGAACCGTTGTTCGTCAACGCCTATGACCAAACTCTCGCCGCCGCTCTCATTAAGGGTGTTGAGGACATCCCTTTGGACAGTCTTGACTACTCCCTTGCCTTTATAGAGCTCAACAATAGTATCCTCTTTTGGCGCTTTCATCAGCGATTCCAGTGAGGGCATGATGCTTTCCAGCGCAGCTTCCTTGTCCTTCAGGAAGTCCATAAGTTTCTGAGGCTTTGCGGCGCGGAAAAATTTCTTCCCCTCCTTTCCCACAGAGCTGATAAGGCCCTTTTCCTGCAGTTTTTTGAGCGTGTCATAAACATAGGGCCTGTAGAGCCTGCTGTGCTCTGCGATTGAGGAAACCGAGGAGGAGCCGACCCTCAACAGGGTTAAGTAGACTTCAATCTCATTCTCGGTGAGGCCCATCTGTTTCAGAATGGGCTTGTTGACTTCCGGCATAGCAAAATTATATGGCCTTACTGCTTTTAAATCTTTGCAATTGTTGTCGTAAATTATACAACTCCTAGTTAAATATAGGGGAAGCAGTAATTATTTTAGGGAAATTTAATTATGTCTAGTTTATAGGTGAAAATCATAGGTGAAAAAATGTATGTATTGGGATTGAATTCTGCCTATCATGAACCATCAGCATGCCTGCTGAAGAACGGCAAGCTTGTTGCGGCTGCTGAAGAGGAAAGGTTCAATGGCATAAGGCACGGAAAGGAGGCAAACCCATTCAGCTCCTGGATTCTTCCATTTAATTCCATTAATTATTGCCTTGCAAAGGAAGGAATCACCATAAACCAAATTGACCACATTGCATATTCCTTTAAGCCAGGAATAAGGCTGTTAAGGAGACTTCCCCTTTTTCCAAGATGGATTGTTACCCTGAACTCGGGTAAAATTGAGAAGGAACTTGGGCTCTTCTTTTTCAATTCAAGAATCCCGGTTTTTCTCAGGAGCTATTCCCCGAAGAGGCAGGAAATCAGGAAGAGGTTCCTTACCATCGGCGAGCCCAATTATAAATTTCACCAAATCGAGCATCACCTCGCCCATGCGGCAGGGGCATTCCTCTGCTCCAGATTTAAAGAGGCGGCAATTTTATCCATTGACGGCATTGGGGAAACCGCCACAACTCTCCTTGCACATGGCAGGGAGAATGAAATTAGCAAAGTTGAGGAATTTCAATATCCCGACTCTCTCGGGTTCTTTTATGAGGAGATAACCCAGTTGCTTGGTTTCCAGAGGAATCATGACGAATTCAAAGTTATGGGCCTGGCCGCTTACGGAAAACCCAAGTATTATAACGAGATCCAGGGACTGGTCCAGCTAAAGCCCGATGGCAAGTACAAGGTTAAAATTGATTTTGAAAAAAACTCTCTTTTTAGCTGCAGTGAGCTGCACAAAGTTCTTGGTCCGGCAAGGCTGTGGGGCGCCCCAATCACCCAGAGGCACAAGGACATTGCGGCAAGCGCCCAAAAAATTCTTGAGGAAACTGTGTTGCACCTTCTCGACCATTTATATGGGGAAACAGAATCAGAAAACCTCTGCCTTGCAGGAGGGGTTGCCCTGAACTGCCTTATGAACCAGAAAATAAGGGAAAAATCTAAATTCAAAAACATTTTTATCCAGCCTGCCGCAAATGATGCAGGAAGTGCACTCGGCGCGGCACTTTATGTTTATAATTCACTTCTTTGCAACAAAAGAAATTATGTTATGGAACATGCCTATCTAGGGCCATCATTTAATTCCCCGCAGATTGAGAAAAAACTTGATAACTCAAAAATCATTTATGGCAAAGAGAGGAACATTGCCAAAAAATGCGCAGAACTTATTTCCCGTGGAAATATTGTTGGCTGGTTCCAGGGAAGGATGGAATGGGGCCCAAGGGCATTGGGAAACAGGAGCATCCTTGCCGACCCTAGAAACCGCAGGATGAAGGATGTCATCAACAGTATAAAAGGCAGGGAAGGCTTCAGGCCACTTGCCCCCGCAGTCCTGGAGGAAAGGGCCGGGGAATATTTTGTCGGAATTGGAAAATCACCATTCATGCTTTTCACCTGTGACGTTAGAAAAGAAAAAAGAGGCGAGATTCCGGCAGTTGTCCATGTTGATGGGACGACAAGGCCACAGACCGTGGCCAAAAGCCAGAACAAAAGGTTTCATGAATTGATTAATGAGTTTGACAAATTAACCGGCGTGCCGCTTCTGATAAACACCTCACTCAACTATGCAGGGAAGCCGATTGCCTGCGGCATAGAACAGGGGCTTGAATGCTTTTACAATTCAGGCCTGGACTATCTCGCAATCGGTGATTACCTGATATCCAAGGAGGGTGAAAAATGACGCTACTGCCACTAAAGGAGGGGAAAATTTGGCACTACAAAGGGAAGGTTATAACAACCGATTACCCGAATTCAGGTAGATGGGATTCCGTTTTCCCACTTCGTCATGAAAACACCTACTTGGCCAAAAAACTGGCCGTTAAGAAAGGGGACAATGTCCTGGATCTATGCACAGGCTCAGGCATAATAGCGATTTTTGCCGCGGAAAAGGCTGGCAAGGTTTATGCAACCGACATCAACCCAAGGGCGTTGCTGTTCGCTGAATTTAACTCAAAAATGAATGGCACCGAAAATAAGATTGAGTTCAGGCAGGGCGACCTCTTTGGGCCTGTAAAAGGAATGAAGTTTGACCTGATAACCGCAAACCCCCCATTCGAACCTGTGCCGAAAGAAGCAGGTTATTATCTCCACTCTGCCGGCGGGGAGAAGGGAACAAAGGTTCTGGAAAAAATCCTGTCAGATATTGAAAACCACCTCAAGCCAGGTGGCTCTTTTCAGATTATTGCCTGGATTCCGGAAAGCAAAATGCCGGTTCTTGAAAAAATTACTAAGGAAAATTATGAGAATATAATAATCAAAACCCTTCGGATTTTTTCCCCAGAGGAAATGCGGGAGTATTTGGGAAAAATGGCAATATCAGACATCAACATATCTGAGCCCACCCGATATTTGTTTATTCAGGGTTTTGGATATAAAGTTGTCGCAGATTGTACGACAAAGGGATAAATCCTTCAAATGAGCAATATCATAAGGGGTAATTTATGGGCAATCAAAATAGGTTAAAACGTTTCAGGGTCAATGGCCTTTCATTTAGGGAGGAGATTGAAGGGAAAACCCTCCCTTTCGGGAAAAGGATAATTTATCTCGGCCTGAATGGCGTACTGCAGCCCTGTAACTGGGCCTGCAAATACTGTTTGGAAGGGTCGCCGCAGGAAAGGATTAAGAAGAATGAAAATTCATTGAATTTGTCTGAGCAGTTGAATCTCATAGATAATGCGGGAGAGTTGGGCATAAAGGGCCTCCTGATTACGGGAGGGGAACCTCTTGCGCCTGGAAGGTATTATGAAACTGCCAGGCTGGTAAAAAGGGCAGATGAACAAGGCATTGTCCCACTAATCTATACCAATGGCTCTTACCTGAATAAGGAGATGGCAGAAGAGCTGGCCAATTGCAACACATCCATTGCACTTAAGTTGGATTCCCGAATTCCAGAAAGATACGATATGATTGCCGGGAGAAAAGGAGCCTACAAAAGCACCATGGGGGCGATTAAAATCCTGAAAAAAACATCCATCGGCAGGCCTGCTGCTGAAAACGAGAAGGAAATACTTGTGAGGATGCTTTTTTCAACAGTTGGCAGCGCCCTGAACACTGACGAATATGTAAGCATTGCCAGGTTTGCGACAGAAAACAATGCGAGATGGATGATGGAGGCAATCAACTACAGGGGAAGTGCCTCAGTTAATGAGGACTTGAGGGTTGACCCAAGAAAGCATGCGGAATCCATGAAATATGCCCTGTTGCTGAATCCTGAGCAGGACCACTCCATAGGGGAGCAGGGATATTGCCGGCTGTTTTACATGGTTACTGTAAACACATCCAATGGCTGCTATGGTTCGTGCCCCCAGGACTATGCCTATCTTGGAAACATAAGGGAAAACTCCCTTAAGGAGGCGTCAGAAAAAGTTCTGGAGAAGATGAACGACCGGGCAAATCTTGAGACATGGTCTGTGGGGGAATGCCCGGTAAAGGCAAACAAGGTTGTTTACGCTTAAAAATAAGGAGGTGAAAAAAATGACACTGAAATCTGTAAAGGAGATTCTGGCAAGGGCGATGACAGACAAGGAATTCAGGGTAAAGCTTCTGGATAAGACAACAGCCGAAGAGGCAATGAGAAACTACGAAAAGGAGCTTACTGAGGAGGAAAAAGGCTGCCTTGCAGAACTTACTCCGGAAAAACTTGAGGACTATTCGGCAACAACGGATATTATTACCAGTTCGGACATTAGGATATGAGATTAGCCCTGATTGCATGAGAGGGCTCTAGGGCAGGCCATTATTTTTTACAGTGGCCGCCCTGCCTTAAATTTTAGCGCCTTAAATATTAGTGGTCACTTAGAAAAATCGCGAAAAAAAAGAAATGGAAGCAGACCAAATAACCAGATTCTATTTTTCATTCAACAAATTCAATATCCCTGTATTTCAAGCTCTCTCCGACATTTTGGGCGTCCTTAACGTATTTCTTCCTTCCTTTAATGAGCTCGTTTTTAGTACACCAGAATGATTCATCACAGGCTCCCTTTCTGCATGAAAAGTGTACTTCCTTGTCGTCAAGTTCCAGAACCATGCGAAAAGGTTCTTCGCACTCGCACTTTTCATTTTCCCAGGCCCTGATTTCAATGCCATTGAACGGCTTGCCTGCATAAGGATTTTCAGATAATTTTTTTATCCCTTTCATTAACTCTTTCTGGTCCTTTTCAGGCAGTTTCTCCATCTTCCTTACGATTTTCTCCGGAATAACGACCTTCCACTTTTTCTCATTAACCATAATAAAAAGTTGTACCAAAAAGCACAAAAACCGTTAATTTTAAGCAACCGTTACAATACGAATGTTTTAAGATATTTGGAATTTTTCAAAGATATGGCTTTGCAATCTCCCCGTAATGTTTTGTTATGAGTTCTTTTATTTCCTTTGCCTTTTTAGAGTTTAGTGAAACATGCGTGCCGTAAAATGCTTTCTTGACCAAAAGCATGTTCTTACTGATAAGATCATCTGCAATCGATTGAATTTCATTATGAGTATTCGGGGGAAAACCTTTTTTCAACTCATCAATTGCAGAATGCTTTCCTCCCCACTGCCTTCTTCGGACAAGCTTAAAAATAATCTGGGCTTTTAGGGGAATCTCCCGATCTTTGGACATAATAGTATACTTTTAAAGGATAGTATTTTAAGCTTTTTCCCTTATGGTTTCAATAGTAAATTCAATAGTTTTTACAATAGTCTTAAAGATTGGTGAACAAAATGCAGGAATCAAACTTGGCTCTCTTAATGGGGTCTTCGCCGCTGACGAGCATACTGGATCATTTCATTGAGCACATCGGTTTTGACTATGCACAAAAAGAGGTTGCAAGATACACGGGCCTAAACAAACTTACTGTAAAAAAATACACCAAACGCCTCACAGAACTCGGGGTAATCAAACCCAGCCGAAAGATAGGCAAAGCCACCTTATACACTCTTGACACTAAAAATAAAACAGTCAAGCAATTGATTTCGCTGGAACTTGCGATGGTTGAGTCAACTGCGTCAGAGAAAGAGAAACAACCCGCCTATGCCTAATTGCTTCATTTTCCGGACGAGCCATCAAACCGAATTCTTGCAGTCCGGGCCGGCTAGCCCCTTCAGTTATTTTTTCACAATTTGCTCGAATTTCAGCCTTCTTTTATTCACAGGCCTCAGTTTCGGCGGCAGGGCAATTTTCGTGTGCTTTACCTTGTCTATGTAATCCGCAATGTATTCCAGCGGCTTTTCGGAAAGCATCCAGTTTTTCCTGTCAAAGCGCGAGAGGTTCACCGGCATCGAGAATTCCCTTAAGGTTTTCTCCCGCCCGTAATTGAAATAGTGCTCGAAATAGGACATTACAAGCTCGCGGATATTTGAATAAACCGCCTCGCGGAAACCCAGCCCTGAAAATTTAGACTGGCCTATGGCGCCCCACCTGTTTCTTATTTTGTAAACCGCAAGCACGTGGTCATCATCTCTCTTTGCCCTGAGGTCAAGAATCAGCGGGGGAAAGCCGTTCACGCGCAGAGCCGCCGCCGCAAACAATGCGCCCTCAAAGCACTGTGCCTTCCTGTGCATGAGCACAAGCCTCGGGGAATACTGCCTTTCCCCGCCTTTCTCCAGGTTGTATTTGACATCATTATCCAGAAAATCCTGGATTTTGGCAGGCATATCAAGTTTTTTGAGGACTGAAAGTTCCTCCGGTGAAAAGCCATAGTTCCGCATCCAGAATATCCTTGTGAAAAGGGTTATATATCTATTTTCAATAACTTTCAGGCAGAACACAAAGCAATTTATTCCCTTTGCATTTTAATATAACAATGAACAAAACCCAGTTTTTTGGTGTAGTGCTTGTAATAATTGGATTGATATTGCTCACAGTTTTCCCAATTTTTGGGATTGTTGCAGGCGAGTTTCTGGTTCTGGTTACAGTTGTCGGGGGCTGGGGAATTACAATAATTGGGGGATTGATTGTGATTGTTTCCCTCATATTTGAGAGAATGAATGATATCAAAAATGAAAAATTCGACAAAAATCTTTGAGGTGGAAAAATGATTATTGTGACAACAGATTTCATTAAAGGGAAAGAGATAGTTGAAACCCTTGGTATTGCGAAGGGAAGCACAATCCGCGCAAAATGGTTTGGAAAGGATATTATGGCTGGCTTAAGGCAGATTGTCGGCGGCGAATTGAAAGAATACACCGAAATGCTCACCGAGGCCAGACAGGAAGCGATGCAAAGGATGATTGAGGACGCGGAAGCCCAAGGTGCAGACGGGATAATTAATGTTAGGTATATGACTGCGCAGGTAATGGCTTCGGCTGCGGAAATACTTGCTTACGGGACCGCGGTTAAACTGAAGTGAAATATGGAGGGGGGGCGCATGGCTGATAATGGCACTAATTCAGAAGAAATCTGCTGCCCGGAATTTGACCCAAAACCCTGGGACGGGAAGATTCTGGATTGGAATAATAAAAAGTTTGTAAAGGATAAAGTATTCACCATGCTCCATATTCCAGTTAATTTTGGTGGAGTTATTACAAAGCTGATGAAAAAAATAAAAACCGCGGGAGCTACAGCTCCTGACTGGATGGCTTTATCTGACCATACTTCTATGTGGAATATGAACCTATATGTTGCTGTTGATAAGGAAATTCCAAATGCTGAAAATACAACAATTAGCGGAAAATTCCTCTGCAAGGTTTACGAAGGCCCGTACCAGGACACAGGAAAATGGTGCGAAAATTTTGCTGAGTATACTAAAAGCAAAGGCCTGAAAACAGGCAAAATGTATATGTGGTACACGACCTGCCCAAAATGCGCTGAAAAATACGGGAAGAACTATGTTGCAATCATTTCAGAAATTAGCTGAAAAGGTCAGATAAATGAAAAGAGACAGGGCATCACAAAACCCGGCAGGAAAAAAACTTGCCAATAAACTCCTGAAAATGCCGGTCAAAAGCCTCAAGTTTTCTGGCGGAAAAATCTCATTTAACTTTTTTGGCCACAAAATAAGTGATAAAATAGTGGTTAAAAAAGAGGACCATGTGGCGGAATGGAGCAGAAGGCACAGAGAAGTATTCATTGACAGGAAATTTGGGAAAAGGGAAATGGGCAGGTCACTCAAGGCGCTTGCGCTGCATGAGGCAGTTGAAAAATTCCTTGTGGAAAGATGCCATCTGAAACTTGATGAAGAAGCGCATGTAGTTGCAACCAAGAAAGAAAAAGAGCTGCTGGAAAAACTTGGCGGAAACTGGCGGAGCCATGAACTGATTGTTTATTGGGACTGGCACAAGCAGGGCGAGCATTAAATGGTGCTGAAAATGGAATTTGAGAAGGTTTTTATTGAAAAAGGAGTCTTTTTTTGGACCTGGAGAGACTTGTCCTTCATGCCATATGCCTGGCTCGATGAAAAAGACCTGAAAACATTGCCAAAGCCTTTCCTCCTGGAAGAAATTGACCCAAAATGCAAAATAGGGCATGAATCAGAGGGGAAAGAGGCGACCACAAACATCATAGAACTGCCCAGCCACTTTGAGCAGCTGAATCTAAAACCCAGCCTAAGGAAAGACCTGAGGAGGGTCGAAAAAAAGAATGCTGACACAAGCATTGTCCTCAATGAGGAAAATGCGCTGGAGAATAGCGAGCAATGGTTCCTCGAGCTTTGGGGAGAAGAGAAAAGCGATTTTGAAAGGCGCCTTTCCCTCTGGAAGGAAAAAGCCTACACTTTGAGCCTTTATTGCGGCGGAGAGCTGCTTGGAGTGCACATCGCAATGGAGGAAAATGAAAGTGTTTATTATCTTGGCTGCTGGTGGAACAGGAAACATAAGGACAGGTCTGTTCCGACATACCTGCTCAAAAAGGACATCGAAAGGGCAATCCAGAACGGGAAGAAATACTATGATCTGGAGGTAGGCAGCGAGAGCTACAAAAAGAACTGGGGCGTGATTGAAAAACAGACAAAGTATTATGCGGTGATGACAAAATCCCTGGCAAAAATGCTTGGCATAAAAAAATTCGTTGAAATGAATGATGATAAAGCCGAAACCAAAAAATTAAAGCAATAATCTCCATACATATCTATAGGCGATGATGAGGTAACCGAAGGCGAGATTAAATGAAAAACAAAAAAATATTAGTTGGGCTTGGATTTGGCGCAGTGGCAGGAATCATTGACGTAATTCCAATGGTTATGCAGGGCCTGACATGGGATGCAAACATTTCAGCATTTGCACTATGGGTAATCTCAGGCTTTCTGATTGCAACATCCAATTTAAAGATTCACAGCGCATTAAAGGGGCTGATAATTTCAGCGCTTGTTCTTGCGCCAGCAGCAATACTGATTGGATGGCAAGAGCCGTTCAGCCTAATTCCAATGGGGATAATGACAGTAATCCTCGGAAGCCTTTCGGGTTACTTCATTGAGAAGTTTGGCCAGTAACTAATTCTTTAAATTTTGTGCCCACAATATCTTAACATGGAAATAGGAAAAACGCTTTATGTAACTGACAGAAAAGCATGGCGTTCATGGCTTGCAAAAAACCACAAGACCGAAAAAGAACTATGGCTTATTTATTACAAGAAACATTCAAACAAGCCAAGAATTCCATACAATGACGCTGTTGACGAAGCATTGTGCTATGGCTGGATTGACAGCATTGTAAAAAGAATTGACGAAGAAAGAACTGCTCAACGTTTTACTCCGCGAAGAGAAAAAAGCCCTTGGTCAGAAATGAACAAGGAACGCGCAAGAAGGCTTATCAAAGCAGGAAAAATGACTAAAGCAGGGCTCGCAAAAATAAAAGACAATCTCGATGAAAAATTTGTCCTTCCGGAAAACATACGCAAGGCGCTTAAGAGTGATTCCGAGACATGGGAAAATTTCAGCAAGTTCCCGCCTTCATACAAGAGAATAAGAATCGGCTTCATTGAAGGCGCAAGAAAAAGGCCTGCAGAGTTCCGGAAACGGCTGGACTATTTCATCAAAATGACCAAAAAAGGAAAGCAGTTTGGGATGGTGAAATAGTTGCTAATACAATGACCGTTAATTTTAAGGCATTAACACCATACGATACTTAAGGCAATGATGTGGTTAACTTTTGCCTTTGCAATAGATTTTAATAAAAAAACAAGGCATGTTTAATGGGTATTGAATGTGCATTATTTATATACTTTATTGTGCATTTATTGGGTATGGTGGTTTTATGAATGCGGACCTTGGAGTGCCCTATGAGGCAATCTTGAAGAAGGCAATTGAGAGAGGCTATGCTGGAAACCAGACAGAAGTGATAAGGCAAGCCCTGTTAACATACGAAAGAATGATTGACGAAGAGGAAGTAAGGCTTGTGAACAAAGGCATTGAGATGGAAATGCAGGAAATAAGGGAAGGGAAAGTGAAGACAAAAAACCTTGCCACAATGAAGAAAAAGTACAAGCTGTGAACCGAATGAAATTAGAGTTTTCCGAAAAAGCAGAGGAAGAATTGGATGCAATCGACAAAAGCCTGAGAAAACTCTTCATAAAGCACGCGGAAAAAATTGCTTCAATGCCCCTAAGAAGGCACATGCGTTTTGGCCTCCCTTTTAACGTTGAAGAGGTTACAAGGCAGGCAAGAATGGTTTACAACATTGAAGAAAACACCTGCCATATCCTGCACTGCTTCAAAAACCACAAAGAATACGAAAGATGGTACAAGTCATTCAAGTAAAAGAATGCGCAATTAACCCCTCCATAAGAACTAACTGCCCAAGAGCCACATAATCCTTTTTCTTCAATTTCCCTCGCGAATATTGAAAAAACGCTTTATAATGTTCAATTATCAATTGTTTAAGTTCGAATTCCTTATCGACAAGACATTGATTATCCTCTATTAGTTTATCTACGATTTCGTGAATCTTCTTTGTTTTTGGAAAATCGGGACTTGTAATTTCATCAAGAATCTCTTTGGTTGCCTCATTAAACTCCTTTCTGCTCATAAATTAAGAAATTAGGAAAAATCATTAAAAATAGATTATTATTGCCTATGGGGGTTCTTAGTCTTAATGATGTTAACGCCTGCTGAATTATGATGAATTAACTCAACACCGAGTCCATTTAAAAGGGTTTAAAAAATATGCAATTTAACGATTTCAGAATCAAAAACCAATTTTTTTCTTGGCTAATAGGGGGCGTTGAGTAATTGATATGTCCCACATTTTGTTGATACATATTTCTTGGTTTTGCTGTCGAAAATAATCGTAACGCTTGTTTTTTGGTCTTTTATTATGTTCCCGGAAGCGTCCAATTTGTAAAGCGTGATAGGCCTCATGAAATCCCCGCAATATACGTAATCAGGTTCATAATTGCCCTGGTCTCCCAGCGAGATATGCTTGCTGCCTAAATCACACATGTAATAAACCTTGCCCGGTTCCAAATTTGGGAATCCTCTGTCTGCAGGGGTTGAAGTAGACCACTCTACGTTTGGATCAAAGACCAATCTTTCAGTCGCAGTGCTATAATCTATTTTTTCAGCTATCCAGGCGTCTCCTTGTCCATCTTGGCCATAAAGTACGGCATTTGACAAGTTCGGGCAGGCAATCTGGCTCCTAAGGTCTTGGGGCGGACTCGTGCATCCACTGAACAGCACCACTAAAGCTATTAAGGCGAATGTTAAAAGAACAAGTTTCTTTTCCATAAACACATTAACTATTGCATTGCATTCTGAATATAAATCCGCTTAAAGGCGTTTTATGCCCTGAATTGTTTTTAGCCAATTACTCACCCAAGGCCATAAGCCGAACTTACAACAAAAAAACTATATTGCCCTGAACACATAATGCTAATTGTCAGATCATCATCGGCAATAAGTATAGATCATATAAAAGGCTTTAAAGGATTTGGAATAGGGTAATAATGTTGGCTGATGCAATGATGAGGTTAAACCAAATTAGTGTCTAACCTTCTTTTTGTAAACCTGCCCAATGATTAGTCCTGCAGCCATCCCTAGCATCCATAAAATGGCTGGAAAGGGGTACTCAAATCCGGCAAACTCAACCAGTAGAATCCCTACTACAGCCCCAACAATGCCGCCCGCAGCCATTCCAACAGACATTGGTTCTAAAGGGGTTTTGCCCTTTCGCATTGCATAAAGCCAGACAAGGCCTAAAATTACAACAACGGCTCCGATTGCAATTAAAACCCACATGGCAATATTAGTGCTTTTCTAGTTAAAAAACTTTTTGCCAGCCAGAAACAGTCAATTTTAAGCCATCGCCACCAACGGCTATAAAAATATTATAACCTATAAGAGTTATAGGCAATGATGAGGTAATCCAGGTTATTGTCGAATAACACTATTTGTGCTAACAATAATTTTTTAAATATTGATGCTCATCAATATGTTTTATGGCTGAAAATAAAACATTAGAAGTTTTAAAGGCTCTTTCTGATAAAACAAGGCTTGAAATAGTTAGGCTGCTTTTAGATGGGGAAAGGTGCGTGTGCCAGATTTTCCCGCATGTTAGAAGAACACAGTCAACTGTTTCAATCCAATTGGCAACGCTTGAAAAAGCAGGCTTGATTAAATCAAGAAGGGAAGGAAAGAAAATTTTTTACAAAATAAATGATAATAGAGTAAAAAAAATCCTTAAGGCAGCAGAATCTAAATTAGAAGGAGACTAAAATGAAAGAAAAAAACTTGTTTTTGTTGCTGGCAGCACTGTTTCTGGCATTCTACTTCGTGCCAGTTGGAAGCCAGTGGATGGACAACGCCTTGCTAAGTGGTTTCGCGTTACTGCATGAATATTCAACACAGCATGTTCTGACCTGCCTTGTACCAGCATTCTTTATCGCAGGAGCTATCGCAGTTTTTGTAAAAAAACAGGCGGTTCTGAAATATCTGGGTGGAAAAGCAAAACCATATGTTTCCTACCCGATTGCATCTGTTTCAGGAGCGGTTCTTGCAGTCTGCAGCTGCACAATCCTTCCATTGTTTGCAGGAATTTATAAAAGAGGAGCAGGGCTTGGACCGGCAACAGCATTCCTTTACTCAGGACCAGCAATAAACATAGCAGCAATTTTCCTTACGGCAAGCGTTTTAGGATTCAAGATTGGCCTGGCAAGAGCAGTTTCAGCAATTGCTTTGGCAGTGCTTGTTGGCTTGACAATGGCCTTCCTTTTCAGGGAAAAAAGCGCAAAACAAGAGATTGCAATAGAAGAAGAAACAGGACAAAAAATCTCAAAAACTTCTATCGGCTTATTTTTTGCCTCAATGGCAGGAATTCTTGTAGTCAACAGCCTGCAAATTGATTCAACAATAAAATGGGCATTAATGGGTTTCCTGGCTCTGATTACCATAGCAATTGTTTTGCTAAAATTCAAAACAGAAACAAGAAACAAATGGTTATCCGAAACATGGGGCATAAGCAAACTGCTTATCCCCTATCTTTTCATCGGCGTATTTATTGTCGGATTCATAATGCCATTGATTCCTGAAGAACTGATAATACATTGGGTCGGCTCAAACACAATGCAATCAAACGTCATAGCATCAATATTTGGGGCATTCATGTACTTTTCAACACTAACAGAAGTGCCCATAATGCAGGCGCTGATTGCAAAAGGAATGAACCAGGGCCCTGCACTTGCATTATTGCTCGCAGGCCCGTCTTTGAGCCTGCCTGCAATGCTTGTAATAAGAAGCGTTCTCGGAAACAAAAAAACAATAGCATACGTTGCAATAGTAGTGGTTTACTCTTCAATTGCAGGATTGATTTTTGGGATGATTTAAGGAGGGATTACATGAAAATACAGGTACTTGGAACAGGCTGCCCAAAATGCAAACAGCTTGAAGCAAACGTAAAAAAGGCAATGGAAGAAACTGGAAAAAAAGCAGAAATAGAAAAAGTAACAGACATAAACAAAATAATTGAAGCCGGAGTAATGGCAACGCCTGCCTTGTCAATTGACGGCAAAATAAAAAGCGCAGGCAAGATAGCGAGCGTTGAAGAAATCAAAACACTCTTGAAATAAACACGGGATCTGAGGATAAAACATGATTAAGAAAAAAATAGCATTCATCATAGCCTTGCTTGCAATTTTAGTTATTTCTGGTTGCTTGGCAAACACAGATTCAAACGAACCACAAGATTGCACTGATTCCACAGCATGCAGTTTAACGCAGGCCGAACAAAATGAAACGCCGCAAGAACTCAGCGATATTGAAAAAATAGAAGTCTACCACTTTCACGGAACAAACCAGTGCTATTCCTGCAAAACCGTGGGAGAATACGCTGAAGAAACAATCAAAACATATTTTGCAAATGAATTGGAATCCGGCAAAATTGTTTTTGGCCATATTAATGCAGAATTGCCTGAAAACCAGGAACTTGCCAAAAAGTATGAGGTAACAAATGCATCTTTGTGGATAGGAACATACACTTCTGATGGAAAATTCAACAAAGAACAAAACAGCAATGTATGGTACAAGATAGGAAAC
>JBDRHK010000066.1:0-6852 GCA_043816965.1 Candidatus Iainarchaeum sp. | reverse complement strand
GGCAGCTATATCAACAGCCGCAAGGCGGCAAACCAGCAGAAGCAGGTAACGGTCAAGGCGATAGCCTATAACATCGAGCAGGTGGGCAGGACAATAAAAATATGGCTATTTATAAACTGCAGGGGATTTCTACACGGCTATACCTTCAGCTAATCTTTTAAATGACTTAAGATATTATAATTAGCATGAAATTAAGGGTTTTGGTTGTTGTTTTAGTTTTGCTGATTCTTTCATTATCAGCTTATTCTCAAGAAATAAATCACTCGACAGACCCTGGGGCGGTTATGACCTGTAATCCTGTCGGCGTAGGAAACTGCTACAATGTAAATGACGATGATGAGGGCACATTTGTCAGGGCTGGTTGCAATTCCATGGGAGGGATCTCATGCGTGTTCGGTTATACAATCAATATAGATTTTCCCGCCCCTGTGAGCCAGATTACAAAACTGGAAATTGTTAATTCTGCAAATACGGGGGCAGGTGGTGCAAATGTCGTATTTATGGTCGACACAGGTTCAGGCCTGGTAAATGCAGGCTCTGTTTTAATTAGCTCCGGGTTTCCAGGCTATGATTCCGGATTGCAAACAATGAGTGTGGAAGGCAGTTGGAATAATGTGGAGACTGTGGCTATCCAGGTAAATGGCTCCGCGGTCTACGCCCCTAGCCTTATGACTGCAGTCCTATTCCATTACACTTATGAATTGAGGGCCATTGAGGGTGGCGGGGGCAGTGGCTGCCCAATTGATGAGAAGATTTTCAGGATTAACTCAACTACAAATGCGCACGGCGCAGAATACGACCAGAACCCGGTAACATATCCTGAGGAGATTTGCGTTCCTGACTCCCTACTTCCTGCTAATGGTGGCATCTTTGATTCCAGTTTGGGGCATGATTGCTTGGCTGGCGCAGGAAATGTGGTAAAATTATTTGGAACCTCACCAATAACAAACGCCCACGGAGAACAGTTGGAGAATTCCACTGCAGGATATTCAGATGTCTGTCTTGGGAATTTGGTTTGCAGGACAATTGACAACACAGTAGAAAACTGTATTCCATCCGTCGAAGAATGTGTTGTAAAACTGAGCGCACTTACAAACGCCCACTTTGAAACATGTACAGAAACTAATTACGATTACACTGTTTGTTGTGGTGCTGGTGGGGGGGCAGTCCCTGTTTGTGGTGATGGGGCAATAGATGCTCCTGAGACTTGTGAAATGGATAGTGATTGTCCTGTTGGTGAGAGTTGTATTGATCCTACCTTGACTAATGAATGTACCTGTGTTGCTCCTGGTGTTCCTGTTTGCGGGAACGACACAGTAGAGGGTAATGAGGAATGCGATGTTGGCAATGATTTAGTTGGGGACGATAGTGTATGCCCTGGCTTCTGCAATTGGGTAAGCTGCGAGTGTCTGCCTAATGGGAATTCTTGCGCGCCAATGACTATTTTAGCCATGCCTGATCCTGGCGGAAGCTTTCAGGTTGAACTAGATTATTCTGGCCTTCCAGGAACCCCTGATATAGTGAGGGCAAACCACTGCACAGCCAGTGGCATGAGAGACATTCCTGTTGATTCCTGCATTGGAGCAGGAGCCGGCACCTGTACTTTTACCTGCAATGCACTCGAGCCTGCGGGCTCAAGTTATTCGTTAAATGTTGCCAGCATTTTGCATACTATCAGTGGACAATTTGCATCATCCTGCCCTAACGCCACGGTTACCGTTAACTCAGTGCCAGGAGGAACAGGGGAAATCCTCGGATTAAGAATATATGGCGATAAGACAAATACTGACAATGTTGTCAACAAGGAGAGAGATACTTCGGCAACCATGGAGACAGAAGTAGATGCCATACTTTTAGGAACCTGTAACTCACTTATCTTCGATATATCGGATATGGGTGGGGCAGTTTCGTTTTTTGCGGGGCCAATGGGTTTGGACGGCTCTTTTTGCACTGCAGGGTTGAATCAAACAGAGATTCTCAGTTTGGACCCGGGAATTTACACCCTAACTGTAGATCTTCCTTCTGACCCCGCAATTAACCGAAGCGTATTCTTCACAGTGACTGAAAAGACTGAAACCGCAGTTCCTGAGATTCCTATATTTTTCACCCTTATCGTAGTCGGGATTGTTTTGGGGATTATAGTTATTAACCAGAAAAATTTTACGGAGGCGAAAAAATGAATATAAATTTAAAATTTGAGAAGAAGCCAGTTTTGTTTTTGGCAGCCTTGATTATTGGGCTGGCTTTAATTGGGTTAGTTATTGCCCAGTATACTCAGGATCCGCCAAATCCCGGACATGGTGGAAATACTGTTTGGATATCAATAGACGGAGTGGAAAAAACATTGCAGGCTGCGATTGATGACAGGAGTTTAAGCAACGGAGCCCCAGGAAATATTGTTGGGGGAGGGCATTTGTCTTTCGTTGGGCAGCAGGGGCTTGATGCGGGAGACTGTTCGTGCTATTCATGGGGGGACGCCAGTTGTGTTTGTGGCGGAGGCGAAATTGCGGCAACACCAGACTGGGATGGGCCAAATTGCAGGAGGATGGATATCTGCAATCCTTGTGCTTTTAGCTGTCCTGCAGGAACTACAGCTAGAATTAGCTCAAGTGCCGAGAATGAACATGGTGATGATTGCGATTATAGCAGGGATAGCAGCTATGGTTACATCTGTGTCCAGGATTAACATTAATACAAGGATTAATGAAAATAGAAATTAATTTTGAGGCCAAAAAACCAGTTGCAAATATGCCAATAATGGCCCCCCCTAATAGCAGCATTTTTAACCCTTTTATTACCCTTTTTCTATTGTTTTAGGATGTATTTACGGTGTTGCAGATGGAGAAAGAAGAGCTGAAAAACTACCAGAAAGCAGGCAAAATATTGGCTGAAGTGCTTAAAAAAGCCAAAAAAAGCATTAAGCCAGGCCAGAAACTGCTGGAAATCGCTGAAAAAGCCGAAAAAGGCATCATTTCCCTACAGGGGGTTCCGGCATTTCCTGCAAATCTCTCAAAAAACCATTATGCGGCTCATTTTAGCCCTTCTTTCGATGATGTGGAAATTGTGGGTGAAAAGGACCTTCTTACCGTTGATTTAGGGGTTCATTTAGACGGATTTGTTGCTGACGCCGCATTTACAATTGATTTTTCAGGGGAAAACGGGAAAATGATTGAGGCATCTGAGGATGCCTTGGAGGCCGCGCTTTCTGTAATTGAGGAAGGGGTCGAAATCAGGAAAATCGGTAAGGCCATTGAAGAGGCAATAAGGAAGAAGGGGTTCAACCCTATCCAGAATTTAAGCGGCCATGGCCTGGAAAGATGGATTACACATGCTGCACCTTCAATCCCAAACATCGACAACAACGATGACAGGGTTTTGGAGGATGGGATGGTTATTGCAATTGAGCCATTTGCAACTGATGGCAGGGGCTTTGTGAGGGAGGGGGCACAGGCAGAAATTTTTTCCCTTGAGGAAAAAAGACCGGTGAGGAATATGGACACAAGAAAAATTATCTCCTTCATTGATGAAACTTATCATACCCTCCCATTTGCCGAGAGATGGCTGATGGATGAACTGAAAATAAGTGAATTCAAGAGAAGGATTGCGATGCGGGAGCTAATGCAGAGGAAATGCATCAGGGCATTTCCGATTCTCCATGAGGAAGAGGGAAGGATTGTTGCCCAATCTGAAACAAGCGTAATTTTAAATAGTGGGAAGCTCATTAAACTTGTGTGATTGGGTGAAAGTTCCGGTTAAATTAATTGCATTTGGTTTTCTAATCGGGCTGAGCAAATTAATCTGGATGCTGCTTTTCAGCATTTCCGGATTTAAATTTATTGATTTTTTCCAGATTTCAAATATTGGTGCAACGATTTCCATAATCCTCTCCCTTCCATTTATTCTTTTTATCCTGTCTTTTCCAATAACCTATGCCCTTGCGGCCGTCCTTTCCACATCAGCAAAAAGGGGGGAAATCTATGCCACCATATTTGCCCCGCTTATAATTTCAGATATCCTGATTGTTCTGATTTCCCCATCAATACTGAACTATATTGTCCTGGAAATATTTTATCTCATCTCCATATTGGCATTGGTTGAGAATGCGCGGGTAAAATTCCTTGAGCTAAGGAAATTTGTCCTCCCGAGAACTGCAATTTCCTCAGTTTCCTCTGCCACAATTGTTCTCGGGCTTGGGCTGTTCATATATTCCTCTGTTTTGATAATGCCCCTGCAGGAGGATATCTTTAAAGATTTTGAGTCAAATCTTCTCGGTATTTTTTCCGGGGAAGGAAGTTCCAATGAACTGATTGACATGAGCCTTGATGTTTACATCGGCGCACAGGAAAACACTGCCAATGCAATTATTGCATTGCCCTCATTTACGGCTATGCTGCAAAAGGAGGATCCTGATGTAAAGGCCTTTGCCGCCGAACTTGTTGCATTTGAGAAAAACCTTTCCTCAGCCGAATACAGGGCCGGGCTGAAACAGGAGCTTGAGGCAAACTGGGAGGAGGGCCTTCCTGCAAAAAGTGAGGGCCTTGCATTTGATCTGATTGAAAGGGAATTCCCTCTTTTCGGAATCTTCAAGGATTTCTTCTGGCTGATTGCCTCAATGTTTCTGCTTTCCTTTTTCTTTCTTATTGCAAATGTGATAATAAAACCGCTTTCCGCGCTTTATTCTGTTGTTATCGGCGGGGCAATAATGCTTGGCAAAAAGGCAAAGGAAGAGATTTCCAAAACTGAATGAATTTATATTAGTTCTCCTGCGATAATTTATAGTGAAGCTCCCGTCGTCTAGCGGATAGGATTTAAGCTTGCGGTAAACTTTTGGGAAATTAATCAGGAAGGTTGCAGAAAGCTTGAGACCGGGGTTCGAGTCCTCGCGGGAGCGTTACCCGCCTATCTGCGGGTACAAGACCGCCCATTCTAAAGAATAGGCATTGCTCACTTCGTTCGCTTCTTTTAAAAATTAATTGCCCAGAGAGCAAGGTGTCCCCCATAGGGGACGCCATCGTGTTAACGAAGCCCGCAGGCCCTCCGTGAGGGATAACCGTTATTGCAGGAGGGAGGATTCGAACCCCCGAAGGCACTGAGCCACTGGACATTTCAACTCCTTTCTTTCGAAACAGGAATTCCTGAATCCAGCCCGTTAGACCGCTTCGGTACCCCTGCAAGAGAAAACAAAGTATTCAGCCTATCTTCCCTTTTAGGTAAATAATTTTCAACCAATAACTCTTTTAATCTCTTCATTTGGGACTTTGGAATGGTAAAATCGTGCTGAGGGTATTTATTGTCCTTGAAATGTGTGCCATAGTGTTTGGCTTGAATCCCCAACTTTTCTAGGAACACAAGCAAATCATCGACAAGTTGCTTACTTCTAAAAGTACAGCCCATGCCTCTTCCATGCTTCCCTATATCACTATCTATTAATCCTGCCAGAAATGGGAGTGCTTTCCGAGGAGGCAGTTGTTTAATAATCTCAGGAATCATTGCTTTCCTGCTCTTCTTCCCATTTGGGATCCCTATGATTTGAGTAAAAAATCTATAGATTGGTTTATTGCCTTTTACTAAATTCCAAGAGGGATATGGATTGCAATAGTAGACTATTGGGAAATAATCAAGATTAAATAATTGTTTCAAGACGGGTTTTACTTGAAATTCCAAAAAGTCCCTATTCCCGGAATGGATGAGAAATCTATATTCTAAATTGTCCCCTTTGCTTTTCTTTATTGGCAAACAGCCATCGCCAAGAATTAAACCAGAGATATAAAGCAGGTCGGGTGTTAGTGTTTTAGGAATTTTTACTATGCCTTTAGTAGTGGTGCAAACATACTCGATATTCTCAACAATTTCTTTTACTTCATTCTCTAACCCAAACTCTTTGAGCTTCTCAATCGATATTAATGGAATTGATGCTCTACCTCGAATCCAATCTTCTGCCGTTCGCCAAGATATCTTGGAACCAATCTTCTCCCCCCATATTCCCCTCCAATTTGAACCAATTTTATTTTTCAGTTTCCGATTAATCTCCTGCAACTTATTCACGATTTTAACTGCTTTCTCGTTCCTTTCATCAGGATTTTCACAATACTTTGGAATTACTGTGTATGCCCTAAGACATTGCCTCAAATTTCTGTCGTCTTTAGCATTATGCAAATCCAGTACGTTCAATCGCATGTAAGATTTTTGTTTTAGCGGTTTATATTGGATTTCGGAAGTAGGTTTCCGGTGCCAACTCATAAAATCACCTCCATCAAGAACATTCCGAGAAAGAATGCGAGTAGATATTTCGCAAACTTGTATGCCTCCTCCTGTTGATTATATGCTGATAAAAACAGCAGGGAAACAAAGCAAAAGTAGTTGCCAAAGTTCCCTGTCTGTTAAATTCTCCGGATTTGTTCTGGCCGATTCCTCAGCCATTCTAATCTCTTCCCTTGTGGGAAGTTGAAAATTTTGAAAATTCATCAATCAAACCACCTCCAAGAATAATGAATTTTTTCTAGGACGTCTCTGCTGATTTTGGAGGCATTAAATCCTTTGCACCAAAAATAGAAATCAGGCGTGCAAAGGTTTAAGCCAAAAAATCAGAGTCCTTAGAAAAAATTCTCAATTGGAGATGGTAGGATGAAGACCGCTTCGGTACCTCCACATCAGAATATAATTTCCCCCAAAGAAGGGTTTTAAATCTTATTATTGGTGAAATTGACTGGATAGGCTGTGGGACAAAATTGAGTGATTTAACGTTTTTTACTGATTTTCTTTGGTTTTTTGCATATTATGAGGTATGCGTGCCTGCCTAGATAGCGTTTTGGGCAGTCTACTTTTGCGCTTGTTCCCAGCTTTGTTACTGTT
>JBDRHK010000065.1:0-4035 GCA_043816965.1 Candidatus Iainarchaeum sp. | reverse complement strand
CTCTGGGAGAGATATTCTCTCTCTAAACTACCTGCGTAATCAAACTTAAAGAACATGAGTGGTGATAAGTACCACCACAGTTTATAAGCTTTTTTACTGTAATTTCCTTATGAATTCAGAGATTTTGGAGGAAATTGGGCTCAGCCCTAATGAGGCAAAGATTTACGAAACTTTGGTTAGTACAGGGCCTGCCTCGCTCAACAAACTTTCTGTTGAATCAAACGTTCACCGCAGAAATGTTTATGACTGCGTGGATAAGCTGATAAAGAAAGGGCTGGTTGCTGAGGAGTTTATTTCAGGCACTAAATTTGTCAGCGCGGTTAATCCCTCCAGGCTATTGGATATTGTGAGGGAAAAAGAAACAAAGGTAAACTCAATACTGCCAGGGCTTCAGGAAAGGTTTAAGGCTAAAATGGTTAATGATAAGGCGGTAATTTACAGGGGGATTGAGGGATTCAAGAATTATTTAAAGGATATTCTTGAGGAGGATGAGCCTGTTTACTTCATAGGTGCAAAGGCCTTTTGGCTGGATGAGAGGTTAAAGTATTTTGTGCCGAAATTTGACAATGAAAGGGTGAAGCAGGGGATTCATTTCAAGCATATTTATGATTGGGAGGTGAAGAGCATGGCTCCGGAAATCCTTGACCTGAGGCTGAATGAGTACAAATTCTTCCCAAAGGAAGCCTCTTCCGCAGTTGCGATTGATGTATTTGGGGACCATGTTGTGACCTTTTACGGGGTCAGCCCTGGCCATTTGGCTGAGTCACCTGTTCAGTTCAATGTGGTAAGCGGCAAAATTGCGGATGGTTACAGGAAATATTTCAACTTCATGTGGAAAAAATTGGGGAAGGCTGAGGGGAAGAACTGATTTAGGTTAATTTAAAATTGTTACTTTTCCATTGCCCCCGTCAACCATTACTTTCATACCTTCTTTCAGCAAATCAGCAGCTTTCAGCTGGACAATGCAGGGAATGTTTTGCTCCCTTGCGACAATTGCGCTATGGGCAAGCATCCCCCCTGTCTCGCTTAGGACTGCTGAGCATTTGGAGTAGAATACAACCAATTCCGGAGAAAAATTCCGTGAGAAAATTATGTCTCCCTTTGAAACCTTGCTGAAATCGGAAGAACTCTCCACAAATACAATTTTTCCGGTTGCAGATTGTTTTGAACCGGCAACTAAGCCTGAAATTTCTGCCTGTTTTTCTTCCTGCTCAAATAATGGCTTTTCGTTCTGGATTGCTATCCTTCTTGGGAGGGTAAATTCACAGCTCTTTTCAAATTCCTTTTTCCTTTTCAGGCAAATCTGTTTTGCTTTTTTGGAATCTGGCTTAACCAGCGGCAATTCTGATGGGTTGAGGAAGAATATGCTTTCCCCCATGCCTGAACCATTTCCCAAGCTCAGGAAACATTTCCTAAGCACCGAAAGGTACATTGAACAGCAAAGCTTTGCATTTTCCCGCCATATGTAGTGTGGCTCCTTTGGTTGGGGGATATTTTTGAGCAAAGGGATTACTGAGGGATCCTCATCAAGAAATGGTTTTGAAATATCATAAGGGCTTAGGGAGAAATAGCCATATTTATTTTTGATCTCGGTTTCATTCCTTGCAGACGAGGAAATGATTTCACCCAAAAAGTTGTTTTTTGTGGAAAAGGAATCCCTAAGCCGAATTTTAAGGGATGAGGCAAGAGAAGAGATTAGGGAATATCGCATTGATTCCAGGGCGCCATCAAGGGCAAGGGATGAAATCTCCAGCGGATCCTTGATTGAGCGGTTTTCTTTCCAGAAGGAAATTGATTTCGTGTAATGCCCCTCGAATTTCACCAAATCACTGTTCACTTTCAATGCCGCAATTGATATTCTTTCGGCATTTCTCATCAGTTCCAGGGGCATTGCCAACAAAAAAATAAGGTTTTCGAAACCAAGGGAGGTATATTCGGCAATTTTCCCGCCTAAGTAGCGGAATTTCTTTTCAACACCTATGTTCCTCAGGAACCTCTGTTCAGTGTTCCTGCAGAAAAACATCTCATTCCCGATAAGCGCCATATATTCGGAATTGAAAGGGACAGATGCAACCCCCGTTGCTGAATAGGCATTCCAGAAAACGCCGTTGAAAAGTCTCCTGAAGAATTCACGGTTGCAGGGCTTTATCTTTTCAATCAATTCTGAATTCTCATTTTTTTCAATAACAATAATTTCCTTATTGAAAAGGGGGCAGGCTTTGCTGAATTCCCGGATTTGCTTCTCAGCTGTTTCATTCATTGGGACAAAACCTCAAATGCATTGTTGCTAACTAAAATAGTAATCTCCCCGCTGCAGCTTCCGCCTGCCTTAAGTTGCAGCTGCCCGGTTCCATATATTTGCGAGGGGGTCACTTCTATCGGGCAATAGCTTCGCCTGATTTCTGACCCAATTTTCTCAACACAGTTTTTCTCAGGCCTGAATGAAAGTTGGGTTTCGCCAATTGTCAAGGTGCAATTTGCACCGGAATCTGGAACAAGCCATATGGACCGAATACTCCCTTTCTTTTCGATGTCTTCCGGGGATATTCCCTCGCCAACATCGGCTATTGGGGCTGGTTTTTCCATGGATGGCGCACCCATATAGGGGGATGAGGGCAGCAAATCATCCATTATCCCTGCCCCGGGAAATTCTTCCTTAAGTTCTTCCCCAGCTTCCGTTGAAACTGAAATTACCTCCACTGAAAGCATTATTGAAAAGAAGCTTATTGCCAAAACGGCTATTGAAAAGACCGCAACAGATGCAATGACTTTTGATTTGTGTTCAGTATTCCTTATCTCCCTGAACTTTGAAAGAAAAAGAACTGCCGCAAAAATTACTGAAATCAGGATTGATGTGGAAATTATTTCGTTTATTTCCACAGGGGCCAAAATTAGCGAGAAAATGACTGTAAGGAGCAGGGCAAACAAAATCTTTCCTGCCGAGGGAATAAGGAAATTGAGAATTTCGTGGATAGGGCGGCCGAATAATTTTTTTGTTGCCACCCCCTGAATCGCAATCCAGAAAAAGAGGCCAATAAATGCATTGAGGACAAGGGTGAGGATTGAAATTGTTGCGACATAAACCACGGGAGGAATTATTACAATTGCATTTGCCGAAGACAGGAAAGTGAGCAAAATAAGAAAGGCCATAATTCTTTTCATTTGGAAACCTCCCTTATGAGATTCAAAAATAGTTTTCCTGCGGGAGTCTCATCCCCACAGGTGAAATAGGAGGCATGCTCTCCCCCAATGATTGCTTCCACATAGCCATAGAAATAGCCATTTGCCGGGCAGTTGCTTTTCGTATCAGATATGAAAAAATCATCTGAATTTAGTGATTTAAGTTCTGTGAACTCCCCCTCACCTAATTTTGAGACTTTTGAATTAAGCAATTCCCCCTCCCTTAACCCGAATTTTTCAAAAACAACATAATCATTGGAGAATATGTGGTAGTCAAAGTACTCAAGATTCTTCCCATATATGATGTGGATTAGTTCTGCCTCCCTTTTTCCTGAGCAAATTGTTTTCGCCATTTCATAGAATTCCTTCTCGAAAATATCCTCCTCAACAGGAATGCTGGAGAATTTTGTTTCTCTACTGTTGTTGTAGAAAAGGTGATATGATGGGCATTGGTTGCATTCAAGGTATCTGCTCTGCCCAAAATTTTTATCTAGGAATGAAAACATTTCATTTAATTTTTCTTTTTCAGCACCGCAAAATGATGCTTCATAATCCCCTCCAAAAAGCCTTTGCTTCATGAAAACAAGCCCATCCTCCAGGGCGATGGTTTCATCAAAGCAGATTCCGCCCTCACACGAGGGGTCCTGAAAAACAATCTCAAAATATTTCCCTGACTCCCCATTAGGGCAGCCGGAGAGGAGCATAAGGAGAGCCGCCAGCGCCAAAAGTGCTTTTTTCATGTAAGTACTATGGTTGACCTGAAATATTAATATTGGCTTTTTGCAAGTTATGGGCCTTGCGAAAAAAATATTAAGCAGAAACAACCTTTCTAATTGCATGAAAATATATGGTTCC
>JBDRHK010000064.1:0-2466 GCA_043816965.1 Candidatus Iainarchaeum sp. | reverse complement strand
GTTTCTCAGAAGACAAAAGACGCTTCGGCTGGAAAATCCCGCAAAGAAAAACCAACACCATCAACACGGCATGCTTCCTCACAACCATCTGGCACAACCTGCTGTGGTTAGGGTAATACGCCTATTCTGTCCCACAGCCTGGGGGATGAAAAGATTTATAAATAAGGAAGCACTATTATTTGAGAGTAATCCTTATAAAGAATTAAAGCATAAAATAGTATGGAAGTTAACAAATTAATCGGAGTTCGTGAATATGTACCCTGAAACAGGTGGAGCAGAAGCGGGAGGGGGAGATTACCCTAGCGGCGGAGGCTTCAAACTCGGCCAGAATATGGAGGGATTAATTCCCATTGTGCTTATTGTTATTATCGCATTCTTTGTGCTTGTCAGGATTGAAATTATTGATGACAGTACCCCAGTTATTGGTGTTTTGGTTTCCTTCCTTACAGGAGGGGACAAGGCAGTTGATATGCTGATTATTGGCTCAACCTCACAGGAAGTGATTGATGTTCTGGACCAAAATGATGATTTGGTGAAGTACAGGGTTAAAACAGCTGAATCGCTTGACAGGAACCCTGAGGATCAATTAAAGAATAATAAGATTGTACTATTAGATCAGTCAGAGCAGGCAAACAAGGAAATCTCAAGGCAGCTTGGGGAGGCCCTTGCCAAATATGTTAACGGCGGCGGAAACCTTATTGTTGTCAAAAATTCAGGAATTAGAAGGCCTGGGGCGAGCGATGTCATTGGCTGGGAAGCAAGCATGAAGGACACTGTTCCTGTCAGGTGCGATTTGCAGCTTGACAACAGGCCTGTTTGTGATGAGGGCTCAAAAATATTTGTAAGGGCAAGGATTTACAGGCTTGATGAAGACCACCCGATTATGGAGGGCATTGAGCAGGCACCAGCAGACCCTTATTCAAACTTATATCTCGATACCTTTGATGTGGGCTATGGGAACAATTACAAGGAAGTTGCCTATATGGAAGATGGGCCAACAAAGAAAACATACCCTGCAATAGTGGAGAGAACCTCCCTTTTGGGCAAAAGCATCTACTTCAATTACAACCCAGGGAAAACAAGGGGAATTCTTGAAAATACCCTTGAATACCTCAAATAAAGGCCTATTGCTATTCCTTAAAATAGTTTTTGGAAAGGTAATATATCTATAGCGACAGTGTTTATCACTAAAACAATGGCATTCAATTAATAGCTGTGGAGGTGCTTTCAATGGCTGAAGAAAACGTGGTTTTCATCGGAAAAAAGGGTACAATGGCATATGTTCTGGCTGTGGTAACACAGATGAACCAGGGAAGTTCTGAGGTTTTCCTAAAGGCCAGGGGAAAGGCTATTTCAAGGGCTGTTGATGTTGCTGAGATTGTCAGGAACAAGTTTGTGAAGGACGTAAAACTCGGCAAAATTGAAATCTCAACAGAGGAAATCACATCCAATGAGGGCGGAACCTTAAAGGTTTCTGCAATAGAAATCTCGCTTAAGAAATGACTTTTTTCATGTGAATCGGGGGTTATGTTTTTCCCTTTTCCTTTTTAATTTCTTTTTAACCTATATCTATTTAACGGAGGGAATTTGATGAGAACCCCACTATGCGAAATCGATGCAAAGAGAGAGGATCTTTGTCCTGATTGCCAGAAAAGGCTGGATGAGGGAAAGATTAATGATCTCGATGTAAGGGTTTCAAGGTCACTCCACAAACTCAGCAAGAAATTCTTCTTCAAAAACGTTGATTTTACCAGGGCTTTGGAACTTAATGAGATTATTGTTCTTGTATGTGAGGGAAACATCGGCTCCCTGATAGGGAAAAGGGGGAGAGTTGTTGCAGAATTAACTGCTGAGTTTGGGAAAAAGTGCAGGGTAATTGAGAGAAGCTCTGATGAAAAGAAGATGGTGCAGGATTTGGTGGGGACTGCAAGGGTTTTGGGCATTAACAAGGTGTTTGACCCTGAAAAGACCATTCACCGCATAATAATTGCAGAGCAGGATAAAGGCAAAATGATCGCACCGCGGGAACATTTGGAGAAGGGAATCTCAGAATTGTTGCAGGGAGAGGCAACTATTGAGTTTGAGTAGAAAAAATTAATTCTCAATCTTTATTTCATAAAACAGGAGTTTTATCTCAAGTCCCTCTGCCGCTTTTCCCTGGACAAGTTTTACCGTAAGCGGTTTTTTCTTGTTGAGGGTGACATTCATCCCTCCCCAAAGCTCATCACCAGATATCTTAAATGAGCCAGAAGCTGCAACCACTTCCTGGCATTTCAGGTCCTTGCTGACATAGCGGTTTCTTTCGAAATAATTGACTTTTGCCTCCATGATTTTGCCGTTTACATCTACAATGGTGGCCTCCTTCAGACTGTGCTCCTTCATCGCAGCCTTTATTGAGGCTAAAATGCTTTCGCCCTCTGAAAGGGTTATCACCAGGTTTTTCTTTTTCGCCTTTGACCTGAATAT
>JBDRHK010000063.1:0-16669 GCA_043816965.1 Candidatus Iainarchaeum sp. | reverse complement strand
GGTTTCTCAGAAGACAAAAGACGCTTCGGCTGGAAAATCCCGCAAAGAAAAACCAACACCATCAACACGGCATGCTTCCTCACAACCATCTGGCACAACCTGCTGTGGTTAGGGTAATACGCCTATTCTGTCCCACAGCCGCAAAAAGGAAAAGAATTATATAATAGTTTGCAGTTCTATAGATGATGGATTCAAAAGCACAATCAGCATTGGAATACCTGATGACCTATGGCTGGGCATTGATTGTAATCATAATTGTTGTCGCGGCCCTGTTTGCTTTCGGAATATTCAATCCCCCAGCAGCCGCAAGATGCGCAGGCCTTGATAAATTGCTTTACAAGGATCATGCAGTATCTGCTGCAGGCGACACCATCACAATTGCATTTGGCAACGGCGCAGGAAGCACAATTGATGTAACAGGTGTGGCATATGGCGGGGATTTCGCTGGAGGGGCAGATGCATCAACAATCACAAACATCGGGAGCGGGGGCAATTTCTCAGTCAATAATAGTGATGCATTAGATACAGCATTCACTGCAGCAGTCACAGGAACCTACAATGGAACCATAACAATCACATACACTACTGACTCAGGCATAATTCACATAGAGACAACAACCTGCTCAGGTACAGCTTAAAGCGGCATCTCTTAAACCAAATTAGAGAAAGCGCTTGCAAGCAGCATCCTTATTCCAAAAAACAGGATAAATGCGACAACAAGTATTATCGGGAAGTATTTTAGGCCACCCTGTTCCTTGCCTGTATTAATCACGCCGATGGTTAGCGACGCAAAGAGGCTTGTTGTAACAAGCATAATCATGACAAACATCTGGACAAATTCAACACTTATCGGCTCCTTATCCCCGGAAAATTGGGAGACATTTGACCCCATTCCCCCTGGAATGTTTGAGGCGTTTATTTCCGGCATAGTTGCCATTTGTTTGGTTAAAATTTCAACAATAAAGCTGCTTATCCCGAAAAGAACAGGCCCCCCCAGTGCTGCCGCAAAGAAAATCAGCATTATGTAAATCGAAATATTTGCCGCTATCTCCCTTCTTAGCGCAAGCTGGTCCCTTAAATCATCACTCAGCTGAATCAGCAAGTTCGCTATCTGCCCACCGCTACTAATCCCTTTTGAAACCAGCCAAATAGTTCTTTCCAGAATGACTGACTTTATGCTTTTTGGAATCTCATTTAATGCCTCATCAATCCTTGCACCTGCCATTATCCTTTTGCTCGCATCCCGAAGCTCATTTTCCAATGGGCCAAATTCAGGCCTTGCGGAAAGCAGCAAAGCCCTTTCTGTTGTAAGGCCTGATTTCATGTTTGATGCAACAAGCTGCAGGGCATCAGGCAAAATGCTCTCAACAAATTTCCCCTTTGATTCTGCAGCAATGCTGAGCCAGAGATAGGTTCCACCCGTAAAAAGCAGGAAGAAGAAAGGGAATGCAATAAAATAAGAAAGTATATTGAAAATTTCAACAAGATATGCAAGGAAAAAGCTAAGAATCAAGCCATAAATAAAAAGAAAACCAACAAACCTTTTCTCACTGATATCAATATCCAGGTAATCCATCTGCTTTTTGAAAGCGCCCACAATGGAATCCGGGAGAAATGCCGCCAGCCTTTTGTATATCTCAACCATGTCACTCACTCATTAAATTTGGTCTCCTTGATTTCATAAATCCCAGAAACATGAACTGTGCCGCCAGGATGAAAAGCAAAAGGAACCAGAAAAGCCATTCCCCTATGGAAGTTTGGGGGAAAGTGGCCAGAATTATGATAAAAGTAAAGCCAAGTGCAGGAATTATCACCCCTAACATCATGTAAATCAGGGACATAAGCCTCATTGCAGAACCATATTCCCTTATCTGGTTTCTCTGCTCCTTGCCCATGGAATCCACCAATGCGCCCATTACAACACTCACATCTGCCCCTGCCTTCAGGCCATTCACTATCTGCCATACTGACCTCCTGAAAAAGAGCGAGGGATTATTTGAGGCCATATCTTCCATTGCCTGCTCCTGCAATTCCCCTGTATTAATCTTTTCAACTGTTTTTCTGAATTCCTTGCTCACGCCCTCGAACTCACCATCTGAAACCATTGAAATAGCATCAAAAAGGCTTACCCCTGATTTTATCTCAACAAGCATTGTCCTCAATGCATCAATTAAATTCCTTTCAAGGTTCCTCACCTTCTTTTTCACCTTTATTTTCGGGAACATGCTCAGCTGAACAATGATAAAAAGCCCCAAAAGAAGTCCTGCAGTAATTGATATTGCAATGGACGTAAATAGATCAAGCTTTAAACCAACAGAAAACAGAAAAGCGGTAAGTGCACCAAACCCAAAATAGATAGCTGCGAGCAAAAACATTATTGCCCCATATTCCTCAATATGAAGGTCTATTTCAGCCTGTGCCAATTCCATTTTCAGGTATGGGAAAGCTCCTGCAACCTTAAAGCCAAAACCGGTGAATCTGGTACTTAAAGTATAGAGAACCGGAAAGGGGAAAGGGTTCATCGGTATGGATGTTTTTGGATCCATTGAATCACAGCTTGAAATCGGCGTCCTTTTTGACTAATGCCTCTATTTCTTCCTTGTCCATGTAATATGTCGCCATTATTCTCCCAACATGCTCCAAATCCCTGTGGTCGTGCTTTATCATCCATTCAAGAATCTTTTTCTTGGATGCAATCTCCTTGTTTATCTCATCAATCGTAAGCCCTGTATGCAGGGAAAGTTCATCATAAAATCTCACACTATCCGCATGCTTACCAATAACATCCTGGGCAGGCATCCACCTATAGAGGACATTTGCCTTTATGGATTCAGTATCCCCTCTTTTCTCAGGGACAAATTCAGCAAGTTCCAAAACCCTCCTAACTCCCAATCTCCTGTTCCTAAACATCACAACATTAAGGTGAACAGAATCAAGCATGCTGGCTGGAAGTTCAATTGGCGGGTTTGTAAGCCTTCTAATGGTTTCATCAGCAGTGTTTGCGTGTACTGTTGTATAGGCACTGTGCCCTGTGGTCATTGCCTCAAACAAAACTTCAGCTTCCCTTTGCCTTCTTACCTCTCCAACAATAATCCTGTCAGGCCTCATTCTCAAACTGTTAACAAGAAGGTCAAGCATTGTATCCATGACAAGCGTCAGATTGTTTATGCCTGCAACAAAGTATGTTGATTTCTCTGGCGTAATGTCATAGCTTGGAATATTTTTCTTGTTTCTAATTATTTTTACATCAGTTATTCTTACAAATTCCAGATCCTCCCTTAAAAACAATTGCATATTTTCAATTTCTTTTTTGCTAAGTTTTGTATGCATTAACATTTTTTGCAAATAGTTTTTCGGTAAACTCGTTTGGTTGTAGGCAACATGATAAAGGTGTTTTCTTTTTTCTTCAACACTCAATGGCTGCATCAGCCCCTTCAGATATGTGTGCAGCATCATTGCAGGAATCCTGTTTCTCTTAGTGTTGTAGCTGTAATTTGTTTTTTTCACTAGTTCGGCCCGTATTTTATTTTTCACAAGCCTGAAACCGATTTTTTTACATGCTTTTTTCACGTCTTCTCTTGTGCAGATGTTGACAACCCATGCTCGTTTCGCTTTTTGGATTCTGCTCCACACACCCAATCTTGTTAACAGGTATTTGAATTCTATTGCAGCCTCTTTGTTTCCTGTCGCCAATGAAACTCTTTTTCTGCCAACTGTACCGTCACCATCAATATATCCTGCCAGGAACGATGCTATGACCTGGTCATGGCTTCTCATAATGCATTTTGGAACCCTTATCTGTTTTGATTTTGTGGCCCCAAAAACATTGCACATTATTTTCATAACTATTTGTGAGAGAATCCTATACTGGTTGTATTCCCTTTTTTTATGGATTACAGAAATATCAAAGATTTTTTTGACCAAGCGCTCAATTTCTGGCAGCTCATCTTTTTGGGTAATATGGATTCCATTTGGACTTAGGCTTTTTTCAGCCAAAATAAACCCTGCAAGGTATGCCAAGTCCTCATCAATCTGTTTTGGTATCCTGACTGTTTTTGCTCCCTGTCCCCTTGCTTTAACCAAAGAAACCTCCGTTTCCAACCGTTCCATGTTAATTAACCTACTTTTTTCGGTAAGTTTCTTTAACACACCAATATTTACAATGCCTGTTTTTTTGTACCAATTAAATGCCTGTCTTTTCATTCCGCACATTTTTGCTATTTCTTTAAGGGTCAGCCCCCTTTCTTTTTGCTCCCTGATTAAATCCAGAAACAGGTTAAGTTTGTTAACGACATAGAATTCGCCTTCGGAGAAAAGTTCCAGTGCATTTATCTCCTGAATACTTCCTTCTATGTCAAGCTTGGTAAAGGCAGGCAAATAAAATTTTCCTTGTTTTATCTCTCCCGGCGTAAGCAATTCAATTTTCCCGTTTTCTCCAATCACGGGCAGTTTGGTGTTTTCCGTCAGCACCATTGTTTCGCCATTTTCACATTCAACCTTGCAAACATATTCCCTTTCCGTCACTCTTGATACAATCTTGATTTTCTCTGGTTGGTAACTGAATTTTTCCGGGTCACCAGCCAAAACCGTGTCACTTCGCCCCTCCCCAGCCAGAACTCCCTTTTCTATTCTCTGAGTCGGCCTGGTTGCAAGCCGGTTTTCAACGTATTCAGATATTTCGTTTATTTCACCGTCGCCGGTAACAAACCAGGTTCCAGGGTAAAGACAGACACCACCTTTCCCCTCAGGATTTGGCTCCCTTGTTGTCATCGGTACCCAATGGAGAAAGTCTGGCAAAGACAATTCCCTTGTGTCCTCAATTGAAATAACCCTGTTATTAGGCTGGATAAATGGCATGCATACATTCATGAAAGATGTCTTTCCTGATGCGGTTCCCCCGCTCAGAATTATATTCAGCTCATACTGCATCGCTAGCCAAATCAAGGCCATTACGTCTGAATTGGTTGTCTTGTTTTTTATGAAATCAACAACAGTCCATGGATCCCTCTTAAATCTCCTGATTGTAATGGTGTTTCCCTTCCCTGAAATCGGAAATAAAGTTGCATTTGCCCTGTCACCTGTAATCAGGTGGGCATCAAGGAGTGGTTCGAGAATTGTTATCTGCTTACCCACCCTTCTTGCAATAATGCTCGCATAGTTCTGCACCTCTGTTTCGGGCTTTATGAAAACATTTGTCTGCAGCCACCTGAATTCCTTGTGGTAAACCCAGACAGGCTCCTTGGATGAATTGACAACAATCTCCTCAAGGTTACCGTCGCTGAGCAAAAATTCTATCTTCCCCAAACCAAGCATTTCACTCAGGAGAATTCCAATAAGCGCATTCTTTGTTTCAAGGTCAAGATCAGGCAATTTTTTGTTCATGATTGTAAGTGCCCTTGTCCTGAACCTTTCCTTAAGCTCATCAATAAACTTCGGCTCCAGCATTCTTTCGGTCTGGATTTTGGTGTCCATTATAAGGTCTTTCTTAAGCCCATGAAGCATGGCCTCAGTGCCTTCCCCATACTCAGGAATGTCGAGCAAATAACTGAGGACATAACAACCCTCCTTGTGGACAATGCTTATCTCAATCTTTACCTTTTCAGATTCCAGATTATATTTTTTCAAAAGTTTATCAACCATTCAAGCACCTTTCAACTATTATCTCCTGTTTTGAACTATTTATTCTTTTTCTTTTGATTCTCCTGCAATTTCCTCGCCTTATCCTCGGCCTTTTTCTTCTCCTTCAAAACCTTCTGCATATCATCATAGCCCGGAAGCTGTACCGAAACCTCCCCAAATGCAGGGTATTTAATCTCCAGAAGCCCCTCCTTCTCAAGGTCAGGGAGCAGCCCTGAACAGGTCCTTTTGTCTATTTTGAGCTGTGCTGAAAGCTCGCTCAGTTTCAGCTTCCCCTGCTGGCCAACAATGGCAACAATCTTATCAAAATCCGTAACAATCCTGTGCTTCTTTATTTCTGTTGCTATTCCCTTAATCGCCTCGACCTCCTTTGCGGATTCCTTAAATGCCTTGGGCACACCGACAATCCTGACCTGGTCCAGCCTCCTGTTGGCCTCCCTTTCCAAATCAATCAATGAAACAAGCTTGTTGAAGCTCTCAATTGTTTTGCTGGTATCAATATCCAGAACATCCTGCTCAAGCTCCTTTTCAGAGAGATTGTATCTCTTTGCGAGTTCAGTCAACTTATTTTCCAGCTCATTTAGCCTATGGTCATCAATCTTCCCCCTTGCCTTTGCCTTTAGGATTTGGTGCACTTTTGTCTGGCTTACTGCATTCCTTGTTTCGGCAGCAGTCACAGGCCTGAAAGCCTGGGCAACAGCAGCCCCGTCTGATTGCGCCTTCAGGACATTCCTCCTCCTTATCTCCAGGAGCTTCATCTTTTCCCTGTATTCCAAAGTTTTTCTCCTGTACTCCTCCTCAGTAATCCTTCGCTTGAAAAAGTCCATGTTAAGGCTCTTTATGAGTTCCTTCGTAATCGATATCTGCTCATCAAAGTTTTGTATCGTGGAAACAACACTTGCCGCCATTGGCCTCTCAGGCATAGGTGCTGATCTCATCGGCGCTGGCCTTGTCGGCGCTGGCTTGGCAACAGGGGCAGCTCTTTCCACCACAAGTTTTTCAACAGGCATCTTTTCAGATTTAGGTTTTTCTTCCACCGGCTTCTCAGCCATAATTGGTTTTGGCTCAGGCTTTTTTTCAAGAATAACTTTCGCAGGAATTTTTTCGGGGATAACTTTTTTGGGAATTTTTACCCCTGACTTGGGCTTAACTTTTGGCTTCTTAATCTCGGCTTTCTTCACCACAACATTCTTTTTTGGGGATATCTTTTTTGCGGCAAAAATCTCCACCCCTGTTTTAATCTTTTCCTTTGGTCTTTCCTTTACGTCCTCTTTTTTTACCGGAATTTTTTCAACATCAAAACTTCTCTCAAATTTGCTTTTTGTTCTTGGTGAATCCTCCCCAAAAACTTTTTCCACCGGTTTCTCCTGGCTCGAATACAATGGCCCTAAGAATTCCTCTTTGGTTGGTATTTCCTTTTTTCCAGCAACCTCTGCCCCCTTTTTAGAATACAATGGCCCCAAAAATTCCTCTTTGGTTGGCACAGGCGGCTTTTCCAGGGGCATATTTTTTACCTGAGATGCCGCAGATTCCTTAATTCTGGACTCCTGTTCCAGTTTTTCGAGTTTTTTCCTTGTTTCCTCAATAATCTTTTTACTCTTGCTGGAAAGTTTCTTCTTTGCTGGCGCTCTCCTGTCAGGGGCCTTTTTCTTCCTTTTGAATATGTTGCCCAGATTTTTGAAAAAATCCGAAAACAATCCCTTTTTTTTAGCCATTTTTCTCACAACCAAAACTCACTAAATTTATGTAATTACTCATATTTAAACCCCATCCAACTCAACCAAAAGGCCTGGGCCGTATTCCGATTCATTCCCTGAAAGGTCAAATGCAGTTATTGTGAAGTGAAATCTTCCCTTCCCTGAAATTGTTAAATCCAGGGAGGTTTCCTCGGAGCTGACAGTTTCGGAAAGCGAATAAAGAATATATAACTCCCCGACATCTGTCGATTTATAGATGTTGTAGCCTGCAAGATCTGCTTCGCTGTTGGCAGACCAGCTAAGCCTAATTCCATCTTCAGTTTTTGTAAAATTTAAAGCCTGTGGTTTTGATGGCGGCACATCATCCCTCTCAAAAACAGAAACAAATTCCCCCACAACCCTGCTGTCAAACACAGCCTTATTCCCATCCCTTTCCCTCGGGTCCAGCAAAACTGCAGTTGCAGAATAATCCCCAACAGAAAGCTCTCCGGATGGAATAATTCCCTGCACCGCATATTCCCCCCTGCAGCAGGAGAGGGATTGCTCAAGAACAATATCATACTCCAGCATAAAATTTCTATCGGCCCCCTCTAATTCAACCCTGAGTTTGTATGGCGCCCCCTGCTGAATCTCCAAATTCCCTGCAGGCTTTACCTGGAGAACAAACCCAATTTCCTCATCATCAAGAACCCTTTTTTTCAATGAATCAAATCTCGCAATTTTCGCATCAACAGCAACAGATTTGCATACCCCCCCTTCACAAATCCCCTCTAGAGGACAGCCGCAACTTTCGCAGTCAGAAAGGAGCTCCCCATTTATGCAGATTAAAGGCCTTTGCGCAGAACATTGGCCGAAAAGGGTCTGGTCTGAACATTTTTTTCCGCTGCCGGAAACCCGCACATGTACTGTTTCAACAATGGAAGTTCCCCCGGAATCAACAGCCTTAACCTTTAATGAATAGTTTCCAACCTGCCTGAAAATCAGCTCAATTTTTTTGCTGCATTCCGCGCCCATTCCGCAATCAATCCTTTCCATTATTCCCCCGCCCTCAACAGTAATCTCCTTAACCCCGTTTCCGCCGCTTGCGGCAATATCAATCGCAACTTTCTCACCAAGGGCAACATCTTCCTTCTCAAGATTAAGGGAAGTAAATTCCAGTTTCCCATCAGTTGGAAATCCGGGGATAGGAATTACTGCAAGAAGCACAAACCCGACAATAAGTATGCCAAGCAAAAAAACAGCCTTACTCACAAGTTCCGGGTCCACATAATCACCTATATCTTTTTGTTATCTGGGCAGAGGGTTTTGTAAGAGTGTAGTTGAAATCATTTGCCTCAATGCCTCTAATCCCTGACTTGAAATCAACCGCCATTTCAGTTGAAACCGGAATGCCGCCATCCCTTGCCACAGAAAATCCATTCCCGATTGAAACAGAAATTGTTTCAGAGTAAGGGCAATCTGTCCCAGGGCTGCACCATATAGAGAGGTCATTGCTTTCGGCAGGGTCAAAATGGGTGCTCACCAATAAGTCAGCTGCACCAAATGCGCAACTCCCGCAGTCAGTGTCATCAATTTCCAGCTCAAAGAAAGGCAGTGGGTCCATTGGGTCAAAGGAATTTTGCGGGCATCCAGCCACCCCACCAAAAGTGCAGCTCACATAATTAAGGTCCTCGTTGCTGTTGGTAACCATAATATTCAGGTCAAATCTCCTGATATTTGATACATCAAAAATATCTGTGCAATTGCCAGGCCCATACCCTATTTGGTTAAGCCCGGAAATCCTGTATTCGAGGCAAAAAGGATATGCGATAAACGAGATAGAATCAGCGGTTCCCCCCCATCTCGAATCCTGTATGGTGTCTATGCTTACCTCAATGCCGTCATATGCATTGCCGTAGTTGGAATCCTCAAGGAATATTTTCATTGCATTAAGGCTGTCGATGTAGGAATTCATCTTCGAGCTTTCCACAGGAAGATTTGCCGTGATATTAACCCTGTTCTCATCAAGTGCCATGCTGAAGGGAAGAATCCTCTGTTCAATTGCCGCAGCAGGGCCTGTTTGGTCGTAAAGAATCGCATCCCTGTAAATGTTATTGGACTTGTTGTTGACTGAAATAAAGGAACTAATTAAAGTAAATACCTCCTGGTTGTCACGGTTATTTTCTGTTGCAACACCTATAAGCAGAATAACGTTAAATGCCAGGAGAAAAGCCATAATTGTGAAAAATATTCCTTTCTGGTTCATTTTACCTCCTCCATACATAGTAGTCAATCACATAGAACTGCGGGACAGAGCCTGCGTAACAGTTTACAATATCCTCATTGTTTCCCGGGCACTCGCTTATGGAGCCATCCTCATTTATCACGGCAACTATCACCCCTTCCTGCGTAATATTTACCGCACTGAATATCTGTTCAGAATTTACACATCCTGCAGATTCCCCCCCGCACATGGCATTAACAGCCCTGCTTGCAAGGAGCGTTCCCCCGACAAAATCCGCATAGAAATTAAGGGTTGTTGAGGGGGTATCCAAATCCGCAATGTTTGCGACATTGACATCAAGGTAAATGTCATCAGGCCCTGTAATCTCCCCGGCGAAAATATCCACGGTCAAATCCCTTGTGAGGAATGGAATTATCGTCTGCACATTGAAATCTATCTGGTGATAGCCCTCATCATCTACATACTCGAAATAGGCGCCCTCCCCAGGGAAGCTTATGGCGTCACTTCCACAGGTGTTTGCATTTGAACAGGGGAAATTAAGTATATAGCTGGACTCCCATCTCTGGCCACCGCCAACATTATTCACATCAAAAATTATGGATTGCCCGACAATAACCCCGCCTCCGGATTCCATGATGTTAACATCAGTAATCACAGGGACAACTACATTTGCGTCAGCTGCTGCAGCCTGAATAGTCTGCGCAATTAAATCATATGCGTCCTGCAATGCATTTTGGTCTGCCGCATAGTAATACTGCCCCCCGGTTAAATTTGCGATAGTTGTCAGCTCTGCCTCATTTATTGTTGTCCCAAACCCTATTGTAAAAATTATAATATTATTGTCTGCAGCATCCTGGGCTGCACCTGCAGAACTTCTCCCTGAATTGCTCTGCCCGTCAGAAAGGAGGACCTGAAAATCAAGGCTTTCACTTCTCGCCCTTGGGGATGTGCTAAGTTCCCCTGTCGCAGTGTAAATCCCCTCACCTATTGCTGTAGAACCGCCGTCATTTAGAAGGTCAATTTGTGCCTTTACAGATTCCCTGTCAGTGCTTAATTGATGCCTCAGTGTTGCAACATTATTAAATGAAACCAATCCAGTGTAATCGTTGCTGGTCCACAGGGCATTATCTATGAATTCTTTACCCACTGCCTGCATTGCCTCAATCTTTGTAATTGGCACCCCTATTTCCTTTACAGTAAGATTTACATCTATCGCAGGATTATCATTCCATGCCCACACCTGCCAGACACCATTTTGTGAAGAGGAGCCTGGAACCGCCAAATAAATATTATTCGAAGCAGTGCTTGAGCTTGGCGCAATATAACAACCCCCGCCCCCAGGAGTTCCCCCATAGTAGCCATAAAGGGTTCCATCCGGTGCCTCAATATACATTTTAATGCAATTTCTGAAGCCTGCCCAATTTCCTCCGCATGCGGTTTCCCATTCGAGGAATACATCAAAAGCATCGTTATCATTTATTGTAAAACTGTCAATGTTCACCCAATTCTGGTATATGTAATTCCACACCCACCAACTCCAAAAAGATGTTCCCCCGCCCAAAGAGCTCTGGCTTTCCGCGATAACATTTCCATCGGCAATAGCGCACTCACCCATGCTCCCGCTGACATCCATAACCTCAACAACATCCACAGGTTTTCTTGCCCCCTCAGGGACAGTTATGCCTAAAGTAACGGTAACATTTTCATCACAGCTTAGTTCTGTTGAGGGGCTGACATTTACATCAAAGGTCACATTCAAATCACCCCCCGCCTGTAAATAAAGAGGGCCATAGTAATCAGAGAACATTATTGCCCCCAAAATTTCATCGAATTCTTTCCCGATCAAGCCTGCCCCATAATTTAAATTGCAGTCCGCATTCTGCTGCCTTTTTGCAAAAATCCTCCGCCCATGCAGGATGGCCCTGTTGTCCGGAATTGCCGAGCCGCTGCTGCTAATCACAAGCCCGCTTCCCAAAAAACAATCCT
Source organism: Candidatus Iainarchaeum sp. (assembly GCA_043816965.1). GTDB lineage: Archaea > Iainarchaeota > Iainarchaeia > Iainarchaeales > JAFCCJ01 > JAFCCJ01. The sequence continues at coordinate 5,125 of JBDRHK010000063.1, read as the reverse complement.
CAAATGTTTGTGATGCCCTGCAGGTGGAAAGGTTCAGGGTGTATTGAGTTATCTGGACATTAAGGTCAATAGTTTGGGGAAGGTCTGATGAAAGCCTGCCCTCAATTTCCAGCGCGGCATCATCTATTGTGTTTGTATCGAGGAGTTCCAGCATAAAACCAGTGCTTTCCATTGAGGCAATGGAATCATCAACCAATTGGTTTAGCTGCGCCCGCGGAAAGGCGCTTTCACCCAAATCAGGTCTGTTTGCAACCGTCGCCATCAGCACAATCAGGAGAATAACCGCCATTGCGGCATCCATTGAAAATACGAAACCCCTATCCGAGTTTACGGGACCATCCCTGCTCCGCACCCTGTTGGGTACGCGCAGGGATATTGCTCGGGCTTTGCCCTCGCTAAACGCCTGTCTGCGTTTACACGATGGCGTCCTCGCGGAGGACACCCTGCTCGGCCTTACGCCCTCGCTAAACGGCTTGTTACCTGAGATTGTAGAGCGTGAATTTAACATCAGCACCCACCCCCTTGTAACTTGCCTTCCTGTAGATAACAACCTTATCCGCATTCCCCATTGGCGGCAAACCTGCATTTACATCGTCAATTCCCTCAAACTCAAAAAAGAAATCATAATGCCTTATCTTCAGCTTTTCCCTTGCCAGATTGTAACTCATATTCTGGAACGCAACCAGCTTATTTTCCTCAATCACGCGGTTACCCTCAATCAGCCCAATCTCATTTACCGAAGCCTCTGGAAGGGTTTCCCAGCCGTTAGGGCTGCCTTGCCCAGTAACCAGGCCCTCAATCGCATTGAAAGCAATTAAATTCATCTCATTGGATTCTATATTGTCATCTATGGAGTTAAGTTCCCCTACCCAAAACCCATTTATCGACATAAGGACAAGCATAAAAATGATTGCCCCTATCAGCAAATCAAGCATTATTCCCTGGCCCCTGTCAGACATTCTCAACAACAGCCCCCCCATTTGCCTCATAAATCAAAACATTTCCCTCCGAAAGCGTTGCATCTTGTGCATCACCAAAAAAATCACAGAACCTGTCCCTAATCTTAACAACATTGCCTGAAATGTTGAAATCATTTGAGATATTGCCCAGCCTGACAGAATCATTTCCCGGGCTCATATTTACAAAGCTAATCATTGTTGAAATCTTTTCGCATTCTATCTTTGCCGTATTTGAGGCCCCCAATTCCAACCCCTGATTGTACCTTTCCACATATTGGTTTGTTACCAGAACAAACACAATTAGCAAAATCGCAACTGCCGCAATTGTTTCCTGTGCCACCTGCCCCTTTTCCATGCCATCAGACCTCTGAAAGCAGTACATTGCCGTCAATGCTTTCCACCCTTATAAAATGGATTCCCTCTGATATGGGGAGGCTGACATAAGTAACCTTGGCATTTGGGAATTCCTTGGCGGATGTTGTGGTCCCTGAAATGCCGATGGTAAATTCAATCACATTCTCAAGCCCCCTTCCTGCCGTAACCCCTTTAGGAAGCACAATTTCAACAATCCTAGTGTTTCCCTCCCCCAGTCCATCAACTTCGTCAGCGGCATTCTTAAGCTTTGAAATCGCTATCTGGGCGGCCGAGAACCTGCTCGAATCATCGAACATTATCAATGATAAAACAAAAAGCAGGCCGACAGCCAGCAGCAAAAAAGCAATTATGATCAAATATTCCATCGAAGCCTGAGCTTTCATACAAATCCCTCCTAACTTGGCGAACAAAGCACCTCGCATTCTGCCTGCGAAAAAAGCCCCTGCTGAACACATGTGTTAAAACATTCGGTAAATCCGGCATTTGGGCTAACACAAACACCGGCACAGCATTCCCCAATCATCTCCCCAATGCAATTTTCCGCCTCGCATATTGTTCCCACAAGCTCTGAGGAAATCGTGCATGCTTGTGGAGGGGCAATGTCCTCTCCCCCACCAGTTGTTCCATCATCCGGCCTGCCTCCACCACCCATAGCATTTCCATCTTCAGAAACATTTTCATCATCAATATTGCCATTTCCTCCGCCAATTACGCCATCATCTTTTCCATCATCAATTCCATTGGAAATTCCATCAGAAATTTTATCCAATCTAGTGCACTTGCAGTATTTGCAACCGTAATTTGGAGGGCAACCTTCTCCACCTATCTTATCGTCACAGTCCTCGGAGATATCAACAAACCCATTCCCGCAAATCGGATTCTTGAAATCAGGTTGTGTCTGCGTCTCATCCAGGGTTATGCTAATAACGACAATTATTATGAAAACAAAAGCAATAATTATAATCGCCTGAATTGCCCTTTTCTTTTTTTCCTCAAAACCCTTTTCATCAGACATTAGAACCCTATTATGATTGTACTCTTAACTTATTAATTTTTTCCTAAAAAGGGGGAAATGGATTTTGGGGGCGAAAGGCAATATTAAACCAAAATTATGTAGAAGTAAGCCTTTTTCTGCATTTTCTCCCAGTTAATATTACTAATTATGGCCCGGAATGAAGCGGTTTCAGAGCTCCCGCAGGAAAAGCTCAAGAAGACCTCTGCAGAACAGACAATTCTCCGAAACCTGCAGGAACTGGAACTGGAACTTGCAGGGGAGAGGGATGGCTCAAGGAAACAGGAGCTAATTGCCCAAATTGGGGAATTAAAGAGCCATCTGGCTTCTGTCCAGGGCCCAACATATTTTGATTTGGAGCAGGAAAATGAGGAGATGAAGCAGGAATTGAAGGAATTGCAGGATGAGCATAAGCAGATTAAGAAGGAAAACACCCTCCTGAAAGAGAATTCCGGCTTTGCCTCGCTTAAGGAGGAGCTTGAGGAGGAAATCCCGAAAAGTGAACTGAAATTCGCCCTTTACAAACTGCTGCTCGGAAAATACTCCGGCATTATCAATGATTTTGAGAAGAAAACTGTGGGTGAGATAAAGGGCCTGGTAAATTCCGAGGATTTGACAGTCCAGTCACTCCTTAATGATTTCAGGCCGGAAAACTATTCATTTGATGAAAACTACCTTGAGTCAGCCAAAGAAGTGCATGAGTACATTTCCAGGGAGATTAATTATGTAAAATCCGACCTGGAAATAAATTTCTGGCTCTCGCCAAAGGAGATTGTAACCGCCAAACTTGGCGATGATGAGGACCAGGCGGTTTTCCTCTGCTCAATGCTTTTTGCGCTTGGGGATAAAAAGGCAGAGGTAGTAATTGCAGAACTTGAAAACCGCTCAACACATGCATTTGTGATTACAGAATTCAAGGGCAAATTCTATCTTCTTGACCCGACACAGGAAGCGGAATTTGAAAAATTCTCGGGCGAGAAAAAGAATGTAATCGCAAAATATTCATTTGAGGATTCAAAAATCAAGAGATTCCTCTACAAATTCAATTTCGAAAACTATGAGCAGTTTGTCTGATTTTGCGGAATTCGGCCCAACTATATAACTAAAAGGATTGCATCATTAATTGAATCGGTTCCCATGAAAAAAGAGAATCTGAAATATCCTGTAAACCTGATTCTTGGAATACTGTTTCTTTCCATCCTCATAACAGGAATTATAAAATTCCTTTTCCTCCAGCCATGGCTTGGCCTTACGGACATTGTGCTTCCCTTTGCCCAGATAAGTTTCATCCATGACTGGACAGGAATATTGCTGATAATTTTCATCCCAATCCACCTCTCATTTAACTGGGGATGGATTGCTTCTGCAATAAAAAAATTCTTAGGAAAGGGATGAAATGAAAAATAAAATTTTTGTTTTTTTGTTTTTGATTGTGGCACTAATAATTATTTCAGGATGCGTCAGCGAGGAGATAAAGCAGCTGCAGGATGTTGAGGTCAAGAATTATGAGGGGGAAAACCTCTCATCAATCGGGGATTTCAGGGAGAACTCAATCAAGGGTCCGCAGTATATTGATCTAGGAAATTACTCGCTTGAAATAACAGGCCTTGTGGAAAATCCAAAATCACTTTCATATAATGAAGTCATTTCCCGCCAGAAATATTCAAAAGTTGTCACCCTCTATTGTGTTGAGGGCTGGAATGCGAAAATTTTATGGGAAGGGATTCTCGTAAAAGATTTGCTGAACGGGGCCGGAATAAAACCCGAAGCAAACACAGTGATTTTCCATGCCTACGACGGCTACACAACCTCCCTGCCACTTGATTACATAATCAGCAATGACATTATAATGGCCCACAAGATGAATGGTGTAACCCTCCCGCCTGAGAGGGGCTTTCCATTTGAAATTGTAGCAGAGGAAAAATGGGGCTATAAATGGGTCAAATGGATAACAAAAATCGAACTTTCCAATGACCCGAATTACAGGGGCTATTGGGAGCAGAGGGGCTACAGCAATTCAGGGGATTTGGACAAGTCGTTTGTTGACTGAGAAAGACACTAAATATAATAAATTTCCCTCACACATTATTTGCTATGAGTGTCAGAAATAAGCGTTTGAGGCATTTTGACCAAAGAGCTGTAGCTTTTGATAAGGCAATTCAAAGAGGGGAAGGTTTCAAAGAGGTTGAGTTGGTAGGTAGGAGATTTCGAGTTGGAACTGGACAACACAAGAGGTTGATTGCAGGTAAAAAAGTAGGTGATCTAAAAGAAATTGCCGAAAGGGAAAAAAGGTTATTGCAAGCAATTAATAAATCCGAAATTACTCCGAATGGATGGGAACTCGTTCCAGTCGCCTCTACGCCCGGACATAGAATTAATCTTAAGGGCCATAACATCTTTTTGGAGAATGCTGGATTTCAAGAGTTCTTCCACAAACCCACTCTTGCACAATTGTTTAGGTTTTTTGAACCAACAACAATACCTCTTCCTAAGGAAGAAAAAATATTAGCAAAGCGATTTATAAAGGAAAACAAAAGTATTGCCCTGAAAGAACTGAAAAATATTTATGAGGATTTTTGTGAAAATTATTTAACGATTTATCATTTCCCTGAAAAAGCATCAAATATAATCGTACTAGTAGTATCGGACTTTAATTAGGAAACTTTTTATACTTGTTTGACCTACTATAATAGGTGATTATAGTATGTCTTGGATTACTTCTGGAAACGATTTTCTTGAAGGCGTTTCTACAAACGCCTTGCGCAAGGCGTTTGTTTCT
>JBDRHK010000062.1:0-14790 GCA_043816965.1 Candidatus Iainarchaeum sp. | reverse complement strand
GTTGGTTGTGGCGATAGTCTGACTGGCTGGTTAGACTAGCGTAAACTTTTTTCTATTAACCGGTATTGCAATCTTCACCTTTCGTATTTCGCAATAGGTTCTAGATTGTGATTTTCCTCTTCCCGAATGCTGACTTTTCCCAAAAGCTTTTTATATAAGTTAGCCTTTTCTATTTAGGATTAAAATGAAAAAATTCCTTTTGATTGGTTTGGTGGTTATTTCCCTTTTGCTCAGCGGCTGCCCTGACAATGGCCCGCCGGTAACTCCTCCTGATAATGGAGGAACCACCCCGCCAACAAATGGAGGCACTACTCCCCCAACAAACGGAGGTACAGCGCCCCCAACAGCAAATTTATGCTCCAATTTAAATTATTCCACAGAAAGTAAAACCGAAATGTTCGAGGGAACATTCATAATGCTGACTGAAGAAAGCCAGGATAAATTGGAGAAAAAGATGGGTGATGAGGAGCCTAATCCGCTTTCAGGAATCTCAGGCTTAACCTGCCTGGAACGCTTTCAGCTGGTATTAAGCAGCAACTGGATTTCCTCCCCTAAATCAATCCACACCCTGGATTATGATTCGCTTTCAACTTTAACCAATATGAAACGCATCTCATTCAACAGCCACAAAGCTTTACTCCAAGGGCCTGAACTTGCATTCCTTGCAAATATGAAAAATCTGGAAGAGATTGAAATCGTTTTCTCAGAGCTTAATGACCTTAGCGAATTTTCAAAGCTCTCAGGCCATACAAAACTAAAGGAAATTAACTTACTTGGAAATGAAATTACGGACATTTCCCCTTTGGCCAATATTAAGAGTTTGACAGGGGTTTTCATTGGAAGCAACAACATAACCGATTTTACCCCGCTTTACGACCTCCCGAATTTGAAATCAGTAAGCATGGGCAACAATCCCGGAACTGACGCAAGCTGCCAGGCGCTTAAGGACAAACTGCCCAATGCAATGGTAATCTGCACTTTCTGATTTCCGAATCAGAAAAACTTATTAACCACTAAACCCATACTATTGCTGATAAAATGCCCAGAAAAAAGAAGATTTTTGAGGACGATATTGATTTGGGTTCCCAAACATCCTACTCTGATGACGATGATGATTATGAGCGCCCAAAAAAGAGGGGTAAAAAGTTCTGGAGCATGGGGAAAGTTTTCGTGATTTTTATTTTCCTCTTGGGAGTGCTGATTGGCGGAATTTTAACAAATCAATTTGTTGACCCTGTCATGAACAGTGGAATTGTGCAGGACTACAATGCATTGTTGGAAACAAATGAAGTATTGGATTCCCAGGCAGATTCCTACTACCAATGCCTGATAGAAAACGGAATCAATCCTGATGAGGGCTGTTAAGGTTTTCCTCAATTACCTCTCCCTTTGGGGCAGATTCTTTCCAGACATGCGCCGAGAATTTGTAAACAACAGTTCCGTCCTCTTCCCATTCATCTTTCCTCAAGCCAGCTTTGAGGCAGCATTGGTTCAGGAATTCCTCAACCCCCCAGCCAAATTCAACAGGAACTTGCGGAAGAAGAATCCCTTTATTGATGCCCCTCTCAATTATCAGCCCATCTCTCCCGATTTGTATTTTCCCCAAATATTCCTCAGGATCGGTCACATAAATTAAATCAGGAATACTTAAAACAGAAATCTCAACAACAATATCATTCCTCCCCCATTCACTGGCAGTAAGTTTTGGAAATCGAGGATCCCTAAATGCGGCAGAAACAGAACACTCAATTACAGTCTCCCAGACTGATTTAATTGGCTCTATAAAACCAATGCAGCCCCTTAATTGGTGCCCGGGATATGTGTGCAGGGAAACAAAGGCCCCCCTCTCCTCCTTAAATTTCCTCTCCTTTGGCTCATCCATCAAGTATCTGCCTGATGCAAGATAATATTCAATGCTTTTCCTCGCCAAGGCAATTAATTTCCCGGCATCCTCAACCGTAAACATCTAATGCTTCCTCCTTTTCCTTCGTGGAACATACTCCGCATGGCCCTTTGAAACAGATTCCCCCTCAATAGGAATCTGCTGGAAAAGGGCATCAGCAATTTCCTCAGCATGGGATGATAGCCTCTGTTCCTCGCTCATTGCAAGGATTTGCTCTGCCTTTTTCATAATCTCCCTTGCTTCCGCCCTGTAAAGGTGCTTTATCTGAACCTCAATCTCAATCAGTTCCTTGTTCTTGTCCTTTATGAGTTCCTGATATGTTCTGGCATCAAACTCGCGGTGGAAATATTTCTTCCTCGCAATCTTCAGCTCCTTCAAAATCAGTTCCTTTTTCTTAATAAGTTCCTTCATGGCCTGCCTTCTCTCAGGGCTTAATTTGTCCATTTCCCCTGCGGCAATCCTGTTAATCTCGCTTTCAATTTTTTTGGTCGAAATTTCGGCCTCAACAGCAATCAAATCCTTCAGTTTTTCCTCACGGAATTCAACAAACATCTTTTCGCTGATTTCCCTCCTCAGCATCTTCTTTTCTGCGAGGTAAATCTCATCAAGAAGTGTCTCCCTCCGATGATCCAGGGACTCAACAGATTTTGGCATCAGTGAGAACTGTACGCCCTGAAGGGATTCCTTAAGATTGCTAAAAATGCCCATTCAAACCAGATATAATGGGGCTTTAGTGGATAAAACCTTTACTGCTCACACAGGAATCGCAATCTTTAACCTGTCATACTTTGCTATGGGTCCCTGATCGTGATTTTCCCCACCCAATCCAATAAGGCCCAAGTTTTCAAGTTTTTTCACGTCCTTAAACACATTGGAATATGGCCTTTTTGCTATTTTGGCAAGCTCGTAAATAGTTTTTGGCTTTCTTGTGCGGATAAGTTTAAGCAGCCGAATTCTCTCGTTTGTTATAATCTTTCTTAGCGTCTCGATATTTTCGAATGAGAGAATTTCCTGCTTTTGAACTTTCTCCCCTTTCTTCAATTTTTCGTATGTTTCAACAAAGTCTTTACCCATTTCATCCAGGCTTTCAATCTTTATGGTTATTTCTCTCAGTTTCATTTTAATCCTCTTCGTATTTTCCCCACCTCTCCGAAAAAATTCTTAATTAAAATATTTATTGATTTAAATTGAATTTTTGATTCTACTTCTCCAAGATGCCTATGATGCCCCTTCCCCCTTTCATTATCATACCTTAGAACGCACTCCTCCTTAATAACAAAATTCATTGAATACTTAACCCCATCTGGAAAATCTTCGCTTTCTGGTACAGAATATATTCTGTATTCAATAAACGAATATTTATCCAACTGTTTCTTGTTTCTTCTCAAAAGGTCGGCCATAAAACCACAGTATAGCCTACCACACCATATATGGTGTAGCAGGCAATATATAAAACTTATCTTTATAATATTACGTCAATTGACGAAATAATTAAATAGATTTCCTTGCAGAATTTTAGAATGAAATCGCACATCTTGCCACTGTTTCTGCTAATTTTACTTATTTTTGCAGGCTGCATCCAGGAACCATCAATTGAGCAAAGGCTGCTTTGCATTGACCTTTCAACCCCCTCGCAGCCCAAAGTTCCTGACTGCACAACTCAGGAATCCTGCCTTGCGAAAGTTGAATCCAGTTTCAGCACAGAAGATGCAATGCTCTCATTTGAAATAAGGCAGATGATGCATATTTACAAGAACCACGTCGCAAGGAGCTGGCTCTATTTTAACCGCGCGCAGAAGAACCTTTCAAAAATAAATTCAATCTGCTCCAGTCCAGATAATTTCAACGGCCTAAACCAGCAGACCAATGAACTAAACCACAATCTTTCAGAGGCGTTTGCGGCAATTGATGGGGCAGGCAAAACCTCCTTTGCAATAATCCTGCTTGAGAAACAAATTCTTGAGGAACAGGACATCAACCTAATCCGTGAGGAGCCCCTGTTCAATGATTACACTGAATTCGTAAACAACGAAAATGAAATCCTTTACCGCTCCAACCCTGAGGGGAGCAGCTATGCCGCCAAATACCTGAAAGCAACAGAGCTCTTCACCGAGGTCTCAAAAATCCTTGGTTTTGAGGACAGGGTTATTGAGGAGGTGACTGTTTATGACATGGTTTTTGGTGTGGATAAAATTCTTTTTGAGCAGATTCCCAAGGAGATTAAGGATTTTCCCCTGATGAAGGAATTCTTCAACAACTCAGTGAATTTCTTTTCAGATTCCCTTTCCATTGACCATGCTGTTTCCTTCCTGCAGCATTTCCCCTCCTTCGAGCTCCTGAATTCCTTCAATGAAATGGTTGGGACTGAAAATTCCTCGGCGAAAAAATTCTTCGAACTGATGAATTCAGCCAACAGGAATTTGAAAGAAATGGAGGAAAGGAATAACTCAATTCAGCAGGAGGTTGAGTCAACATTTCCGGAACTTGAAAAAGAACTGAATTCCCTGAATTCATCCGCGCTTAACTCCTTTGATAAGGATTTTTTAGCCGAGCTTTATTCCCTTTTGGGGCAGGAAAGCGAAATTTCTGTCCAAAGCCATTCAATTGATGAAATCTCAAGTTTTGTTGAGAATGCGCAAAGGGAAAGGTCAGAACTCCTTCATCGTTTTGGGGAATGGAAAGTAAGTGATTTGTCGATTGGCGAAAGGACAAAAGAGCTGAAGGAAATCCACTTTGAACTGAAAAAGACGGAAGAAAGCGCGAGATTTTTTTCAACAGAGGTTGTCTCCGGACTGGAACTTTTATGTGACTCCCGCACAGAATTCATCGGCAAGGAGATTGATTCAGCGGCATATCTTGATGAAGAGCTTTCTTTTTTGGGTGATTTAAGGGCCAGCATTTCCTTTGGCCTCAAAACCTACAATTCCCGAAAGGAGACCAATGAAAAATTATTCTCCTGCAGGGAAATCCTTGAGGAATTCGGAAGATTCAAACTCGGCCTTGAGGACAGGGAGGCATTTGAGAATTCGCTGGATGAAGATATTGCTGCCTGCCTTTCCTCTGTGGAAAATATGCTGGCCCAGGAGGAATCTGGCTTAAATGATTTCAGGCCAATTTATGATTCACTGGTTTCCGTTGAAAGGCCCTATGAAAACCCGAACTATATGCTCGAAAGCTGTTCCTTTCTCAGGGGAAATATTGAACGCGAGATAGGGGGAAGGGAAATCACCTCTTCAACAGAAACAGAAAGGGTTATTGAGGCCGACCTCTCCAGAGCTGTAATTGAAAAAAGGATTGAAATAACCTCCCTGAAAAAAATCCCGTCCCTGCAGATGTCAACAGGGCTGAACAATTTCCCCAGAATTGCAAAGGAGACAATTGCTGTTTATTTCCACGGAAAAAAAATCAGCCATTGGACTGAAAATGACAAATTATTATTCGAACTGGGGAATGTTTTAGAAAAAGACGAGGTTTTAATCTATTATTCGGTTGCCAACCCAATAGATTACTCCTTCTCCCTGGTTTTGATGGAGCAAACAGATTTCAATTCCTTCAACTACTTTTATTCGCTTTCACTCATCAACAGGCTTGAACACCATGTGCTGAAAAATTCAAAAATCATGGTTGATTTCCCGCTTTCAGGGGCTGCTTACAGCATAAAATTATTCACTTCAGCAGGTAAAAACATAGATTTTGATGCCTTAGCTAACCGGAAATTGAGCTTCACTTCCCCTGAGTTATTTCCTGAGCAGGAGGTCCAGGCCTACCTGTCCTTTTCCGTTAATGACTTCAGCTCACACTGGGAGGAAGTAATTGAGGGGGTGAAGGATGAGCTGCAAAATTTGAAGATGCACAGTGATGGTAAAATTTCAGCAGAGGCAAAGATGCTGGAGGAAAAATTCAATGAGTTAACTGGCTCAATTGATTTAAAGAGCGCAAGTTCATTGAGGGGAATGGATGAGCTGCTTAAGGAGATCTATTCCCTGGAATCAAAGGCCGATGAGAATGATAAAATGAAATTATCCTTCCAGATAGTGCAGGGGGAGGTAAGCAATGCAATGGAAAATCTCGCCGAAAAAATCAATTCACTGAGGGAAATAGGCAATGATGCCGATGCAAATGAAATGGAGAGCAGATTAGAGGAGGCGCAAAACCTGTTCGAGATATCGCAAAGCGGCAAAAGCCTTGATTTGAATCTTGCATTTGGGAAGTTGCTGCAGGCAAGAGACCTTGTTTCAACCATCGGGCAGATTAATTTTGAGGGGGCGGAATCTGAAGGCAATGACCTGAACAAATCCCTGGAAACTGAACTAAAAAAAGAGGCCGAGGAAATAAATTCCAGAATAAATTCCTTCAAACAGCTAATTGGCGAGAAAATTCCGGCATCAATTGCCTCACTTCGGAAAATGCTCAAAAACAGCCCTGCAGAGGAGTTAAAATCCATTGGCTACATCGTCCCTTTCACAGAACAAAGGCTTGACAAACTTGAACTTTTGCTGCAGGAAATAGATTCTCCTGAAATAGCAGGATTAATTTCTGAATTCGGAAAAAGTTACGGCAAGGGGGATTTTGCATCTGCTGTTGAAGTTTTCGGAAAATCCAAAAACAAATTCGAGGATGCCATTGAAAAATCCAATGCGATTAATTCCGAACTGGATTCCTATTTCAACAAACTAAAAAAGGATGCAGTTATTTTCTTTAATTCCGCGGTTGAAAAGGTTGATGAAAGCACCGCGACAGAGGAAATGAAGCAATTGTTTGATGACGCCAGAAATGAGCTGGAAAAGGAAAACTACCTTTCATCAATTGGTTTGGTTGGAATGGCAACAGCCCCTGTAACAGGCCTCCAATTTCCTGAAATTCCACTTTCAGTGCTCCCCTTGCTGGCGATAATCGCTGCAGTGGCATATTTCAAATTTTTCCGCAAAAAGAAAAATGGTTCTGAAAACCGGCTGAAAAAGGTTTTAAGGGAGAGGTAAAAAGATTATTTCTTTTTCTAAAAGATTGTTTACAGAAGACAGTTATGTAGAAGTTAACCTTTAGTGTCAATATGTTTTCCAGTCTCATCAGGCCCTTTCTTTTTCATATTCTTAGCAAGTTTTGCTCTTTCCTCATCCAGCATTTTCTGGAAAGTCTTTTTTTGTCCAGTTTCTGGCTCTTCCCCGGGACTGAATTTCCTTGCAGCCCCAAGATTCTTTCTTCTAATTCTATTTACTGCATCAGATGCACTTTTTACATAAGTTCTAAAAATCCGCCCTATTGGCATCCTCAACCCTTCCTTGTCCAGATATATACAAAAACAACAAGCGCAAGTATTAGCAATGCCCCGCCGCCAATAATCGCAGGGTTTATCTCATCCCCCTGGAATTCGATTGTGAAGGGCGCACAATCGGTTTCCACTGAATCGTAATCTTCATAAATAACATTGCAAACCATGGAATAAATTCCCGGTGTTTCTCCGGTCATCTTAAATCTAAAACTTTTCACTGAATCAGGGGCAATTGAATCAATGTGAAATTTATTTTCGCCAAATATCATTATGAGTTCAGCATTATTAATTTCCACATTATTTGAATTAATTTTTCCTCCATTAACATAAATATCGATATTATTCAAAGTATTTTTCCCAGTATTTTTAATTGATACCCCGATTTCGGTCTCTTCCCCTGCCTTCAAAACCCCGCTTTTGTTGGTGAAAAATGCCTCAATTTTTATTTCAGGTTCCTTAACTGTAAATTCCGGCCTGTTAGTCTCAAGCGAAATCTCCTCATTAAAATCATTGTAAAATGTTGCAACTGCCGGGAGCAAACGCATCTCGCCAATCCTCAATGGCTTTATCACATAATCAAATCGCCCCTCACCAGGGACAATGCACTTGCTTCCCCCATTCCTTTCCGCACATTTTGGAATTACAGTATCAAGTTCCACATCCCCCTTAACAAGGGCTATTTCAGGGGTTTCCCCCTCCAATGAATCCTTCCTCCAGAGCAGATTTATTTCGGCATCTTTGCTCCCGTAATTCCTGAGCACAACCCTTACCGTTGTCTCCTCCAGCAACAGAGGGGCAGCCCCAATCAAAGATTCCTGGAAAGAATCATCCTTTGAAAAATCAGGCTTAAGAAGATATGATAATGTGGAATCATTTAGTATCTCTATCTTAGTGGTAACATTTGATGGTTTTGGGCATATTTTTATGGTATTAATCCCTGTTATATTTTCCCAGGGCAAATCCACTCTCATCCTTTCCCCCAAAAACTCATTTGCCGTATAATCTCCAATAAGTTCCCCGTTCAGGAGAACCCTTACCATGGCCTCATTGCTTACAATAGGGTAGAATTTTGCATGAACAGAAAGGACAGGATAAATGGCATAATTCAAATCATGGCTCTCCCTGAACTGCCACTCAATGCAGGTCTGGCTTTCAGTAACCAAAGATTCAAAACCTAAACTTGAAAAAGTCTTCTCATTGAGGATTTCAGCACTAACAGAGCTAATCAAAATAGAAAACAAAATTATGTATAAGACCTTTTTCATTTGGCAAGCCTCTTCTCCAACTCTGTAATAATAATGCCCATTGTTTCTTTAAGCGTTTTCCCACTATTAACCTCAATGATTTTCCCTGCAGCATAATTCCTCTCAGCGTGCTTTTTGCAGTAATCAATCCCTTCGCAGAAAACATTGTCCTGCACCTTTTCCGCCTTATATCCCCTTTTCTCCAGCCTCATTTCCAGCAGCTCAGGGTCGCATCTAAGTAGAATCAAATAATCCACTTTCAGATTGGTTTCACATATAAGGTGCCCTTCCACTAAAATATCCTTTTCCTTGGCAAATTCCTCATTTAAGGCCTTTTCCAGCTCCCTCTCATCAACAACCAGTTCATTCTCCTCATCATCCCATTTCCCAATCCCCTTCTTCAGACCAAAATCCTTCTCATTCCAGAATTTAAGGGAGTAATGCTTTGCAAGCGCCTTTCCAACACTTGTTTTCCCCACCCCAGGGGAGCCTGTAATCGCCAATTTCATCCCAGAATTATGTGCGGAAATGCTTTTTAATGGGGGGAATCAGGATTGCTTTTTCTTTTCCTTTCCCCGTCTTTCCTCAAAGCGGGCACGCCCAGAAGCAAAATCTTTGTAAATTTCGGGTTTAGGATTCAATTTATTAATATCTGATGTTAAGCCACGCAACATATTTTTTCCCGGCTGTTCAGAGGACGTTAATGGCTGGAACTTTTTGGTCTTTCTCCGTTCCTCTCTCCTAGGAACCACGTATGTAGGTTTCGGCACAAGAATATGATGTTTTACTCATATTTAATACTATTAGAATCAGTAACTATTTCTTCTTCCTCTTCTTTGCAGCTTTCCTTGCAGCTGCCTTCCTTTTTGCAACAGATTCCCGCCCTATCTGGGATGCGGTCCTTTCACCGCCCCTCCTGGCGATAAAAACAGGGGCATTCTCCCTGCCTGCTGCTTTATGATTGGGATTGTAATAATGCCCTGCACCCTCCACATAACCAACTTTTTTTGCCCCCATTGGAACTTTACCTGAGCCTCTCACAAAAAAAAGTGTAGTGTTTTTATAGACAGTATTGCTGGGATAAATCCAAACTCCTTTCCTTTTACCGAATGCTTCTCGCGCATCCTTATCTCCTTTAGGGAGATGCCTATCAACTAGGATAGTCTCTTCCTTCTCAGTTCTTACGCGCCTAATTGGCCTAGGTTTTTCAACTTTGGCTTCTGCTTTTTTCCTTGGTCTTGTCATAATAAAACAATCAGCATTTTTCTTTGGTCTCACCATAATAAAACAAATCGCAGCCTAGTATTTAAACCTGCCTAAACCCTGGCAAAAATTAGCAGGGCGGGGGGTTTCGAAGGGGTGAATAAAAGAGTTCTAACGCCTTTTCTGTCTCTTATTTCTTCAAAATTTTTTTCGAAAGTGCCGGCTGTGAGTCCTGCACCTTCACCCCGCCCTTGTCCAAGACATCGCATAGATCGGTCGCTTTCTGCTCCAGATCTAGTTCCTCATTTCGTCTGATGAGCCTATTACCCGATACATATTCAACCATAGTGCAACACCTTGAAACACTAATACAATACACTAAGTAGTATAAATACTTTTCGGAAAAAGAAGGGCGTACAGGGCTTTATTTTATGTATAGTCGAATTTCAGGGTTTTATTCCTAAAATAGAGGGCTATAAAGTTTTTTTACTTATGTAGATTAGCTCTTTTTCCTGCGGAAAATCTCAGCCGGAAAATATGAAAAATGGCAGTTATGTAGATTTAGGTTAAAAAGAAATAATATTTTAGAAAAAGAAAGAATTTGTTGATAAAATTAGGAAATTTTTATACTAACTTAAGTGCTTTAATTAGCCAAAGAATCAATCTTGCGAAGAATCTCTTGTGTATTGGCCCTTTCAGGGTTATTCAGCATCTTAATCATTTCCTGTATCGCCACGTATTTTTCTCCCGTAAGCTCAAAACGGTTTGAATTATCTAGCAAGTGCTTGAGGCTTCCTTTTAATTCCTTCATTAAAATATCTTCAGTTACTATCCTCTTGACCCAAATCTGGCTATCTTTTTTTTCCTTTGCTGTAAATTCATTTGCCCTTTTTTTATCAGCAATCCTTTCTATATACCTCACTTCATTTAACTCAGGAAGAATTTTTTCCCACTCCGAAAATTTCTCCCGAATTTTCGAGATTTTCTCATCTCTTTCTTTCAAATGTTTTGAAAGTCCATGGGGTCTCCCTGTTCCACCAGATCTATCTTTTTTAATTTGGCGTATATTTCCAAATCTCCTTCCCTTTGGTCGCATTAGAATAATAAGTAGCCTGAAGTATATAATATTTTACCTCAACCTCAACGCATCCAAATTCCTCATAACTGAGGTATTTATCTTGAATTTGCTGGAGATGAACTTGCCAAACTCCAATGTCTTAAACTTATCCCCGTGATTAACCAGCACTTTCTTTGGCTTTGGCTTAAGGTTCCTGATATATGCGACCAATTGCGCCCTGTCAGAATGCCCTGAAAAGCCCTCAATTGTCTCAACCCTCATGTTTATTTTCAGCTCCCTCGCCCTCCCATTTTCTGAAGTAATGGGCAGTGCACTGATTCCTGACTGCAATTTCCTTCCTGTTGATCCCTCTCCCTGGTAGCCAACGAATATCAGGCAGTTTTTAGGGTCCTCGGCAAGCTTATGCAGATAGTGTACTGATGGGCCGCCTGTCAGCATGCCACTTGATGCCATTATAATTGACCCCTCACCCTCGGCGATTTTATCCCTGTCTTTGCCATTTGCAACCTGGAACAAATCAGAGGTAAAAGGGGAGTCATTCTGCAAAATTCTTCTCTGCACACCCTTCCTCAGATACTCAGGATATGCGGTGTGGATTGCAGATGCTTCTTTAGTCATGCCATCAACAAAAACTCTTGCATCAAGCACGCCATTCCTGTAAAAATTCTCAATAACAAGCAGGATTTCCTGCGCCCTTCCAACAGAAAATACAGGGATAAGGACATTGCCCCCCTGCTTGACTGTTTCGTTAATAACCCTTAGAAGCTTGTCCTCAGCATCCTGCCTCTGGGGCTGGATATCATCCCTTGCACCATAGGTTGATTCAATTATCAGGGTTTCCAGGCGCGGATACCTTACATCTGCGTTGTTGAACAAACGGGTAAAGCCAAATTTTAAATCCCCGGTATAAACCAGATTATGGGCTCCCTCCCCAATATGCAGATGAATTGAGGATGAGCCAAGGATATGTGCTGCGTTATGGAGGGTTAGTCTCATGTCAGGCGCAATATCTGTAACTTCCCTGTAATCCCTGGTGATGCAGTGTTTCAAAGTTTCCTTCACATCCCTCTCGCTGTAAGGGGGTTCCTTTCTCTCTTTCACCAAAACATCAATATAATCAAACTGCAGAAGGGTCATCAAATCCCTAGTGGGCAGGGTACAGTAAACAGGCCCCCTATAACCAAGCTTGAACAAATAGGGCAAAAACCCTGAATGGTCCAAATGGGCATGGCTTATGACGATTGCATCAATCTCATTTACAGGGAACCTTAATGATTCAAGATAGGGGAATCTCTCATCAGGGTTTGCGACATTTACCCCGCAATCAAGCATTACCTTTGTTGACTTGGTCTCAACAAGCATGCAGCTCCTGCCCACCTCCCTGAACCCGCCCAAAGCGCTTAACCTAACCCAGCTGTTATCATCAATCTTCTCCCCGTAGATTTTGTTTGCGGTTTCCTGGAGAATCTTTTTTCTTTCCCCGGCGTATTTATGCAAATGATGCCTTATGCCCTTCAATATTTCGGAATCGCTTGTCGGTGCGCGGATATTGGTTGCGGTCCAGCCAGTCTCCCTTGATATCTGCTTGCTGGTCTCTCCGCCCTTGCCTATAACCAGTCCAGGCTTCAGGGCCTCAATAACAACCTCTGAAAAGGCATCGTTGAAATAAATTTCCTTAATCCCCGCATCTTCAGGAATTATCTTTAGAATTTTTTCCTTTGCCAGGTCATGCTCAATAAGCAATGACTTATCTGCGCGGATATTAACCCTCTTCTTCAGCTCAAAGGCAATTTTAGCCACATAATTTTCGTTATCGAAAAATGAAGATGGGTTTTTTGTGTAAATAGCAACTTCTGGCCCCCACATCTCAACATTGGTGATTTGTGTTTCAGCCGGAAGGCTGGAATTTATAGTCTCTTTTATTTCCTTTAGATAGTCATATTCCATTAGATTACACCATTTTATTTTAGCCTGATTTCTTATGAGCCTAAAAGAAACCAGAAAATTTCAAAGGCAATATTTTTCAGATTTATTTAGCGTCAGATTTCAGTTTTTCTTTCTTCTTGAGGTGAACATCAACTTCCTTCTCAGAAAGCATCCTTGCCCCTTTCTTGTCAATAACCATCACTGACACAGACTTTCCGCCGGAATAAATGTCCCTCTTCTTCCCTGCCTCAATTGCATTAATCGCCAAAGCAATTCCTTCCTCTTCAGTCATTTCTGACCTGTAACCCTGATCCAGAACAGTTAATGCCGATTCTGTTCCTGAACCTGAAACCGCATATCTCTTCCTGTCGAGAACCCCGCCAAAAGGGGTAACCTCAAAAAGTTCAGGCTTGTTGTTCATTCCGCCAACAATAAGCTGGACAATGAAAGGATAGTGCCTGTTTGCGTTTAAAATATTTGACAAAAGTGTTGCCGCGCCCTTAACAGTCATATGCTCCTTTCTCTCCATCTCATAGAGCTTTGCCTGGCTCCTCAAGAAGCGAATAATTGTAAGTGAATCCCCGACATTTCCTGCGTTTGTAACACCCATATAATCCGTTATCTTGTACAGCTTTTCAGCCTCTTCCTCATAGGCAATATGCCCCATTGAAGCTCTCATATCCGCCGCCAAAACAACGGCATCAGCTGTCTTTAATCCTGCAGTAGTAGTGCCTGTCTTTAAATCATTTACCATTAAAACACCAATAAAATCAGTTGGTTAAGCCTGTAATATTTCCCATAATAAAGGTTTATAAAGGAAACTTTGGCGGGAAAACGGAAACCCGAAGAGGCCATTTTTTAGAGGCTATCTGGGATTATGTCTTAGCTATGCGTCATTATTTGGCCATATTTATCCACAAGGTCAGGATTTTCATTGGCATATTCTTCTATCACTTTCAGAAGCCTTGTGGCCTGTTTCCTTTTTATTCCAAAGGGCATTCTTTTGATAAAATCACGCAGGCGCGGAATTTTTACAAATGCAACCTCAAATGAAACTAAATCCCTGTTCGCAATTCGCCCGACATTCATTTTTTTGCGGTTGAGATGGATGCCACTTTCAAGGAAAATCTTATCACACAATTTTTTCGCGCCAGGATCAAGCTCTTTCATGCTTTCTTTAAATTTCTCATTCTTGGTTGTGTAATATGTTTCAATATTTGCTTGGTCCTCCCTGCCTATAAAAACCCTATTTGCATATGTTGTCCTTGCCATGCCACTCTTACCCCTTTTGCTTGCAATCATTTCAGGGAAGTTTTTCGGGTAAAGCAGGTTTGCCACAGTCATTGCGGCACTGTAAACCGGCATTAATTTCTTTTTGGAAACCCTGGCAACCATTCTCGGCCGGCCCTTAAAGAGCCTTTTTTCCTTTGCATTCAGTTCCCTTGTTCTGGCATGGTCGCCAACAATATCGAGTTTCCTCTTTGCCGAAGCCATAAGAAAGATAACCCAGAACTAGTATTTATTTCTTCTTTTTAGCTAATATTTCCGTTTTATTTTTGCTTTACTTCCCCTTCCGAATTCATCGTTCCTTCTTTTTTTTATGAATTTTCTCGAATGGTCTCTTCGCCTTTTCTCTGGCGAGTTATATATGCTCAAAAGTTTATTATCCCCTTCCAGGGAAAGTCTCTTTTTGATTAATTCCCTTGCATCAATTTTTCTTATCTCCAGTTTATCGGCAATTTTCCTTTCAGCCTTCTCCAAGTAAAGGGCTTTTGAGGCGGCTCCGAGAGTTGGGTGAGTCATAATCGTTCCAATCATTAGGGATTCAAATCTCAAACGCTTTTGCCCAGCCATCTTAACTGACAAATCAAATAACTCGGAGATCCTTTCTTCAACTATTACTTTTGGGCCCTGACCTATCGTTGCATGAAGTAAAGATACTTCCTTTTCGTTTAACATTACTGGCTTATCATCTGGCACAAATTCACTTTCCTTTCTTTCCAGCCTTTTCCGCTTTTTTATCGGCTTTCGCTTCCTTCCCCTTCTTCTCGCTGAACTTGACTTCTTTCACATCTTTGACATTATCCTTAACAGCCTTCCCGAAAATCTGCTTAACAATCTCAATCTCTTTTGCGTCAATCTTCGGCAGCTTAATCTCCAGTTTCCC
>JBDRHK010000061.1:0-6896 GCA_043816965.1 Candidatus Iainarchaeum sp. | reverse complement strand
ATTTTCTTAACCTCTTTAAGTTCAGAAAGCAGGAAACCGGCCAAAAATGCGCCGATTGCAGGTTCCAAACCAAAAAAGCTGGCAAGAACGGCAAACGCAAGCGCAATCCCCAATGAATAGAATGCGATATGCTTTGCGTAATCAAACTTCTCAATCAATTCAATCAGGTATCTTGAAAATTCGCTGAGGATAAATATCGCAACTATTACAAAGAAAACCCCCGTAAGTAGCACACTCTCAATTCCCCCACCAGCATGTGTGGCATCAGACACTAAAGTGCCAAGAATTACAAGTACAACAACAGCATAAAAGTCCTCAATAAGAAGGGCAGGAATTGTAATTCCCGTCTCCAATGATTTGGTGAGGTTATTATCAAGCAAATATTTCCCGATTATCGCAGTTGAGCTAATTGATGCCACCACCCCGAAAAGGGCGGATTCAATGAGGGAAAAGCCAAGCCATAGCCCGATTACCGCCCCAAACGCAAAGCAAAGGATTATTTTTGTCGGGCCTAAAATAAATGGAATTAATCCCCCCTTTCTCAGGGTTTTGGTTTCAAGCTCCAGGCCAATGAAGAAAAGAATCATCAATACCCCGAGTTCGGAAAAGAGTTTAAGTATCAGAGTCGATTCAGGCCCTTTGCTTACAATCTCCAAAAGCCCGAGAATTATCCCCCCCAATATGTAACCAATTATCGGGCTAAGCTTCAGCTTCCGGAGGGCTGCCCCAAGAAGCATGCTGAAGAATAAGACAATGCCAATCTCCAGCAGAATAATCTCAATTGCCTGGCTCATTGCAAGATAAAGGGCTTAATTGGTATTTAATTATTGGCTTTGCGCAAAAATCAGCCCAATTTCTTCTTATACCTCTTCATAAGCAAAGAATTAGTTACAACACTCACAGAGCTGAATGCCATTGCAGTTCCCGCAAAAACAGGGTTTAGCAAGCCAGCAGCGCCTAAAAATGGGAACAAAATCCCGGCAGCAACAGGGAGGCCTATCCCATTGTAAATAAACGCCCAGAAGAAGTTCTGCTTAATTTTATTCATTGCATACTTGCTCAAATCAATTGCATTAACCACATCCCTAAGGTCATCCCTGATAAGCACAATATCCCCTGTCTCAATTGCAATATCAGTCCCTGAACCAATCGCAATCCCAATATCTGCCTGGGCAAGTGCAGGCGCATCATTAATGCCATCCCCGACCATTGCGACCTTTTTCCCGGAATTCTGCAGTTTCTTAATCTCTTTTGCCTTGTCCTCGGGCAAAACCTCTGCGAGAACCCTCCCTATTCCAATCTGTTTCGCAATTGCCTCCCCAGTCCTCTGGTTATCGCCGGTAATCATAATGGTTTCCTTACCCATTTTCTGCAGTGCCTCAATCGCCTCCTTTGAATTCTCCTTCAATGTATCGGCAACAGCAACAATTCCTGCAAGCTTTCCACCAACAGCAACAATCATTGCAGTCTTACCCCCATTCTCCAGAGCAATCATCTCATTTTCAATTGAACCAGCCTCAACATTCCTCTCTTTCATCAATTTCCTGTTCCCAAGTAAAATATCTTTCCCCTTAAATTTCCCCTCAACACCCTTTCCGGTAATTGAATTAAATGAAGTAGGATTTGCCACTTTAATCCCCTTCTTTTTCGCACCGTTGACAATCGCCTCCCCCAAAGGATGCTCAGAATTTTTTTCAATAACAGCGGCAAATTCCAAAACCTGCTTTTCAGTAAAGGAATTTTTCACAATAACATCAGTAACCTCTGGCTCCCCTTTTGTAAGGGTCCCGGTTTTATCAAAAATAACAGTTTCAATTTCCCCTGCCATCTGCAAAGCAGCAGCTCCCTTGATAAGAATTCCATTTTCAGCACCCAAGCCAGTCCCCACCATTACTGCGGTTGGAGTTGCCAGTCCAAGTGCGCATGGGCAGGCAATAATCAAAACAGTGATAAAAATCCCGAGCGCAAACAGGAATGATTGCCCAGCAACCAGCCAAACTATGGCGGCAATAATTGCAATAGCCATAACCGCAGGCACAAAAATACTTGAAATTTTATCCGCCAGCTCCTGAACAGGTGCCTTGCTTGCCTGGGCATCCTCAACCATCTTAATTATCTGCGCAAGCATTGTCTCAGAGCCAATCTTCTCGGCCCTGAACTTGAAGCTCCCTGTCTTGTTAATAGTAGCCCCAATAACAGTATCCCCCTCTTTCTTCTCAACAGGAATGCTTTCCCCTGAAATCATGGACTCATCAACACTGGAATGCCCCTCAACAACCTTTCCATCCACAGGAATCTTCTGCCCTGGCTTTACAACAACAATATCCCCAATCTGCACTTCCTCAATCGGAATCTCCATTTCCTCCCCATTTCTCTCAACAATTGCAGTCTTCGCCCTCAAACCCAGCAATTTTTTAATCGCGGCAGAGGTTTTCCCCTTTGCAACAGCCTCAAAATACTTCCCGAGAAGAATGAATGTTATCAGGAAAGCGGCAACCTCATAGTAAAGGTCATGGGCCGTGAAAACCTCTGAACCGGTTAGAATCATTGCTGTCGCCACAAGGCTGAAAATATATGCTGAACCAACACCTATTGTCACCAATGAATCCATGTTTGGATTCAGATTCTTTAATGCCTTAATCCCCCTTATGAAAAAGCCCCTTCCAAAGAACAGTACTGTTGTCGCAAAAATAAACTGAATCAAAGCCGCATTTTCAACCACAATTCCAGGGATAGGAAGGGCAAACATTGCAGCCATCATCATATACATCAAGGGCACACTCAAAACCGCGGAAACAATGAACTTGTTTTTGTAGGATTTAATTTCCTCCTCACGGGCATCCTTTTCAGAATCTGCCGAACCTTCAACCTGCTTTATTACCTCATAACCTGATTTCTCAATAACTTTCTCAATCCTTTCCTCACTAACCTTCCCTGAATCATATTCAACAAATGCCTTTTCATTTGCATAGTTGACATTTGCAGAAGTAACTCCCCCGGTCTTTTTCAGGGCCTTCTCAATAGCCAGGGCACAATTTGCGCAGTGCATGCCCTTAATAGGAATGCTCACTTTTTCAGCCATATATCATAATATGATATATCACTTTTTAAATCTTTCTTCCCGCGAATTTCAGCCAAGGAGTGTTGCCGCGGCAAAAACCAAAGGAAATAAAATTAGTTGATGCAGGAAATAAATCAGGAGCGACTTTCTCCCTAAAAACTGGAGGAAATCAGTCACTTTGGATTCCGGATTCTTTAGTTCAATTCTCTGTTTATTTCCCTTATAAAAGAAATTACCAAGAGATATGCCAATAAGTATTGCCCCAAACCAGGGAATCGCCGGGAAAAAGTCAAGCGCCGCTGCCGGTGTCGCAAGCCCAAGCCATCCAAGGAACGGAATCTCCAGTGATTTGAGGTTAATTGCCATTGGCAGAATAATCAGTACCAAACCCAGAACAAAGTTCAGCCTCATTCTCCTGATGAAAGGAATTGAAAGTAGGATCGAAACCCCGATAAGGTGCAGAATCCCGAAGTAGATAAATATCTCAGGCATAATGATTAATGTCACCACTGTAAGCAACAATCCGCCGGAAAAAATCACCGCCGCCCTTCTCAGGAAATTTATCACAAAATCATCAAGATATCTGTTGTAATTTACCGCCAGCACTGTCCCCACAAGAAGGAGGAAAAGCCCGGCAGTTGCCAGCTGGAACAGGCCCCAGAAACCAGCATAAATATCGAACTCAATAAATCTGAAATATCTCAAATCCCACATGAAATGAAATATAACCATCATTATTATTGCAATTCCCCGCGCGGAATCCAGTTCCCAAAAACGCCCTGCCATGAGAATCATTTTAAACAAACCAAATAAAAAACAGAACTGCGGCAAATTCAGAGTTAACTCATCTTTATTTTCATTTAAATATATCATTTAATGACATATCATTTAAATCTTTTCATCCACACTCATAATATGGCTGAAATAAAAGTAACTAACATGGTCAAATTCTATGCTTTGGGAATGCTCTATGAAGGGCCGAAGCATGGCTATGAAATCATCAAGAAAATCGGCGAAAACCTGAACAAGAAAGTAAGCCCTGGTCAGATTTATCCATTCCTCGCAAAACTCGAGAAGAACAAACTAATTACTTCCGGAAAAAGGGGGGAAAGGGACAAAGTAGCATACTCCCTCACCCCTGCAGGAAAGAAATTCGTGCAGGGAATGCTGCATAAGTTTGGGGATTTAGTTGAATTAGCGATTGAACCCAACCTCACAAAATGCGCCCACTGCGGCTGCGAGGTATTTAAGGGCGGGCATAGGGAAAAGGTAAAGGGAAAGGAACTCGCCTTTTGCTGCAAGCACTGTGCAGCATCCTTCAAAAAGCACTAATTTTAACATTTCTGATAATTCCCTCCCTTTTCTGGAAATTTTCCTAATTTCCACCAAAAATCGATGGTTTCAGCAATCCATAATTATGGTTTCAGCTCTTATTGTAACAGGTGTTTGATATGGAAAAAAAAATTTCACTCGATGTTACAGGAATGCACTGCAATAGCTGTGCGAAAATAATAAATGAAGGCCTTCTCGAAATTGGAGGGGTTGAAAAGGCAGAAGCCGACTATGTTGATGAGAAACTAAATGTTTCTTTTGATTCAGAAAAGGCATCAATGGATAAAATAGAGAATAAATTGAATGAATTAGGGTATGGGATAAAGGGTTCCAATAAAGTGGTGAGTAAAAAGAACACAATGCTCGAAGGCCTCTTTTATGGCCTTGTGCCGCATATTGGCTGCATTGGATTCATAGTTGCCTCTGTTTTGGGCGTAACTGTTGCAATTGAATTATTCAGGCCTCTTTTGATGAATCCCTGGTTTTTCCACATACTTATACTGCTTTCTATAGGGTTTGCAACACTTTCCTCAGCATATTACCTGAGAAAAAACGGCCTCCTTTCATGGAAAGGTGTGCAGAGAAAGAAGAAATACCTTGCAGCAATGTATGGCTCGACAGTGGGAATAAATTTGGTTTTGTTTCTGTTAATATTCCCAATGTTGGCAAACATTGATACCGGTTCTTTTCAGAACACCCCAACAGGGGCAGTGGCCCTTAATGGGCAGGACAATCTTGCCACAGGAAATTCAATAATTTCCTTACAGGTTGATATTCCCTGTCCAGGCCACGCCCCACTTATTTCAGGGGAGCTGAAAACAATAGATGGGGTCACAGGAGTATTATACAATTTCCCAAATAATTTCGATGTGGCCTTTGATCCGGAAAAAACCTCTAAGGAGGAAATACTGGCCCTTGAGGTTTTTGAACCATATCCTGCGACAGTTACTGCAGAGCCAGCAGCTGCAGGCACAGGCTCTTCGGAAGAGGTTGTAAGTTTTGATCAAATAAATGAGATAGAAGAAGTTGCCCCACAGGGGCCTTCAGGAACAAGCTCATGCGGGAATTCCTGCGGCGGAAGTTGTGGAACGCCAAGTTGCGGATGCAGTGGATGATTTTTATTTGGAGGTGCAATAAATGGAAAAAACAGAAATATTGATGGTTCTTGTGGGGGCCACTTTGTTACTCACTCTCGTAAATACATATTCGATATTTGGTTTTGATAATAAATTAAGTTCAATTTCAGGAAATGTTGTTTTAACTGGCGGTGGCGATAGTGCTGGCATTGAGGAAACAGCCCCTTTAGGTGGGAGCAATCCCCGGCCGGCTCCGGCAGCTGCGCCTGCGCAAAAAATTGAAGTAAGTGTTGATGATGACCCTGTAAAGGGGTCGGAAGATGCCCCTGTCACAATAATTGAATTTTCGGATTTCGAATGCCCTTTCTGTGCGAGGTTCTATTCGCAGACCCTTTCCCAGATAGAGAAGAATTATATTGATACTGGAAAAGTTAAATTAGTCTATAGGGATTTCCCGCTCAGTTTCCATCAGGAGGCCCAGCCCGCGGCAGAGGCAGCTGAGTGTGCTGACGAGCAGGGAAAGTTTTGGGAGATGCATGACAAGATATTTGAAAATCAGCAAGCAATAAGCGATTCATCCTACAAGCAATGGGCAGCGGAACTAGGTTTGGACACGGGACAGTTCAACGAGTGCCTTGATTCAGGAAAGTATGCTAGCGAGGTGCAAAAGGACGTTGCAGACGGGCAGGCATATGGTGTTTCAGGAACTCCTGCATTCTTTATCAACGGAACAAAGTTGATAGGTGCCCAGCCTTACAGTAAATTTGAAGAAGCTATAGAAAACGCATTGAAAGGAGGAAACTAAATGAAAAAGATATTATTGGCATTGGCAATATTTGCCTTAGTGGTTTTTGCAGGTTGCGCATCCAACAGCTCAACAGGGCAGGTTACAGCAACCACTGGAGCGGGGGGAAGCAGTTCAACAATAAATGTTCCACTCAGCAGCATAAGTGCCCAGGCAAAATGGTTTGAATATGATTCAAGCGGGGTAAAAGTAAGGTTTTTTGCCGTAAAGGCAGGCGATGGCTCAATAAAAACAGCCTTTGATTCCTGCGATGTCTGTTATGACTCTAAAAAAGGATACAGGCAGGAAGGGGACAACATGGTTTGCAACAATTGCGGAAACCGCTATCCGATTTCAGGTTTGGGCACCGAAAACAGGAACCCGGGCGGATGCTGGCCAAGTTTTTTGCCTAGCAAGGTTGTGGGGGATAATGTAGTTATCGAAAAATCCGAGCTTGATAAGGGCAGGTCCAGATTTGTGTGATAAAATCGCACTAAAAAGCTTTTAAAGAACTGCATAGGCAAGAGATAATATGGAACTTACAAACAGGAAACTGCTGTTGGGAATCCTGATAATTGTAAGTTTCCTATATGCGGCCTTCACCCTGACTTCAATATTTGGCGCAGAAATAAGTAATGTATGT
>JBDRHK010000060.1:0-2659 GCA_043816965.1 Candidatus Iainarchaeum sp. | reverse complement strand
GAGGTTTTGCAGGGAGAGGGGAATAGAGGTGCACATACCAGTCAGGCGCTACCCCCAGAGCAGAATGCAGGAGTTTGGTGCTCCCTCAAGGAGGAAGATGGAGGAGAGGGGGTTTGATGAGGCAAAGTACAGGCAGAGGGCACTGATAGAGAGCATCAACTCAGCCATCAAACGCACATTGGGAGGTTATGTCTGCTCCCGCAGGGCAGACCAGCAGCGCAAGCAGGTGACGCTGAAGGCATTGGCCTACAATCTTGAGATAATTGGGAGGAGGATAAGTTCCTTTTTCCTTTATATATGCGGAGGATTTCTACAGCGCCCTTATTAACAAAACCTTTTTATACAACATCCCCCTTTCTATTTCAGGTTAAAATGAAAAAATTCCTGTTAATTAGTTTGATAATTATTGCACTTTTACTAAGCGGCTGCCCAAATCAGGTTGTTAAGGCAGAAATTGGCTGCTGCAACAATATGATAAATACAGGCCAGCTTTCTGAAATTATAGATGGCGATTGGAAGCTGGAGGAATCCCTCCCAGATGCAACCTGCAGGTACACCTCAGGAAATGTTGCTTTGCAGAAATACCTGAAGATTGAGTATTTTGATTATGATCCCTTGATGAAATTCAATGCGGGCAATAAAACAATGACCCAATGGGACATTTACACAACATTGATTGATAATGAGCCCAAAACAGATGCCGATTCCCCAATTTCAGTGGTTGTCGGCCAGAAAGCATATGGCTCAACAGTGGGGGGCGGGGCGAAATCAATTTATGCCTTCGTTGACAGCAGCGGCACATATGTGCTCTACCTTACAGGCGAACGCATTATTTCAGGCCAGATATTTTCAATTGCCCAGAAAATAGATTCCAATCTCCAGGCAAGGCAGGCATGTGAATATATCGGGGGCGTTGAGGATGATGAACCCGGGGATGATGAGCCAGGCGATGATGAACCCGGCGATGATGAGCCTGCGGATGATGTGCCGGAGGTGGTTTTGGAAGAGCTTGAGGATATCCTATCAGGGAATTATGCCTCAGAATACACCGTCAAATATGAGATCACCTATGGCAATATGCCCTATCAGGATGTTGCAGGGAGTATGGAATACATCACGACCTGGTATGTCAAGGGCAAGGACAAGACAAGGGTGGATTATGAATTCTCGGTTGAAGGAATGGAGACTGTGGCCAAGTACTATTATATCGGAGGCAAAGGCACTTACTGCAATAAAACCACAATCCCTGCAATAAATTACGCCAATGAGGAATGCGGCGAAATTCCCGTCGATAGCGAAAAGCAGGAGGTTGATTTTGTGATGGGGTTGGAAGGCAGCCTTTCAGCTTATGGGATTAGCCCTATTGCAGGCAGAAGCTTGCTTGGGGAGGAGACCAAATGCTTCAGGCTTGTGCCAGATGACCCCTCCCTTCAGGGCGCCAGCACCGACATGTGCTTCACATCAGATGGAATCCTGCTTTACATGGAATACAACATACCTGTGGAAATTGAAGGTAAGCAGATGCCTATGAGCCTTGAGCAGACCGCAATCTCCCTCAAAAGAAGTGCTGATGATTCGGTTTTCCAGTGAATCCGCAAAACCTTTTTATATAACCTCTGCCTTTCTATTTAAGATTAAAATGAAAAAATTCCTATTAATTAGTTTGCTAATTATTGCCCTTTTGCTCAGCGGCTGCCCTAGTGGCGGTGGAGGCGTCATTTCTGACGGGTGTGAATTGGAGTTTGGGCCTGATATAAAATACATTCATGGGGATAAGTGTGTGGGCAACAAATTGCATATCTGCAATAAAGGCAAATGGTGGCCTGCTTCGGAAGACTCTAAGACGCAGGAGAACTGCATTAGGTATGCAAATCACCAGTTTATGGGGACCAGCTGCACACCTGGGGCAGATGCGGAAAAATGTGATACTAAAGATTTGATTAAGTGCGGCACGGATGGCATATGGAAAATTGCTACATACGATGCTACGGAGTGTAAAGTGGAATTTGTTCCAACTGAGGCATGCTCAAACGCAAATTACAAGGCAGTAACAACCGAATATCAAGGGATTGTGCTTGATGAGGCGAGCCAGAAAAAGTTTATGGGCAAGATTAAAAGCGAAGGCGATTCAGCTTTGGCCGGACTTTCTGACCTAAAATGCCTTACATCCATTGAAATCGAAGTGATGAGTCAAGTTTCAGATATAAGTGCGCTTTCCAGCCTTACAAATTTGGAGAGCCTTTCTGCCAACTTTAACCGAATATCAGACCTCTCCCCTCTCTCAGGCCTTACAAAACTAAAACGCCTGAATTTGCAGGGGCAGTACGTTGATTTAACTAACCTAAGCCCCCTTTCAAGCCTGACCAATTTGGAAACGTTAAACCTAGCCTCAAACGACAACCTAAGCGATATCTCTGCGTTGGACAATATGGGCAATATGAGCTGGCTATACCTCCAGCAAACATCAGTTCCTATGGCTGACTGCCAGGCTTTCAAGAATAAGTACCCTGATGCCCATGTTGGTTGTGGCGATAGTCTGACTGGCTGGTTAGACTAGCGTAAACTTTTTTCTATTAACCGGTATTGCAATCTTCACCTTTCGTATTTCGCAATAGGTTCTAGATTGTGATTTTCCTCTTCCCGAATGCTGACTTTTCCC
>JBDRHK010000059.1:0-8285 GCA_043816965.1 Candidatus Iainarchaeum sp. | reverse complement strand
TCATAGAGTCTGCCATAGGCAGACTCAAACAACGCTACGGAGCACACCTATACTCCCGCACCACAATACAGCAACGAAAAGAGGTACTGCTGCGCATGATAGCAGACAACATCAGGCTAGGGTGAGACTTTCAATGAAGCCTAATGGATATTAAGTAGATTCCCGCCTCCCGGAGTTGCACCGGGGATCTTCCGGTTACCGCTTAAGAGCGGTAGTGCCAACAAAAGCACTTGACACTCGTCCCCCGCAGGGGATAATAAAAAACTACAGCCGAACGCATTGGCTACTATGCTAAGGCGGGAATAGTTTCCATTAGTATTTCCATTTTGATAAGTTTAAAAGCCATTGCATTAGGTAAAAATCCTGCTTTTATTTTTTGGATCTCCTAATTACCCCATTATACACTAGTGGGAAGATAAAGCTTATGTAGAAGCCAACAATGAAATATATGATGAATTCCTTCCAGGCCTCAAACACAAAAGGCCCGAATTCCATCGCAGCTGCAAATGCCCCAATCCCTGCAAAACCAAGGATTATTTTTGGAATCAATTCCTTTTTCGAGGGCGCAGGATTAGGCAAGGAGATTTCCTTTGCGTAAAAGAAACCGGCATAGTATCCCAACAGCCCTGCCAGCAAGGTAATGTTGGAAAAGAAGAGCACAGCAACCATCCCAATAGCGATGAGTATTATTACAATAAGCTCATCACCCAGCTTGCTGATTTTGAAATGCGTCTTCTTTAACTTTGCCACAAGCCAAAGATTTCCCTTTCCAATCAGGTAACCAAGCATAAGCCCAACTATTACGTCAAGGGGAAAATGCACCCCCAGATAAAGCCTTGAGTAAGCAACAAGCAAAACAAGGAGAACAAAAATAATTTTCATATTTGGTTTCAGTTTTTCAGAATAGAATGCGTAAACCGCGGCAATTAGGGAGGAATGGCCGCTCGGGAAGGAGTATGGGGAATAGAAATCCTCCGCAATAACATTGAATTTTTCAGCTGACGGTCGTGGGCTTGCAACAATGCCCTTCAAAATTCCAACTATTGCCGAGCTGAAAAGAACCAGATTTGTAAGGTAAAGGGATTCCTTGTCCCTTCCGCTCCAGTAGATTGCGGCGGCGAAAAGAATCCAGATTATCGGATTCCCGAAAAAAGTAATGAAAAGAAAAAACTGTTCAAGGAGAGGGTGAGAAAATGACTGCACAAGTTGAAGCAGTTCAACCTCCAAAATCACACCTTCTTTTTCTTAAGCCTTTTCATCCCTGGAATATCAATCTCTGAATAATCAACCTGCAACCCGCACTGCTTCAGTGCCTTCCTCATTGCATAAACCTTGCAGAACTGCTGCATTTCCTTAATCTCATTCTTCTGCAGCTCCGGAAGTTCGGTAATTTCCTTAATGACTGAATTAACCTTCCTACTTGCCACTTCTTCCAATGCCTTTCCAGTATCCTTTTTTCCTAACTCCAGTTCAGCAATCGCAGCATCAACCCTGCTTAAATCAACAATCTTCCCCAGATTCTGCTCGATTTTCCCATCAATATTTGTCCCTAAACTTGCGAGGAATTCAGCAACCATTCTTCCATCGGTTTCTGGCTCAATCTTCAGTTTCTTGATTGAAACCCAGTCATCGTAGTTTGCTATGAAATTGATGTATTTTTCGTCAGTCATTTCATCACCATCTAAAGTTGTTGGTTAAGGTTAATAAATTTAAGCCCCCGGGGGGATTTGAACCCCCGACCCCTTGATTACAAGTCAAGTGCTCTGGCCACTGAGCTACAGGGGCATATGCGTTAAATATTGCAATTGTTAATCATTTAAAAACAATGCTCCTTAAGTGGTTTGAGGGGAAATTACGAGGGACTTTGCTTGTGAGAGGTGTGGAGCCTGCTGCAGGAGATATTGGGTAACAATACTCCCAGAAGAGCTGAACAGAGGGGCAAATATGCTCAAAATTCCGGAAAAGGAATTTGTGGAAAAATACACGCGTTTATTCCTCCAAATATTCCCTACTGATTATAGGGAAAATTCTTTGGAAATTTTCAACGAATTTCTGCCTAAATGGGCTTCGAAGAAAATCGAAAACCAATTAGGATACCTGCCCCAACATTTCCTTGTTCTCCCGACCCTTGTGCTAAAAAGGAATGGTAATGATTGCGTTTTCTATAGCGGTGAAAATGGATGCAAAATCCACGGGGAAAAGCCAAAACAATGCGGGCTTTTCCCATTCATCTCCCTGGATGGGAAGAAGGATTTCGAAAATGTTTATCTTTTTTGCCCAGGCCTGAAAAAACAGGCAAATTCCAAAAAAGGATGGAAGAATTTAGGCGACCTGCATTACAATGAAATAAAGGATTATTTCGAATCTGTGAAGAAAAAAGGATTCCTTAAAATGTGGAATTACCTCCCTGAGGAAGGCCTGATTTTGCTTAAAAACAAAATTGTGGGGGAAATTTCCCAAAAAGAATTCCTCAAAAGCATTGAGCCCTTTAAATAAATCAGTTCAGTTTTTCAGGCGTTTTGCTTTCAATTTCGACACCATTCACTTCGAGAAGGCGCATTTTCTCAACAACCTCATCAAAATTTACTGCAGTGTCCTTGCAGCCCTCCCTCAGCAGCATAACTGCCTGTGATGGAATTCCATACTCAGATGCCTTGTCAATGCCCATGTTCAGTTCTGCATGGCAGGCCACGCCCACAACTGCTTTTGGCTTATATTTCTGCATGATCTTAAAAACCATGCTCCCGCCGGGAACAACAAATGCCTTCCGGTAATTCAGTTCATCAGCCAGTTCCAGAATTTTCTTTATCTGGCACTTTCCGCACCTTTTGCACTCCAAACCCTCGTCTCCGATAGGGGCCTTGCACTTGGTTGAATTCCTCAAACAATGGGAAATGAAAAGAACCCTGTCCTTGTAGGGAACCTTGCGGAACTTAAACTCATTCAGCTTGTTCCTTGCCTCTATGTGGGTGTAGTTAACCAGCCTTTCATTCAGCCCAAGTTTTTTCGCAATAAATTGCGTTATTTTCGCAATGTCCTGATGGGTGCCCTTTTCAACCAAATCCGCCACGAGATTCCTTATTTCTGCGGCAAGCTTCATGTATTTCTTTTCATCCATCTTGGCCATTAAACCTAATTTCTGCATCTAAAAGTTATTAAAGCCTTAGTTGGTTGAATAAATAGCAGAGGTAATTTAATGGCAAAAAAGAAGATAGTAATGTTCCACCCCATGCCCGTAGAAGACGCTTATTTTGGGGGACTGCCCCTTGCCCTGATGAAAACGGCCTCAATGCTGGACAGGGGCAAATTCTCAATCCATATTGTAAAAGCAACTGATAAATTCGATTACAAGAAGAAAATCACCACCCTATGCAAGGATGCCCTCTGTTTTACAGTTTCCTCAATGACAGGATACCAAATTGAGAACAATATTGACGTGATTAAAAGAGTGAAAAAGGCAAATCCAAAACTCCCCATAATTTGGGGAGGCTACCATCCTTCAATTCTCCCTGAGGAAACTTTGGCAAGTGAGTGGTGTGATATGGTTGTTATCGGTCAGGGGGAAAGGACCTTCTCTGAGTTATGCGAGGCACTTGCATCTGAAAAGAGTTTGAAAGGGATTAAGGGAATTGGTTACAAGGAAAAGAATGGCAAAATTGTGATGAATGAATCCAGAATGTTTGAGGACATGAACAACTTCCCTCCAATTCCTTTTGATTTGGTCAATGTCGGGGAGAATGTCTACCTGCAGGAGGGGAAGAGGACCATCAACTATGTTACTTCAATGGGCTGCCCCTTTCGCTGCGGCTTTTGTGCAGAGCCAATGGTCAGCAAAAGAAGATGGTCTGGATTGAAACCTGAAACCGTTGTTAAGGATTTGGAATTTTTAGTTCACAATTACGGGGTTGAGCATTTTGTATTTCCGGACAATAATTTCTTTGTTGACCCTGAAAGAATAAGGGGAATTTGTAAGATGATTATTGAGAGGAATCTGAACATCACTTGGAGCAATGCAAATGGACGGACAAAACAAATGCTGATGTTCGATAAAGAACTGTGGAAACTGATTGAGAAAAGCGGCTGCAGAAATATTCTAATAGGTGCGGAATCAGGAATGCAGGAAATCCTTGACCTAATTCATAAGGATGCGAGTGTTGATGACACAATAAACCTTGTAAAGGTTGCAAAAAGACACAACATCAAACTAACTTTTTCCTTAATGATTGGCTTCCCTCGTGAAAAGAGGAGGACAAAGGAGGAAATCCTTGCTGATTTGAGAACTGAGCTAAAATACCTCCTAGACCTGATTGACAAGTGCTATCCTGAAAGGGATTACTACGAGGTTTTCCTTTTCGTTTACACCCCCTATCCGGGAAATGAGCTTTTCGAGCTTGCTAAAAGAGATGGTTTTGTTCCCCCCAAAACTTTGGAAGGCTGGGCAAAATTCGAAACTTCCTGCAATAACCTTCCCTGGATGCCGAATGAATTTTACAGGACAGTCTCGCAGTTAATGGACTTTGTTTTTCCTTATGCCGCGGTCGATTGGAAAACCAAGCACACTGAAAAATTCCAGTTAATCCAGAAAATTTTCCACAAAACCGCGAGATGGAGATTGAAAAACAGGTTCTTCTCCCTCCCCATCGAAAACATGATTCTCCAGCAGTGGAGGAAGATGAAATCAAAGAAGCAGACTGAAGTTTCTAATATGTGATTTTGGACAATATTGAAGATAAACGTTAAATACTATCCTGCATTAAATTTTCCATGAATGTAAAAACAATTGGCGTTTTAGTGGTTCTTGGTGCGGCTCTTATGTGGGCCCTTGAGCCTATTCTTGCAAAGCTTGCTTATGTTAGTGCCGACTTCATGCAAACACAGCTAATAAGAGTGGCCATTATTGCACTGCTTGCGGCGTTATATGGAATCGCAACAAAAGGCAAATTTAAGCCGACCAAAAAACAGATTAAGGCAATTGTTTATGTTGCAGTTGCTGGGACACTAGTGGCTGACCTGATTTATTTTTTTGCCCTGGCGAGCATTCCCTCAGTAAATGCCGTCCTTCTCGGGCACTTGCAGCCAGTTTTCATTATTCTGATGGGCTTCTTCATCCTGAAGGAAGATAAGCTAAATAAGTTTGATTATCTTGGCGTACTGTTTATGGTATTGGCAGGTCTTTTCGTTACGACTCGGACTGTTGAAAACCTCATCAGTTTCAAGATTGGGACGCTTGGTGATTTACTCGTGTTATTTGCCACTGTTGTTTGGGCAACTACTACCATTGCGATGAGAAAATACTTGAGAGAGATGAATGCAGGCGTGATCACTTTTTACCGGTTTTTTATTGCAACTCTTGCGTTTGGAGCATATTTAGTTTTCACACAGGGCATCGTGTTCCCTAACATTTTCCAGTTAATGCTTGGGGCTGTCGGGGCTTTTGGAACGATTCTTTACTATGAGGGCTTGAAGAGAATTAAGGCTGCGCAAGTTTCTGCCTTAGAGCTTGCGGCACCATTCTTCGCGGCAATTCTGGGATTCTTTGTTTTAGAGGAGGTTGTTTTCCCAATGCAAATCATCGGGCTACTTCTACTTGTTGCAGGGGTTTATTTCTTGTCAAAAAAAGAGGCATAAGTAAAATGCCACAATCGATTTAAAACTATTTCAGCGCCCTCATTAATTCTTCCCGTGTTAAGCCAGATTGCTTTATGATTGCATTAAGTGTTCCTTTTGCGATTGGGCTGTGATTGGGAACTGTTAACCGCCTGTGCGGATATTCCTTTTGCCTTAGGATCAGATGGCCTCCTGTTTGATGGTCCAGTTTATAGCCAAACTTTCTAAGGGCCTTAACAATTTTCTTCCCTGAAACAGCCGGAAGTTTAGGCATAAACTTCAACCACTTCTTCATCTATTTCAGGTGGAATTGGTTCATTATGTTTTTCTAAACTCCCCAAATAACCATTAATGGCATCTTTGATATTTTCCAGAGCCTTCTTTCTTGTTTTTCCCTGGGAAATGCAGCCAGGTAAGGCAGGCACAGTAACAACAAACGCCCCGTCCTCATCTGTTTTAATGATAACCCTGAATTTCATCTTATTCACTTCTAAAAATAATGTCAAAACCAGTATAAAAAACTATTTTTAGCCCAATTAAAAGGAATTTGCCCCGACCGGGCGGCAGACCTTTCACTTTGGATATACTGCTAATTTCTCCTTCTTGAAGCAATATTAATTCAATTCAGCGGCATAGTTTGGTTCTGCGTATTCAACTTCTTCGTAGGACTCAAATGTTTCAACTGCTGCCTTAACCCCTTCGGCTGTGCCATCGCCTTCAATTTGCAGCTGGTAAACATCTAAACTTAGGATAGTGCCTGTAACAGATGCGTTTTCCGCTGACACTATTTCCCTAATGCGGTCTTCTGAAACGTTTTCCTTAAAGCTGACAATCAGTTCGTTTGAGTAAAGTTTTTGCCCAGTCTCAGAGTCAATTACTAGGAAACTCTCATCCGAGGGCGCTGGACCAATTGGAAAGCTTGTTATTGTCAAAGCAACAGGCTCAGAAACATAAACTGCCAGATAGGCATCCACCTCGGTTTGTACTATATAATATTGCTTGCCTTCTTCGGCTGAAGCAATTTCAAAAGAACTAGAATATATCAAGTCTCCCGCTGTTGAGTCAGGATCATTTCCATCGTCCTTTAGTTTGCCGATTTCCCTTAAAATGTTTCCTTCTGAATCGGATTCAACTAATCGCAGGGATTCCAAATTTTCGGTGCCTGTTACAAGCACTGTGAATGTGACTTGATTAAGATAATGTGGAGGAACACTGTCTGGTTCAATACCGAGTTTCCAGATCTTAATTTCCTCAGCAGGTGTTGGGCATAAGTCAAATTCACAATTAAGATCTGGATTTCTTCCGACAGTGTTTCCATCAGGGCAAAGCTTTGTCTCCTCAGTGCAAACCAATGGTTCTGGGCATTGTGTAAACTCGCAGTTTGAGCCGCTTCTTGCAACATAGATGCCATCAGGGCAAAGCTTTACATCAGCAGGGCACAAGATTATAGAGGCAATAATCACAATAGCTACAACCACTACTGCAACCACTATGCCGGGTAACAGCCACTTGTTCATAATTTACCACTAAGCTTTTTCTCCTTTTTATTCTTTTCGTAAACCCGAAGCAGAAAGAATTATGCCCCGGGCGGGATCTCCACCTCAACAATGCACAGTTTGGGGTTGATTGTAGGAGTTTTTGGAAATTCGCATTGGTAGCCATTTTTACTTATTTTAGATCTTCAGATTTTAGGCCAGTTACTCTTATAATTTCTTTTAGTGTTCCTTTTGAAACTACTTTGTGGTTTGGAACAGTTATTGACATTTTTGTTACATGTCTCAAGTGCACATGGCTTCCTTTCTGGTTTCTAATCCAATAGCCCTTCTTTAAAAGCAGTTTTATTACTTTCTTTCCGGAAACTATCGGAAGCTTCATAGCCTCACTGCAACAGTTTCAATATCTTTCTTTCCTTTCAGCGGAAGTCCATCTTCTGCCAAAGAGCTTACATGCAGTTCTATGGCTTCTTTAATATTTTCTAAAGCTTCTCTTTTTGTTTTTCCCTGGCTGATGCAACCAGGCAAAGAAGGAACGGTTACAGTAAACCACCCATCTTTATCTTTTTCCAAAACAATCTTCCAATCCAATTAACTCACCTAAATAGTAATACTTATAGCATTATAAAAATATTTGCCCCGACCGGGCATAAGAAAAAAGTTTATTGCCCCAACCTATTTCAGCCTATTAAAATCTTGTAAACCGAAGTTATTTTAAATTAAATTGTATACAACTTTCCTTGAGGTGGGTTATTTGAATAGGTTAATAATTGGTATCGGCTTAATTGGTTTGCTTCTTATTAGTGGCTGTACAACAGGTTACTTTGGCATAAAACCTTCAACAGATATGCAAGATAATGAAAACACAGACAGATTATATGAATCAATTTGGAAAACAGGAAATAACATTCAGGCTCTAAAATTATACACCCAACAAATAGACTGGGCAAATTATGAGCTGAGTCGGTGTTTAGACTGGTGTGATGCTGATAAAAGTTGTTGGGATGAGTGTTCCAACCGATATCGAGAGGAAGTGAACAAGGCTCAAAAAGCATGGAATGAGCAAACCGGAATGATTTAATTGCCCAAACTCGAAACCATCGGCACTGTCCAGGTATATCAGGGAAAATATTACCGCACTAACATACCGAAGAAACTGGCCGAGGAAATGCTTGGTCTGAAAAT
>JBDRHK010000058.1:0-7581 GCA_043816965.1 Candidatus Iainarchaeum sp. | reverse complement strand
CCCAACCAGAAATTATTTATACTTCTTTGCCCTTTCTTTGTGGGAGTTTAAATGATTGAGTTGCTTGACCAGATAAAAAAGCTCGGCCTGAATGAATATGAGGCAAAGGCATACCTTACCTTGAGCAGGTTGGGGGTTGCGGAGATTTCCGCAATAAGCGGCATGGCAGGAATTCCCCGGGCAAGGGTTTATGATGTGCTTTTAAGCCTTGAGAAGAAAGGCTTTGTCCTCAAAAAGGCGGTAAAGCCCATTCAGTATGAGGTCCTCCCTATTGGCGAGGTTGCTGCGGGCCTTGAAAGGAAGATGAAAAAGGAGCTGGAGTTTGAACTCTCAGAACTGGGCAAATTAAGGGGTTTATTAGAGAAAAGAATGGCATTTAAGGAAATGAAAGGTTCAGAGGGAGAAGCTGTTTGGCTAGTGCAGGGAAGGGGAAATATTTACGCAAAAATAGCCAGGGAGATGGAAAATTGCCGTGAAAGCGTGTTAATTTATTCCAGTAAAGAAGGGATTAGGCGTAAAAATGATGCTTTCATGGCCAAATTAGCAGAGCTTAAGGGGAAGGGACTAG
This sequence comes from Candidatus Iainarchaeum sp., assembly GCA_043816965.1. Taxonomy (GTDB): domain Archaea; phylum Iainarchaeota; class Iainarchaeia; order Iainarchaeales; family JAFCCJ01; genus JAFCCJ01. Next base: position 7,013 of record JBDRHK010000058.1, on the reverse strand, counting down.
AGGTAAAAATGGAGGAAAATGATAATAATCAAAGGTTTGTGGTTTTCGACAATAATTCAATAATGCTCTTTCTCCATCCTGAATCGGTGGGTGATGATGAGGAAAAAGCAGTCCTCATAAACAGCCCTTATTTGACCAGGCATTTCAGGTCAATGGGGAAATAAGTTATTTCTTCTTTTTATTAGCCGGCTTTTTATTCTTTTTAGCCTTGGATTTCTTCTTTGCCGGGGCAGATATATCTGAGAAAGATTCCGGCTTTGGCTTGTCCATGGTTTTCACCACTGAATAAACAATAAGTGCAATTGCAACAAGCACCAGTACAATAATTGCAACATCAACCAATGAGCTAAGGCTGAACAGGCCTGTTCCGACAACAACTTCCTGCCCGTCGCCGCCAGTATCCTCCCCGCCGTCAACGTCCATCTCAAAGGCAACATCAACAATTACTTCCCTGACATAAACCCCCTTATCGGTCGTGAATTCAATCGCAACTGGATAGCTCCCTGCTTCCAAATCCTCAGGGAGTTCCAGATACATTTTCATAGGCAATGAAGTTTTGCTGTCAACAATTGCAGCATCATAATCGAAAACAGCCCTGAAGTCAAATGCCTTAATGCCCTTAATAACCAGTGGCCTGCTTGAGTCATTGAAAAGCCCGAATTCTATAACCTTGTCATAATCCAATCCTTCCAGGGCCTCCTCAATATTCAGGTTCTGGATTTCAATATTGGCCCCTGTTTCAAGAACCCCTTCCTCAAAAATACCAAGTAGGATTTCTATTCCTGTGGAAAAGCCCCTGTCGGTTTCTGCATTAATTGTCACAGTTGTTTCCTTTCCCCTTATGTCATAAGGCGGGGAGATGAGGAAGTAAACATCCTTTCTTTCCCCCGCGGCAAGGGTAATTTCTGACGGGTCCAGGTAGACATAGCGCTTGTCAGAACTCAGTGAAACTGTTTGCTCAACCTTTCCCCTGTTTTCAACAGTAAGGGTGAATTTCTTTCCTTCACACACCCTTACGTCGAGTTTGTTGTCAGCGGTAAATAAATCAATGCCATAGCAGCTTGCCTGGCCAAGGTAGTTTATTGGCGAGGCACTTTCTAGGCTTGTTTCAGGGGTTGATGCCCTAACCGTTAGTTCCCTTTCAGATGCGTCCCCTGAAGGGGCAACAGTTATCTCAAGTGTTTGCCCTTCCCCGCCTCCCAATTCAACGCTTTCCTGCCCGCTTACCCAGTCAGGATTATATGAAAGCATGAATTCCTGATTCTTGCTCCCCAAATTCTCTATCTGGATTTCACCTGTTGCGGTAATTCCCCTGCAAAGGTTCAATGAGGAGGTTTTCAGCAAACCATTATAGCAGTCCTCAACATCTATTGTGAAAGATTCCCTGATTGAAAAGTTATCTGATGAAATATTAAGGTAAAATGTTTTCCTTCCTGTCTGATAGGGGATTATGTCCAGCTCGGCCGCAATGTCATGGAACACAGATGCAAGTTCCTCATCATTTGTCGCATCGAAATATTGCCCATTTGTTTTCTCCGCAATTCCCTGGAGTTCAAGCTTTCCCTTTTCATCAATATCAAAACCAATCGCGTAAACCGCAATTCCGGCATCATTCATCTTTTGCGCGGCCTCATCTAAATCTCCTCCGCAGGTTTCCTTCCCGTCGCTTACAAGAATTACATAATTTTCTTTCCCTGAAAAATCATCAATGCTTGAGATTAAACTTTCTGCAATTGGAGTTTTTCCCCTTGGCTTCATCCCTGCAAGTGCGTCGGTAATTCCTGCGGTGTTCAGGCCATTCATCCCGACAAGCAGTTCTGAGGCCTCGCAATCCTGCCCCTGGCCGAAAACCCTGAAGCCCAAATCAACTTCGCCAATGGAATTGATAAATGAAATGACTGACTCCTGCGCAACCTCCAGTTTATTTTTCCCGTTAACCTTCTCAATCATGCTTCCGCTTGAGTCCATAAGAATCTCAACAGAGACATCCCTCTCAATTATCTGCGCCTCGTTTGCCAGGCCAGCAGGATTGAGAACAAGCTCCATCTGCGATGTGGAATTTGGCGCTATTGTGGCTTCCTGGAGTGAAAGCTCCCCAATAATGCCGTCAACAGAAAATTTTGCATCAATTGGAAGTATCCTGTCATTTGTAAGTTTGAAAATATACTTCGGCCTTTCCTCTGCGCAGACAATTTCGTCCCCTGAAATCTTCTCAAGGACAATATTGTAGCAGTCCTGCAATTCAACGGTAAAATCAAATTCATTTGAATAATTGAATTTTGTGGATTCAATGGTTATTTTTGCGTCATATCTTTTCTGCTCGGCCTCAGTTTTATCGAAAACCAGGTCAAGTGAAATTTTTTTTCCAGGGGCCAGAACAACTGCATTTTCGCTCAAGGTAATCCAGGAAGGCGCATCCAGCGAAATCTTAAACTCATCCTCCATCTTCCCTGCATTGGCCAATGTAATGGAATTATGGATGGTTTCCTCAAGGCAGGCATCATACTCTGCATCAATATTAAGCACCGGCTCCTGGCCTGAGCTCAGGACATATGATGCGGTGTCAGAACCTGCAAAAGATGGGTTTTCCAATGATGCAATTGCCTCAAATTCATACTCGCCCAAATCTGCATCGCATGGCGCATGAACTGTAAGCCCCACAGTTTCAGGAGTTCCCTTTGCAACTATTAGTGCATCCTCTTCCAAAGTATACCAGCCTGCCGGAAGCCCCGCAATTTTCAGGTAGGCATTCTCGCTCTGCTGGTTTTCGATTGTGGAATTATTTGTAAGCGTAATCTCATATTCCTTTAGTTCACATTCTGTTGCCGCCTGCACCTCAGGAGTTATCTCTACATCAACAACATGCCCCTGCGTGACTTCTACAAAACAAGTAATTCTTTCGGTTGAGCCATTGCTTACAACCAAATCAACCTCATAATTTCCCGGTTCTGCATAACAGTCGGCAATTGTATAGACATTCAGCTGCCTGCATTCCCCTGGGGAAAGTGTAACCTTATCAGGGATTACATTAAACCAGTTATTTGCCTCCCCGTCAAATGCAACATTATATGTGTGCTGTACAGGGGAATCATTGCAAAGCTCAAGGTTGTTTATTGACAAATCGCACTGATTTGTAACTGAGGAACAAGTTCCTGAAATAGCCTGCCCATTGGCAAGTACTGCGATTAGAATCAGGAAAAATCCCGCTAGAATTTTGGTTTCTAACTTCGGTTTAACCTTCTTTTCATCCAAACTTCACGCCTCGGGTTGTTTTTAGCACTCTTCAGTAGTAAAAATATAATATATGTGACTACCAAAAGGATTAAAATAAGTAGCCCGAGACCGGCCAGTCCAAGTCCGACCCCAATGGCCAGGCCAACAATCCCTGAAAACTCATCTTCCTCTGCAACCGTCCCTGCAGGAGTCACTCTCAAAAGCACATCCCTTGTAACAACATACCTGTCTGATGTTATTTCAAGTGTCAGGTTATAGGTCTTTCCAGGCGCTGTTTCATCGGCCTCTATCCGCCCATTAATCTCCCTTGTCTCATTTGCCTCAAGGCTAGAGAGGGATGATTCAGGGAAATAAACCCTGCTGCCCAAGCCCCAGAGTTTTACCCTGATATTCTGCATAGCGGTGTTTGTGGGGTTCCTTATAGTAAATGTCAGGAGTTTTGAGCTCCCTGCATTAAGGTCAATTTCCTGCGGATAGCTAAGCACCTCTATCCCCCCTTCCTGCCTCTCATATTCAGGCTCGACAATATTGAAATAAAGGGGCTGGCTTATCAGAATCTTGTCAGGCCTGTTTGTGACAAAGAAGTCTGCGCCTGCATTTATCTTTCCCTCATAGAAATAATCATCCCCCCATGTGGATTCAAGCTCAACCCTGAATTCCATCTCCTCGCCCAGCTCAAAAGGGGCTGTCGGGGTGAAAGTGATTTTTTTTGCGGTTGAGTTAAAACTCAACTGGGGGCTATCAGGCGTATAGGTTTTGCCATTCACAATGAACTCTATTGTGTCCCCATCAATTGTCCTGTCGAATTCCTCAATCCAGAAACCAAATCTGTAAAATTCCATGTCCCTGGTTGTGATATTATAGTCAAACTCAAGCTGGAACCTGTTTTCCTCCTCGTCCTCAAACTCAAGCTTGGCATTGATAATCTGCCCCTGCCTGAACTTTTTGGTTGGCTTAAGCCTTATCTCACCGTTGTCGTCATCAAAGGTTAATTCATCGTCATCGATGTCATAGTCTACATTCTCAAGTTCCATCTTTATGGTGTCTTCCTCAACATCTTCGGAAAAATCATAAGCCTTGACCACAACCTCCTGATTCAGGTCGGTGTTCAGCCATTTATAGTCCTTTAGTTCGCCTGTCTTAAGGTTTAGGTAAATTGTCTTTGGGCCGAGAGGGGCGTCATATGCCGGATTAACGGTCACATGGACTGTTTTCTCTGAATGCGCCCCGAGGATAAATTCCTCATCGGAAATATCAACACCTATTGTGCTATAGGAATTATTTATTGAGAGGAAAATCTCCTCATCAAAGTCACCCTTGTTCCTTATCAATACATCAAATATTTCCTTGTCGGTTGCGCTGCATGCCCTCTGCTCGAGATTGTTGTTATTGACAAACATCTCAATGCCATGTGAACCTTCAATTTCAACGCAGAATTCCTTCTCCTCATAGCCTTTCATGCTTGCCGCGTAAAGTGTCATCTTATGCTCGCCGTTAAGATCCCTTTCCCTTCCTGTAACAACAAAATGGCTGCTGTTGTAGTCATTTGCCTCAAGAATAAGGCTTGTATGGTTTAGGTCAACTTTCAAATCACTTACAAGTGAAAGGTCAATAACCTGGTCCTCATTAATCAGGCTGTGGAGGGTAAAGTAAATCTTGACATCCTCGCTTTTATTCAAGTCCTTGCATGAGGTGTTTGCAATAATCTCGAATGGCCTTACCTCACACTCAACTAAATCAATTCCAACATCCCTCTCAACATAGAACTCATCAGTCCTTGCGAATATTGGGATGGTATAAAAGTCAGTTTCTGTGGTATCGTTGATGTTTATTTTCAATTCAGCCTTTTTCTCCCCATGGGCATCAATCCGCACTTCCATAGGCTCAAAGTAAGGCAAGAACAATTCTGATTCCCCCGCAAGGGTAATGTCCTGCCTTGAATTTGTAAGATTCCTTACCGTAACCCAGATTGATTTTGTGTAGCCTGTTTTGCAAATCTCTTCTCTGGAGGGGGCATCAATCTCAATCCCTGTGTTTTCCTCAATGTTTACATTTATTCTTTTAATTATAACAATGCTATTGGAGTCTGCCTCAACATCAACAAAGTAGCTTCCGTTTTCAATAAGGCCGTTTGAGGTTATTGAGAGTGTGACCTCTGTGTATTCATTCGGATTCAGGCAGAATTCATTTCCCGCAATTTTTGCACCCAGTTCATCATCACTTGGATAGGGCGTAAGTTCAACACAGGCCTTGTCCTTGCTTGAGAGGTTTTCAATCCTAAGCATTACGCCAATATTGTCAGCGGCTTCCATATTGACCGTGTCATAGTTTGCACTGACTGAAATTGCCGCACTTACGGTTGTTGCGAAAAGAACTGCGAAAAGCACTGCGAAAATCCACTGTTTTGTCATCATTGTCACACCTCACTTTACTCTTTTGATAAACCTTGCTATGAATGCTATAAGCAAAATTGCCGCTACAACGAAAAGGAATAAATCAACAAGCAGCCAGACTGAGAAGAGCTCCAAATCAAGCGCGCCAAACAGGCCGGTTATGCCTGCACTTCCCTCGTGCTCAATATTAACCTTTTCCCTGTTTTCAAATCCCCTGCAGCTGTAAACAAATTCTGCCTCTCCGTTGAATGAACTTCCGGGGGAAATCTCAAGGGTTGTTTCGGCATTTCCCTGTGCAGGAACAATGAGTGTTTCTTCCCCACTATAACTCCAGTCGCCGGGAATTCCTTCCAATGAAATTCCCCCGACTTCCTGCTCCTCAACAGAGTCATTTTTGAAATAAACAAAAAGTTTTATTGAGTGGATTCCATCTTCCTCGGACTCAATTTTTGAAACTGCCGCCTTAACGGGGCAGGAATCCTCCCCTGTAAAAAAGAAAGAAACCTCATGTTCGGTTTTTTCCGAACCAAGGGTGACGATAATTTTTCCGGCATACCTGGTTCCTATTAAATCCCCGCGCGGGATAAATTTAATTTTCACGGTTTCAGATGAATTTGGATCTACCCACTGTGCCTTCTCAGTTACCTGATAACTGACCGGGGAAAAAACCTCAACATCCAGTGCCTTCTTGAGTGATGTGGGGTTTGAGACTGTAAAAGAAATTTCCATAGGGGAATTCCTTATAGTGATGTAAGATGGCAAATCTGAAACAACGGCGCTCACGCTGGCAAAGAGCAGTATAAGCACTAAAATTGAAAATATCCGCCTAGAAATCATTAAGTTCACTCATTCACATTAATAGTGTATAAGTAATTGCAGTTGATGTTGTATTTAAAGCTTCTGTTTTTGCCCAAAAAACGGCGATTTAGCCCTTTTAGGGCCTTTTGAGAGCATTACATTCAGCAAATCAGCCTTAGTGATAATGCCCTGGATTTTGCCCTTTTTCCCAACCAGGACCCCGGGAGAGTATTCCAGCATTGAGGAAATAAGGTCAAATGGGGCGTTTTCCTGGATGACCGGCATTGCGTCCTGCATTATCTCTTCCACCCTTAATTTCCCCAAATCCCTTGCCTCCTCCTCTGAGTGCAGCTCCTCAAGAATGGCCTTTTCAGAAACCGTCCCCACAGCCATCCCGTTCTTTATCACAGGGAGCTGGGAAACTGCATTCTTTTTCATCATTTTCACCGCCTCCCTGACCGTCTTCTCGGGAAGGATGGAAAAAACCTTTTGGCACATAATCTCGCTTGCCTTTAGCCTTGTCTGCTCCTGCATTGAGTCCAGGAAATCAATAAGCCTCTTGGCCTTATCATAACTTGGCACAAGGCT
>JBDRHK010000057.1:0-3233 GCA_043816965.1 Candidatus Iainarchaeum sp. | reverse complement strand
CCCACCCTATGCCCCTCATCAAACCTGTTTTGCAGCGCTGCATCAATTTTGGGCAGCTTATCAGGGTCGTTAAACAATGTCCATAGGTCCTTTGGGCAGGTCAGGCCCGCAATATACTTGGATTTTGTCAGTAATGCCATTGGAAGTCACCTGTTTTGTCCGCTGATTAATGTGATGTTAAGGCAGGTTATAATCCTTTTCGGGGGCAGGTTTCCGGTGCGCAACCCGCCCGCATACTGAGCAGCTGCTTCTGGAGTAAAATGCCAGCTCCAATGAATACGAAAATTTATGCCGGGAACCAGATTGGTGCCATGGAGGCCCAGATGGAAATTATGAAGCGGACAATCCAAATAAGGTTCAGGATGAAAAGCGCAATCTCCGCTGCCGGGGCGTATTTTTGCCGGTTGGTTTTTTTCATTGCGAATATTGCCAATTTTCCAAGGGCCGGGTATCCGAAGAGTAAAAGGACAAAAAGTATTTCAAGAAGCAATTCCGGGCGAAAGATCAGGGATATCGAAAGGAAAGAGGAAAAAAGCAGGGCAATGACTGCAACCATCAGGTTAAAAATCGGGATTATTTTCAGGCTGATTTTTTTGTAGTCCATCTGCAGAATTAAGTAATAAGGAGTATATAAAATTTCCGCAACGCCACCCGCATACCGTGCAGCTGCTTTGGGAATAATCCGTGTGAAATTATGCGGACTCAATTTTGCTTATAATTGCCCCGCAAACAGCAACATGCTCCTGCTCCTCAAAGGGCTTGGGCTTGTAGTGGAGAACGCTGACAACTTTATCCTCTGAAGTGAAAACAGAGAGGAACAGCCTCAGGAAATCGTTTTCAACTATCCTGGTCCTGGAGCCCTGGTTAATTATGTTATTTTTTGTTTCGTCACCCATTTTCTCCGAGCCGAGCATTGAATCAAGGGCTATGTTCTGGGAATTCCATACAATGCCCTCTGTTTCATCCAGGCCCATCTCGGGGGGAATTTCCCTTATGCGGTAAACGAGTCCTGATGCCTCCCCGGTAAATTCCACTCTAACAGTTGTGCCTCCCCCGGGGTCTGAGGTCTTTTCAACAAGCGCCTCACCGCTGAAATCCATGCCAAGTGATTTCATCTCATTAGCTGAAAGCACCAGTTTTTGGTCCTCCCCAGTTTGGGGAATTTCCTCGCTCAGGCAGCCTGCGGCGGCCAAAAGGAGAAAGCAGAGCAGTATTGATGCCTTTTTCATGATCTACAAATAAGTCAGAACTAGTATTTAATAATTCCGCACACGTACCCGCATGCCGTTCATCTGCGGGAGAATAATTTGCGAGCGCAGCGAGCTAGACCTATGCGAAGCATAGGTCGTTGTGTAAACTGCAATAGCAGTTTCGCACCGGAAACGCACTTCCAAAACGATTTAAAAACCCGGAAAAGATACTATTTTATAGTAAGTGAGGGGATATTATGTCAGGTGTAATGGAAATGAAAAGGGAATATTCAGCTGTAATAACAAAGGGAAAAACCGCTTTTGTGGCGTTCTGCCCTGAGCTTGATGTTGTGAGCCAGGGGAGGACCGAGAAAAGCGCTTTCAACAACCTGAAGGAGGCTGTTGAGCTCTATCTTGAGGACGAGGATGTCCAGAAAATGCTGTTAAAGATGCCTCCGAAGAAGGCGAAAATTTCCTCAATTGCGATTACCGCATAGGCTGTTTCTTATGAAAATTCCTGCTGTTTCCGGGAAGAAGATTATAAAGTTGTTAACCAGGCAGGGCTTTGAGATTGCTGGGAAGAAAGGCAGCCATGTAAGGCTGAAAAAGAGAATGCCTGGCAGGGTGCTGGTTACTGTTGTTCCGCTCCACAAGCGGCTAGATACTGGAACCTTGCTTGCAATATTGAGGCAGTGCGAAATTTCTAAAGAAATGCTGAAAAAGGGATTGTAATTAGCCACCCGCATACCGTTCATCTGCCCTCGAATAAACCACCCCGCCCTCTGCCTTTTTCTTTTTTTCTTTTCTTATTAATGTTATGGAAGAACCTTTGCGTGTAATGCTGGATACCAACATTTATGGGTTTATTGCAAAAGAAGAGAATCCTGAAGAGTTTTTGGAGTCCATTGCCACCTCCAAGGTAATGGTTTGCGGTTCTAAAGTTGTCAGGAATGAGTTGAGAAAAATACCCTTAAAGGGAAACAAGGGCTCAAGAAAACTAAGGAGCGACGTACTTCGTTTTTATAACATTCTTGTTAAAGATAAGAGGAATTATGAAGTCAACAAGTTGATTAAGGGACTTGCACAAGAATATGAGAAAGCTTACCGGAGAAAAAGCAAAGACCTTGAAAACGATTTTCTGATTGTGGCCACTGCCTCACTCCACCACGTTAAAATAGTGTGCAGCAATGATGAGAAAACCATGAAATCCCCGTCCGCACTAAAAGCATATGCCGAAGTAAACTCCAAATTCCAACTGCCAAAACCGGAATTCATTTCACTGGCAAAATTCAAGGGGCTAATTAAGTAGTAGCTTTTATGAAATCGTCAATCGCATGCCTATACTCGGCGCTTTTTTTGGATTCCTTTATCTCTCTGCCGATGCGCTTTAATTCAGCCACATCTGCCTCAGAATAAATCTTTTTTTCTTGCATTAAAACACCCTTTGACTTCATAATAACAATAGTCTCTTTTAATCTATTTAAAAATATGCTTTTCGAAAGATTTGCTACTAACGTTTCATTTGCACTTAAAGTCCGAGTTATGAGGAAATAATTACTAGCCACCCGCATACCCGGGCAGTTGAGGTTGAATAATTCCGCACCGGAAAGGTACTTCCAAAACCATTTAAAAGGGCGTTAAATCTTATCTTATTGGTGAATTCGGAGCCAAATCTTACTTGTAAGAAAGTATTAAATATGGGGAGGGCAGCTATATGTATGGTGGATTGATGGAAGCCATTCTTGAAACTACAAAGATGTCCACAAAAGGGCAGGTTATTATCCCCAAGGGAACGAGGAAGTTCATTAAGGCAGGCAGGGATACTGTTTTCGCCGTGTTTCCGCTGGACAAGGGCACGGTTGTCCTGAAAAAAATCGAGAGGAAGGAAATCCTTGATGAATTCAGGAAACTCAGGGCAGGGGTCAGGAAAAGGCTTTCGGAAGGGGAAATAAATGAAATCGTCCACAAGGTCAGGCAAAATTAAAATCGTGCTTGATACCAATATTATAATTTCAGCACTGCTTTGTTCCGAGGGAAGCTCGG
>JBDRHK010000056.1:0-22025 GCA_043816965.1 Candidatus Iainarchaeum sp. | reverse complement strand
AAGAGTGTTTCCCGATACTTTCAACACTTATTCAGGACGACTGTTTTTATGATATTGCGCAGAAAAAGAAAAGTGATTTGATCTGCAATTTGATTACAACTGAAATCAGGCAGGGCTCATACTATAGGGATGAGTGCAATATGGAAATATTTGATACAACAAAGGATGCCGCACTCTGTTCTAAAATAATTGACGCAAATCTATCCAACCATTGTTTCATACGGGCCAGTGAGGGCAATGCCAATTACGAGGCATGCCAGAAAATAGTGGATGTAAATGCGTTTGATTCCTGCATAGGCAATGTTGCGCAATCGAGCAAGAACTACATCTACTGCAATGAGATGAATTTCGAGAGCCATACTGTTGATTGTTTGCAGCAGCTTGCAGATGCAAACCATTCCTCTCTTGAGCTTTGCCAGAGTTTCCCGGATAGGGATCAGAGATATGACTGCATTTTTGACATGGCAATTAAGACAAAAGTTTCAGGCACATGCAATAATATCCTGGAAAACTTCAGTCTGAGAGATGATTGTGTTAATGAGATTGCTGTGGCCACTAACAACCCCAACCTTTGCAGCGATTATTGGGTGAAGGATTACAATAGGCTTGATGGCTGCTATTCATCTATCGCCATCTCAAAACTTGACCTGGAGCTGTGCAAAAAAATACATGCCGGAAAACCATATATAAGGTGTTTCGGGAATATTGCGATTGAGATAGAGGACATTGATTTGTGCAATAACATAGACAAGAACTTTCCCACTGAGAAATATGATTCCGCCAACCAATGCAGATACCAGTATGCGACACACTTCCTGAATAAGGCCCTCTGCGAGAAAATATTGCACCCCATACTTAGGGAAGAGTGCGAAGACGCCATATGAAGCAATTAAAAACATGCTGTTCAGTAATTTTTTATGGACAACGAAAGAATTCTTGTTCTTGATTTTGGTTCCCAGTACACACATCTCCTTGCAAGGAGGGTGAGGCAATTGGGGGTTTATTCTGAGATTCTTCCCCCTACTGCATCAAAAGAGGAATTGGGGAACTGCTGCGGAATCATTTTGAGCGGCGGCCCGGCGAGTGTTTACGCTGAAAATGCGCCCTCATTCAACCCTGAAATTTTTAATTTAGGGAAGCCAATTCTCGGCCTGTGCTATGGTTTGCAGATTATAGCAAAGGAGATGGGCGGGGAGGTTCAGCGGGGAAAGGTCAGGGAGTATGGAACCGCAAAAATCGAAATTAAGGGAAAAAATGATCTGTTTAGGGGAACCAAAAATAATTCCATAGCATGGATGAGCCATGGGGACAAGGTGGAAAAGATTCCTCCCGAATTTGATAAACTTGCCTCTACTGAAGATTGTGAATTTGCGGCAATCACAAATCCCGAAAAGAAAATCTTTGCGCTCCAGTTCCATCCTGAGGTTACGCATACTGAGGGAGGTATGAAAATCCTTGGGAACTTCCTCGATATCTGCGGCTGCAAAAAGGAATGGGGCATGAAAAATTACCTTGAGGAGAAGATTAGGGAGATAAAGGAAGAGGTTGGAGAAAAGAAGGTTTTCCTCCTTGTGAGCGGGGGTGTTGATAGTTCAGTTGTACTTTCTTTGCTACACCGCGCGCTGGGAGGCGAGAGAATTTACGCAATGCATGTTGACAACGGATTTATGAGAAAGGATGAGAGCAGGACTGTTAAGGGGGAACTGGATAAATTGGGGATGAAGGAATTGCATGTCTTTGATGCCGGTGAGGAATTTTTGGACGCGGTTAAAGGGGTTTCCGACCCTGAAGACAAGAGGAAAATTATTGGTGCCCTGTTTGTTGAAATTGCAGATAGGCAGATAACGGAACTGGGTTTGAATCCTGATGAGTGGATTTTGGGGCAGGGAACTATTTATCCAGACACAATTGAAACCGGAGGAACTAAAAATGCTGATTTGATTAAAACCCACCATAACAGGGTGAAGGCAATTCAGGAGCTTATTGAAAAGGGGAAGCTTATTGAGCCCCTGAAATTGCTGTACAAGGACGAGGTAAGGGAGTTGGGCCAGGAACTGGGCTTGCCGCTAAATCTTGTGAACAGGCACCCCTTCCCAGGGCCTGGTTTAGCCATAAGAGCGCTTTGCTCTGATGGGAAAGAGGGGAATTTAGAGGAATTGGGGGAGAAGGCAAATGAATTAATTTCCAGTTGGAATTTTGATTTTAACGCAGTTCCCCTGCCAGTAAAGGCAGTGGGTGTGCAGGGCGATGAACGTAGTTACAGGAATGTGCTCGCCCTTGAGGGAAAAATGAATTGCAAGGAACTGGAGGAATGCTCCACAAAACTTACAAACAGCATGAGTGAAATAAACCGTGTGGTTTTTGCCCTGGCCCCGGAGAAAATTGAATCTGTTAAATTGCTTGAGGGGTATTTGAGCAAGGAAAGGCTTGATTTATTGCGAGAGGCAGATGCTATTTCAATGGAGGAATTGGGAGCCGCAGGTTTGGATGATGAGATCTGGCAGTTTCCCACAGTTTTGGTTCCTGTTGAGGTGAACGGACAAGGAGAATCAATTGTTTTAAGGCCTGTCCATTCCCGCGAGGCAATGACTGCCAGATTTGCGGTGCTGCCAAGGGAGGTTATTGCAAAAATGGTGGAAAGGATTACTTCATTGGAGGGAATTGGCGCGGTGTTTTATGACGTAACACATAAGCCGCCGGCAACAATTGAGTGGGAATAACTTATACATAACTTATTTTTATCACCACCATTAGGCATACGTTTCTGCGATATTTTGTATGCCTAACCGGTTAGGCAGACGGATTTAAATAAAGTTGTATGCCTAACTATTGTGTGTCTCTAAGAAAGAAAAAAGTAAAAGGCGAGAAATATTATTATCTTCATCTAAGTTATCGTGTATTAGATAAGCCTAAAAGCTTCAGCAAATATGTCGGGATAAAAAAGCCCTCGAAAAGGAAACTGGCGAGGCTTGAAAATGAGTTCAAATCGGAGTTGGTGAAAAATCTATTTGGGAAAGAATATTCCAACGAGATCATATCTAAAGACGATTTGATAAAAGCAGCCCTGTTCAGGGACAGATTTTACAAGAAATATAACGCGATGTCATCTGTCAAAAGGAGGAAATACGATGTTGACAGTACCATATTATTCACACTGACAACCTTGACCACTGAAGATGTTGATGTTGATTTACAGGATGTCAAAAACGCTTTGGAGAAGCATGGCGGATTGAATGTCAGGGAGAAAATAAGCAAAAATATGCTGCAGGCAGTTGATTTCATAAGGAAGAAGAAGAGCCTTGACGAGAAATACCTTCTGAAACTGCATGCAGTTGCAATGTCGCAATTTGAAACCAAAACACCGGGAAAACTCAGGAACCGGCGGGTTTACATATACAAGCAGGACCACAAAAATCCGGCAGGAGTTGAAATTGCCTTCAAGCCACCGTCACCGGAAAAAATTCCCGCGCTTTTCAGGGAATTTGTTGAATGGTACCATTTTACTGACCTGAACCCTCTGGAAAAGGCATTTGTCGCACATACAAAAATCTACATGATTCATCCTTTCCTTGATGGCAACAAGAGGATTTGCAGGCTCATACTGAACAAAACACTTATCGACAGCAATTTCCCGCTGCTGAACATTTCAGCAAAAAAGGAAGAATACTTCAAAGGCTTAATCAGGGGTGCGGAAACAGGCAAGTACAAGGCTTTCGTGGAATTTTCCCTGCAGGAATACTTCAGGCAGGTTAAGGAATTCCTTAAAGTAAAATGAACATCAGCATTGGAAAAAGTGTCGTACCTACAAATTCTGAAAAAAATGTAGTTATACCCCGCTAATTCACTATCGTAGCGTTCGCAGAGGAATTGAGTGGGAATAGTTATTTCTTTCGCTAACGTTTTGGCTTGTTTGCGGACCACATTATTAGTTCGCCGCCAGATTTTTTGAAATCACCGTCAAATTCCTTATCACCAACAACGCGAAAGCCAGATTTCTCAGCTTCTTCTACCTGACCTTGGGTAAACCTGAAATACACCCCCTGGTCATCTTTCATATAAATTGCTGGACCCCTTTCCCCCGTATTTCCCCAAATTTTCCTCGCCTTTTCAATAGATGGCACAGCACCATCCTTTTTTGAAACTCTTTTAGCACCTTTTTTCGCACGCATTCTTGCAAGTTTTTCAAATAGCCGTCTTGCCACAATTACCACTCAAATAGAAAGGCGAAACTAGTATTTAAAATTGCCGAAGGAAGGTTGAATTCATCCCCCGTTGCCTTTCTCAGGCTTGTAGCCGATTTTCTGGATAGGGTTGAACATAGCCGTTGAAATGTTTTTCAGGTGGCTGTCGATCCTTCTCAAAAATCTTGCGTACAGGGCATAGCTCACCGCCTCGTTTGCTTTAAGTGAGGGATCCTTCATTATTTTCAATATCAGGGAATCAACCTTTTTCTTGACCTCGAGGTGTTTTGTATCAACCTGCCTCGCCTTTTTTGTGTCCGATTCCTCAAAGGCCTCCTTTGTTAAATCAAAATTCGCGGAAATCATTGGCTCAATTTCATTAAGGGCAGCCATATACTTTCCCTCACTTATCTTCTTCGGGAAGATGTCGGTGAGGTCATATACATTCTTGCAGTAATCGCCAATCCTCTCCAGGCCGTCCACAACATAAATGAATATCAGGGATGCTGTAATGTCCTGCGCAGGGGAAATTGAAAGATGTTCCAAAACCTTTTTCCTGACATCCATCTGCATCTCATCAACAGTTTTATCCCTGCTGTTTATGTCAAACGCTACCTTTCTCGGCCTCTTGAATGACAGGGCTGACTCCGAATACATTAGCCTTGTTTCGTCAAACATTTTCAGGATTATTTCCCTGCTCTGTTTCAAAAGGCCTTCTTTTGTCCATACATCAATGATTTCTTTCAGCATTTTTTCACCCCATTAAAAGTATTAATATTATCGGAATTATATAAAAGCTTAGCACGATATACGCAATCGCCAATCTCCGCTTTTTTGCCGCAAATTCCCCGAATTTCTCAGCCATTGCTATAGGAATTGCCCTAAACGGATAAATTATGATTATGCCATATAAATTGAAAAGAAAATGGCAAAGGGCAAGAGTAATTGCAATGGGTGCGCTAACCGCCATTGCTGCAAGGAATGCGGTAACTGTTGTTCCCAAATTCGCGCCCAGTGCATAAGGAAACATTTTCCTCACTGAGAGGACACCGGCCCCGATCAGAGGAATTACCAGGGAAGTTGTAATTGAACTGCTCTGCACAATTGCTGTGAAAACCATTCCCACAAGAAATGCGGTAAGGGCAGTCCTAAAAAGGTAAACATCAAGGAAATTTTCAATCTTCTCAATGGCGAGAATCCTCATATTCGTAACCAATGATTTCAGGGTGAGAAACAAAAGTGCGAGAGCAACTATCAAAAGTATTATTGGGTTCCCCATGCAGAGGGATATGAATACCGATACAACAGGGGAAACTATTATGTTGATTGGTGAGGCAAAAGTTATTCCCCCGACCCCGACAAATAAATCCGATAGAATTGTTGCAGTTATTTCAATAGGGTGGAACAGGATTTCGAGGGGGAGGAGTATGGCGACCGCAATAATGTTGAAAAAATCATGGACTGTCGCCCCTGCAAGGGCCTTTTTGAATTCGTCCCTTGCCCGCATATGGCCGAGGGAAACAATTATGTTTGTGATGGTTGTCCCTATATTTGCCCCCATAACAATCGGTATTGCGGCCTCAAGCCCTATAACCCCTGAAGCGACCATCCCCACCAAAATCGAAGTGGTTACACTGCTGCTCTGGACAATTGAAGTTGCGAGCAGGCCTATCAACAATCCGACCAACGGGTTTGAGGTTGCGGTCATAAGCCCCTCTGCAATGCCTCCCCCAAAAAGCTTGAAGCTTTCCCCCATTAGCTTAATAGCCACAAAGAAAAAGTAGACTGAAAGTATAATTATAAATACCCTTACTGATTTCTTCTCAAAGACCAAAATTCCCCACCAAAAGGCAATATCTATTCTGCCGAAAAAGCAGAAAGCATAATTCGATTAACTTGGGAAAGAGTTAAAAATCTATTATAAAAAATTGAGACAATTTATTTGAAGCGAAGGGGCGAATAATTCAGCCATGAGTTATGCATTTATTGTTTTCACAAGTGCAAGTAACTCCGTCCCTTGGCTCTGCTTCCCCAGGGCGCATTCCAGAATCAATTAATTCCTGCATGCACTCCCCAACCTTGTGCGGATCAAAACAACCGCCGGTAAACCACACATATTCGCAATCACTATCAATTTCACAGTAATCCTTGGTGTCGCAGGGCGATGTGCTGATTCCGTTTCCGCAATCTTCAGGGCAATAATATGGATATGATGGGGTGTTTTCCCCCTGTTCACATATGCCGTCTCCGCATTCCCCGTATGGAACAGGCCCGCCTCCGGCACAGTCCTGCTGGCAGTTATTTTCGCTCTCTATTTCATCGCAAATTCCGTTTCCGCATTTTGCCGTGCAGTAGCCGCTTATGCCAAGGATTTGCGCCTCTTTGGGCGGAATGAGCTCCAAGCCCGCACAGCATTTAGGGGGGTTGGCAATAACCGGGATTGATTCCCCTTCCTTTTTACACTCTTCCGAAGATTCAGAATCACATTCAAATTCACAACCACAATTAGGATAATCTCCTGTTGCCATCCATTTGCCAATGCAATCGATATCAGGCGTTAAAGATTCACAATAGTTTTCACAAGCAGGTATTTGTGGTTCAGTACATCCGCCAATCAGGACTGCTGCCAACAATAAACCAATTAAAAATAATTTTCTAATCATTGACCAAATATAAGTCCAAACTGGTATTTATAGCTTTTGCGAAGGGGCTGGATTGATGCTGGATTGATGCTGGATTGATAAGGCCCGGAAACAGCAGGTTTATATTCTGTTTACGTTATAATATATTGTATGACAAAATTGCTTGTGGTGTCTGACAGCAGTTCCCTGATTATTGGGGCCAAGGCAGGATTGCTGAATGTAATGTGCAAGGAGTTTAAAGTTGAAATTCCGGAGAAGGTTTTTGAAGAAACAGTAATTGAAGGGAAAAAATTACGCAAAGTGGATGCATTAAAAATCGAGGAGGCGATCAATGAAAACAGGATAGTTGTCGGGAAAACATTGCCTATGAAAGACAAAAAAGCAATAAAATGGCTCAGGGAACTTAACCTGGATGAGGGTGAAATGCAGGCAATTCATCTTTACATTCAAACAAAAGCAAAACTTTTGCTGGCGGATGACAGGCAGGCAATAAACGCGGCAAAATTGTTTGGAATAAACTGGGCAACAATTCCGGATATTATTGTGGGTTTTGCTGAGAGGAAAAAAATCTCAAAAGGAGAGGCACTGGAGGCATTAAAAGTTGCCCAGAATGAGGGAAGGTATAAAATAGATTTCATTTTCAATGCGTTCAATAGAATTGAAAAAATAAAAGGAGGCAAAAAATGAAAACAGAAATGGTTTCCGCCAGATTTGAAAAGAAAGACACTGCCCTGATAGAGCAGGTTGCTAAAGATGAAAAAACAGATAAAACCACCGCCCTGAAAAGGATATTTGGGATAGGGGCAAAACAATACAAGATAGAGAGGGCCATAAAGCAGTATCAGGAAGGGAAACTTAGCATAGGAAAGGCAGCAGAAAATGCAGAAATAGGCATTTGGGAAATGATGGAAGAGCTAAAAGAAAGGAATATAGCAAATCCCCTAAGCGAGGAAGAATTCAAAGAAGGGCTCAAAAACCTTGAAAAAGTCTGGAAATAAATTGGAGGATTAAGCAGTGGGTTGGACACACATAATTCTTGAAGCTTACTGTGCGAGGAAATGGAGTGATAAAAAAGATAAATATTGGTATGAAGTAGTTGACCTGAAAAAATTCAAAACCAAAAAGGCCCCAAATCCGCATTACAATGCAAATTATAGAACTCCCCGAAAACCAAATTACTGCCCAAATGCCCCCCGGTACATTTGTCTTGAAAAAAATTGCCCGCACCTTACCTACACAGATGCCCTTGAAAAGGACTATTTATTTCTCAACAAGCGCTATAAAAAGAAGGCTGATTAATGGACCGTGGGGGATTTGAACTCCTTACCGGTTAGGTTAGAGGTTTGATGGTTTTCAGCCGGGATATCTGAACCCGAATTTTGATTTTCTTTATTCATTTTTATTACCTCCTTGTTTATTGTTTGTAAAATAAATGCTATCGCTCATTAAATCTCCACCGGATAACTGAGTCCTAAGCTTCCTACAGAACCCATGACAAATCTTAGTTTCATTGCCTCAAGTGCTTCTTTTAACTCAAGTTTTAGTTCATCCGATTCCATCATCTTTGAACTTTCAAGTGTCTTTGATAAAATAACTGGAGCATAATAATCCAAAAACTGACCAATAATGGTTTCAAGTGTCATTTCAGTATAAGTTGCCTTTCTAATTAATTTCATCATCTTATCTTTATCTGGCTTTTTTTCATTTTCTTTAACTTGCTTTAAGTACTCTTCAAATCTCCCGGGGAGTTCTTGGTAATAATGTGGCTTGTCGAATGTCATTTTTGAGCTTTTTACATTTCCTAACAAAGCTGCTTTTTTTGCTTCGTATGACATATCTTTAGGCAGAAGAGCAAACTTTAGCAAGGTGTTGAAATTAATTTGCCAAGCAAACCTGGGTTTCTTCTTTCCTTCATTTCTCTCAATTGACTTCTTAGTATGCTCAAGAATTTCTTCATCCTTAAGCTGCTCCAGTATCCTTGATACAGGTGGTTGGGGATAGCCAGTCTTCTTAGCTATCTGGCTCTGAATTAAAGGAGAATCCAATAGACAGAATACAATATTCTTTACCCAAATACTATTCAAAGCATTCATACCAATCAATAATATATACATCAAATGTGTATTTAAATGTATACTTTTATATACTCCTTATTTCTACTCTTATTAGTGATTTGATGAAAAATGTCCAAATTTCCATAAACGAGGATTTGCTCCAAAAAGCGAAAGAGTATTGTGATTCACGAGGACATACCTTTAGCGGCCTTGTCCGTGTGCTTCTAAAGAATCGTTTGGGGGATTAAATGAGAAAATTAGTACCAATTGATTGGGTTTCTGGCTCTGTGACCAGAGTGCCGAAAAGTGCACCGAGAGTTACGAGGATGAGAGGCCCAGTTGACGTTATCAGATAAAAATAGATTAAATTACTCGGTGAAACAACATGAATTCGATAGAAGACAACACAGTAGGTCTGCTGAACAAGCAACTAAATACCGTTTCTGCACTTCGTAAGCTAACCTCATTCGAGATAGAGCAAGGAAACGGTTATTTTTCAATGAGGCCGCAGATGCATTTGCTTATCGTGAAGCCTTTCGGAACGATAAAATCCAGTTACACTCACAAACTCGAAGAGCTCCTAGGTGATGACGTTGTTGTCCGGGATGAGCTCACTAAACCGGCTATTTTGGGAACGATAAGCAAGGATAAAACCTATGTGCCTGGATTGCCAGCAGAGATAGGTGGAAAAATATTAGTTGTAGATGAGTTCAACAATCTTGGGGAATTCGGACTCAAGGCATTATTAGGCGTATTGGAGAATCAGAGAATAAACAGACAGCTGGGATTTGCTGTGAAGGAACCTGAGTCCATAACTCCGAACGAATGGACCAATCTTACAGTTTCCGGGGGAAGTATTGAAGGCACTGTTAACTTCTCATGCATCGCCTATGCAATGTTCTACCCAAAACCAAAGGTGAACTCTCTGTTTGAGGAGAATCCACAGAGTTTATTAGGCTTAAAATCAAGGTTCACGCCTAACTTCAGCTGCCCGGAACATGGAGAGCTTATGGACGCCTTGCGCGGGGAGCAATCGTTTGACCTCAGGTACTTTGGGCTTCCTGTTAGGCATGTATTAATCAAAAAGCAAGCTTACACTCAGTATATTGAATCCTACTCAGACTTAACGAAAGAACTGAGCGACAAACACCTTGAAAACTTGCAGATAGGCTTCCTAACAAGAGTAAGCTCTGACATACTTCGATTTGCAGTACATGAAGTAATGGAAAAGGAAGTTCCAAAGTCAAAAACACTGGAAATAACTGATTCAGAGGTGCTAATACAACAGGCGGAGTTGTGGACCGAACCACTGCTTAAACAATATCTGTATGAGGAGCATGCAGGAAGCTATAATGAATTTGTTAATCTGTTTAAGGAGCATTCTGATAAGACCAACAAGTACTACGCGCAGAAACTCAACAAGAGCGTAAGGCAGATTCAGCGCTGGAAGAAGAAGTATGAAGATGAGAAAATAGAGCGGGGAGTGATTGCATAATGTCATCTGCGGTCATCCCATGTCACACTTTGTCACGGGTGACATTTTCCATAAAACATAGAGATACGACACCCATTCTACTCTACCTCTATAAATACACTGATGTCACGGTGACAAACCATGACATAATTAGCTGGAGGCAAGAATATGCCTACTGAACAACAGGCGATTTCCTTCCGGCTCAGTCACCGGCTTAAGATTACCTCGCTGCTCTGCGCGGTTGATAACAATCGGATTTCGGATGCTACAAGGCTACGTCTAAGCAGGCAACTCAAGAAAGCTGCGGAGGAATTCCGGGACCTTTACGGAGAGGAGATATAGTGTTTCCAGCGCTATGTTCGGTTAGTTTTATGGGTGAGGCGGTGAGGTTATGAAGTGGACTCAGGCTAATAAGGATAGGTTTGTTGAACTGCTCAAGGAAGGCGAATCTCTAAAGGAAATTGCCGAGTATTTCGGCTGCAGTTATTCTGTAATCAAATGGGTTAAGAGCAAGTATAAATTAAGCAAGCGATTAGTAGGCGGGAAAAAACACAGAAAAATAGAGGAATTAAAGGCATCTAAGAAGGATTTAGCCACAAGAATTCGTGTGTTGCGCGGCGAAGAAGTACGCACGCAGCAAGCACATTTCGGTTTTACAGACGAACAGCTGAAGAACTGGTTCAAAGGAACAACCGGTGTAGACAAATTCTGCAAAGACGTCTTGGGAATTGAATTACAGGATTACCAGCTTGAAATGGTTAAATTAATGCTGAATCATAAGCGATGTGTATTTGTTCTCGGAAGACAATCTGGAAAAGACTTTACCATAGCCTGTTTTGCCCTATGGCTTTCAGTAGTAAATTCCAACCAAAGAATTCTTCTGGTTTCTGCTGCACAAAGACAATCTGATTTATTATTCAACAGAATTATGAATTTCATAGCCAAATCCAATGAATTATTCGATTCCGTTCAGAAGAGCAATATGGAAGTAATTCAATTCACCAATGGGAGCGAGGTTTACTCATTACCTTCCACAACATACATTCGCGGATATACTGAAGTAACCCACATTTTCATGAATGAGGTCGCTCATGGAATTACGGAGGACACAATCCAGGCCACTGAGCCAATGCTGGCAATAAAGCGAGGTTCGCTGATAATGATGTCATCCCCGTTGGGAACCAATGGTGTTTTGTGGGATGCCTACAATAATCCTATTTACGTCAAATTAAAGCTCCCCAGCGGCATCAATAAGTACATCTCAAAGGACTGGCTTGAAGACCAGAAGAAAACAATGAGCAGTCTTGCCTATGAGACAGAAATTGAAGCTAACTTCTCCCAGGCAATTGATAGCTTCTTCAAACTTGAGACAATAAAATCTGTTACAAGAGAGTATACCTTACGGAACACCTGCCCAAAAGAAGATGGAAAGTCCTATTACGCCGGTGTTGATTGGGGTCGAATACAAGACAGCTCTGTTGTTGTAATTATTTCCAAGAATAAAGAAAAAGAGTTAAAAGTTGAATCAATAATCGAAATGCACAATATTCCTTTCAAGATACAGGAGGAAAGAATAAAACAGATTAATTCAGATTGGAAATTTAAGAAAGTTATCTCAGAGTATGCTGGATTAAGCATTAACTCCTGTGAAAACCTGAAACGTGATGGTTTGAACGTTGAATTCTTCAAGCCAACGCTGGACTCGAAAGCAGAGGCCTACAATCACCTATTAAAGCAAATGGAAGACGGCAATCTGGCCATCCCAATGCATAACAAACTGCAGTATGAGCTTCGGGTGTTCAAATTCCAGTTAAACGCTGCAGGAAAAATGAAGCTCCACCATGTTGAAGGCGGTAGTGATGATTTTGTTGATGCGCTTTGCTATGCTTGTTGGGGGACAAAAACAAGAGGAGTTATTTTTGCAATCGGCGATAAAATGTGGATTGACGGTGAATTGGTGGAGTGTTAAGATGCAAGATTTCAAAAAACTTAAACTTTGGCAAGAATCCAAAGAATTGGTTCTGGACATTTATGAAGCAACCAAAAAATTCCCAAAAACTGAACAATACGGGATGGCCCAGCAAATGCGGAGAGCGGCATACAGCATTTCATCAAATATTGCCGAAGGCACTGGAAAAAATAGCCAGAAAGAATTTGCCCGTTTTCTGTACATGGCGAACGGGTCGGCAAAGGAAGTTGAGAACTTTCTTATTCTGGCAAGAGACTTGGGTTATCTGGGCAAGGATTCTTTCAAAGAGCTGAATGAAAAAATCGAAAGAATAGGCAAAATGAATTATAGGTTAATTCAGACTATTCAAATAAGAAAATAGCATCTGCCCGATTAAAAGAAGGCCGATAAATTATTTCTGCGGTAGTTCTGTCTTCAGGCAACAGTGCCGCCCCATAATATATTGCACCATCCCCTGCAGGAATTGAAGATATGTTTTTCTCTCCAGGCATAATATGAATATCAAACTCAATTTCGTCAGAATTAGAAAAAGCATATAAATCACGCAAATTACTACTGCTAAAAGATTCTTTCTTCAAAGAATCGTTTCTTATAACAATCCAGAAATATTCTCTTTTCCATCCTTCTTTCGGTTCCATTTCCCAAAAAATTGAATCCATCTCTGCCTCTTCGTCTTTTTTCGTGGCACCATATTCTACAATCTTAACTATTTGCCACCTAAGTTCAGAAGAACCTAAAACAATAGAATTGCCCCCCATTACTTTCCTGTCATCTTGGTCAAGAAGCTTAGAGTTAACAATCTGCAGCGAACCATCGCAAATTTGGTTCATCTCTGAAATGCTATCAAAATAATCCAACACTATTTGGTCATTTATTTTACAACTTTTGGTGGTTACGCCACTCGTAGTTTCCATTTTAATCAGAATTGAACAGTCTTCCTGAATTTCAGCATTATAAGTCCCTAAAAGCCCGGCGGATTGAGTAGTCTTGGCAAGATCGCAATCGGGAATAGCAATCTTAAAACAGTTAAAATCTTGGCCACAATCGATTACTTCCTGTTCAGGCCTAACAACCGGTTCTCCGTTAGGCTCAAATACACTTTCTTCCGGTTCAGAGTTCTCTTTGGCGCAATTAGAAAGACTTGTCACAGGAGAACCATCTGGACAGACATAGCCGCCAGTAGGAGTATACTCTTCTTGTGTTTCAGGTGGTGAGGAACAACCGATAAGCAATAATGCAAATATTATTAGTATGAAGACAAATTTACCCATTTTTCCACTCCCCATCAACGTAACTATTTGGTAACTAAATCTATATAAAAGTAATCAAACTTAATTATAATGACGAAAGACTGGAAAACTATTAGCTTTGTAATCAGGAGCAGATACCGTAAATTGGTTCTTGAAAAGCTGAATTTTCCTACTACTCCTACTCAATTAGCGAAGGATTTAGATATTAACAAAGCTCATGTAAGTAGAGCGCTTTCAGAACTTATAGAAAAAGGCCTGGTAAAATGCCTTACTCCCGAGGCCAGAAAAGGAAAAATATTTGAAAGGACGACAAAAGGAATTATTATCTTAAAAAATATTCAAAAACACAGACAATCACCTTAATCCCTTATCAAGCTAAAGTATTAACAATGAAAACAAGCAAACTAGCAAAAAATAAAATTGTCCAAAAATCTAGAGATAAGTTTTGTTTGATGATCACTTCAGAATAAGCCAATATTGCTAATGAGATTGAAATAAGAATTGGTAAAAACAAATTTAATGAATTTCTAAATTTCTTCCAGGAACCAATATTGCGCTCTTCGATTGGCCCGGGTATTTGTTTTTCTGATCGAGTCTCAATTATTCTTTTAAGCAAAAAAATAAACAAAATTAAAATTATTCCTATGGAGAAAATCAAAACCAATGCATCCAGTAATGCTGTAAATTTAACAGCAATTTGGATAGAAGTCACAATAAATGCAAGAATTGCCGTAAATACTCCCAAAACCTCTACTAATTGAATTTTAGATTTTTCCAAATCTCTTTTTATTAGTGACAATTCTTTTTGAAGATTATCTATGTCATGTTGCACCTTAAAATTTATTTCTTTTGCAATTTCTTCTCTCACTTGGGGGATCTGCTTTTCAAGATCTTTCCTTATTTTTACTACTTCTTCGTTTGTATGGGCAAGTATATACTCAATAATCTCTTTTCGGGCTATTTTATCTTTTATCTTTTCGTTCGCCATCATATCAACTTTATTTTTTTACCAAATTCACGTCCTTTCTTATCAATATGTTCTTTATATTTTATTATTTCCGGGTTAAAATCCGGATACTTACCAACAAAACTTTCAAATCTTTTTTTGAATACATTAAGGTAATAATCGTCATCCATTGCAGAATGTATAAATACCATATCTGGCCTTGGAACTAATTCGCTATAAAAAATAGGCCTTATCAACATATCAAGTTTTGATAATTCATCTAAATCATAAGCATGCCTTATTAACAAGGCTATGAGTAAAATTTGCTTTTCATTTATGAATGATATGAACTTTTTTTTTGAGTCATCCATCTCTTCTTTTTTAGTCTCTCTAAATTTTTCTCTGAGCCAATCCAAGTGTCGGGCAGCATCATCAATTGCGAATTTCACGGATTTTTCATCATACATCTGTGGCAGAGTATTCTGCAACCTCTTAATCGCCCTATCAATTATTTTTTCAGCACGCAAATAGTCAGATTTCTCTAGTTCTTTATTGGCTTCAACATACATTCTGCTCATTTCTAATAAAACACTATCCATATATTATCACTAATATTAATGTAACAATATTTTATATTTTACTACCTCTAAGTCTAATTATCTTTAATACACCTTGTGCATTTTCGATATTTTTTAAGGTCTGATTTTGACAAATCCACTTCTTTTTTGTTTTTGTCATCAGTGCGATTCAAATAACCGCACGTGGGAACATGAATAGGTTCTCCCCCATTTATTTGAATGTACTTCCTTCTTTTAAGTATTTTTTCTGCTTTTGCTCGTGCTTTAATTTCCATCAACAACCAACTGAAAATTAATCCAGTAATCAACAGTAGAAATGCTCCTGAGAAAAAAACCTCTAATTTCATAAGTCCAACAAGGTATAATAAAAAAACGCCAAACGCTAAAAAACTAAAAAAATTAGCCATGGAATAAATTGGATCCAACCATTTATTCCCTTTGGAAAATAGCCAAACAACACCAAACAAAAATGAAAACCCTAAAATATTCCAAAGATCCTTAAAAAAATAGGAAAAATATGACATCGATGTCAAATCATTACTATTAGCAAGATAAAGAATAGTATTAACATCGTTTGTTGAAGATGCCATCAAGATAGTATTTTCTAAACTCAATGACAACGTAAAACCTATTGTGGTACCAACCCACAAAGTAGCCAGCAATAGTAAATAATCCTTAATAGGTAATTTTTCAATCAGCGGTTCAATTTTTAAGGTATATTCCTGAAAAGATATCTTATCACGGAATACATATATTATTGCCATAACTATCAGTAAAAACCCACTAATTAGGATAAAGATCGGTATTAACCCATAAATTTGTAAGAATATTTCTTGTATTGAATTGAAAACGTCCATATAAACTTTTTTTCTCTCACCAATTTTAATAGTACTTTTTAACTTCATTAAACTTCTAGTACTTTCGTCTTTGGTCTTTTCAGAATCCGCAAAATATATTATCGACGATCTAAAAGCGCCTGAAGCAAGATGATAATCTTCATAACTAATTTCATCCAGATAATCTTCAAACATATCTTCACAACGAGGATCTGGGAAGCCACATACAATTTTAAGTCCAAGCGCATAAGCGCTTTTTCCTGCAAAAAACGAATAATCAGATATTAATTTTTCGTCTCTGATTGCTTTAGCTAGTGCCACAGAATTAATATCTATCTCGTTGAGAATTTTATCTGGGTCCTGATTAATGTCTCCTTTTTTCCCAAGATTGGCAGTAGGCAATAGTTTTCTAGCTAAATCATAACAAATTAGTCCCCCATTTAAGTCTTCTGGGGCAGGATACTCAGGAATCTGGCTAGTGCAAACTTGACCACAAGTAATTGCATCAAAGAAAACATCTTTTCTAGTATCTTCCAAGACATTATTGAAAGTAAAAAACATTTTTGTATCAATTCCCACCAATTTAGATGAAAAGTTTGATACAAACTCAACATGGTCGTGACAAGAAGTATTTTGACTCATAGATTGAGCACGTTTTTCATATTCCTCTTTGAATAAATCTCTGAATTTTTCTTTAATTTGTTCTTGCTTATCACATAGTCCAGAAGAATCTATTAGTTTAGCTAAATAGCCGCCACAAGAACTCAAAATGCCATATTCATTTTCGAGAAGATTCAAAAGCTCCTCTTTGTTATTTTCATTTTCTTCTTTTTCGATTAATTTATCGTAAGTAGATATTGCCTTATTATAATCATCGGCAAGCGTTACTTTGTTAAAATCCTGTAAGCACCGAAGAACTCGGTTGTCAGTTAATTTCTCATTAAAAGTAATTTGAATGATATTTTGACATACTTGATTATCACATATGCCGCTATTTGAATCAAAATACCATCCATAGTACTCCTCAAGATCTTTTAAACTTGAATTAAAGTCCTTGACAAAGTCACTACAGTTAAAATCTTGAGCATAGGTTAAGCTACTAAAAAGCAATAAGAAGATGACCACTAATAAAATCTTGCTTTTATTCACTAAACCCCCATGAAATCTCCTCAAAAAACACCTAAAAAGCTTTCTAAGCCCAAAAAAGACATATAAAATAGTTTTCATATAACTAATTCTAAATGGATAGGAGAAGATCTGGCGGTTTGCATGATTTTGTTGATGATGGCGAAACTCATCCTATTTCGGAAGAAGATGCGAAGAAAATAGATGAAGCCTATGGCAAATCTGGGCAGAAAAGGCGCGGGGAAGAATACGTGGATCCGCCACAAGGCAATTCCTACAATAAACCGAATTTTACTGACAAAATAGTCCGGAAATTGGAAAATTTCAAATACTGGCTGTTTAGGAGAAAGCATCAGAACCATTATTTCAGTAAGAGCAAATTCATACAAAACACAGTAATTTTCCTCGTGATTGCTTTAATTTTCCTGACACTCTATTCAAACGTAGAAGAATTCAACACCTCCCCGTTGCTTTTCCTTAAACTCGGGAGTACAATCCTCATAGCATTGTTACTCGGTTCTCTTTATTTTCTTAGGATTTCTTTCCGACAGGCACGCCATTGGTATCTTGGAAGCATGAACATTGTAAAATACGGCTTGTTGCTTTTCCTCCTCTTGTTCGCTTACAATATTTATGAAAACCAAGAAGATTACAAGGAAGTGGCAATAGGAGTTTATGAAGAATTGGATTACAACAAATTCAATCCTTTTGCGATTAAATTGGATAAACCAACAGGAGTGAACAAACCAGTAGCTGAACTATCTGCTGACGAGGAAAATTACTTCAATGCAACGGAAGTATTCTCGGGCTTGGAAGAAATATTCGATAATTCTAAAGATATAAGTGAAATAGAGCAACTGGTGTTTGCAAAGGTAAATTCTGCAAGAACAACTCCATTAAAGTGGAACGACGATTTAGCCAAAATTGCCCGGGGACATAGCGAAGACATAGCTGCAAGGAATTTTTTCGACCACACTAATCCAGACGGAGACGGTCCGACTGAGAGAGCAGAGAAGGCCGGCATAAATACGAGGACTCCTTTAGGTGGGGGAGTTTATGCAATAGGCATTGCGGAAAATATCTCTAATGTGCCAATGGGAGACGTAATCGGCTGCGGAAATGTTTATAGTGAAGAGGCCATCACAAATTGTGCCGTTAGTGGTTGGACAACGAGCCCGGGGCACTACCGGAATATGATAAACACTGACTATTCTGAAACAGGAGTAGGTGTTGCACAAGAAGGAAATGATTTTTATTTAACTCAGACATTTAGGTGAAACTTATGGATTTTATTGCCGTGGTTAAAAGTCGGATAAATAAAAAACACCTCAGTATAGTGGTTTGTTTGCTTTTCCTCGCACTCCTAGTTGTACTTTTTATCAGTCTTTCTCTTGATTCCCAAATTGAGCAAATGAATTTGGAGAACACTGAATTAAACTCTAAATTTTCTGATTTGAACAAATTATACGGGCTCCAAGTAAATAAGATTATTAATTTAGAGGAGCAAATCAGCAGGTTATCTGAGGATAAACGTCAACTGGAATCTGAAGCAGAATCTCTGGAATCGGAAAAAGAGTCGCTGAGTACAGAAAAGGAATCTCTGGAATCGGAGCTGCAAAATACGTTGGATGACATTGACTCTACTCTTGAAGAAATTGAAGCTTTTAAACAAGACATCCAGGATTCTATGGATTGGTTTAGATACAATTCAGTTTTTCCAAAAAAAGAAACCGTGATGAGATTTAAGATCAGGTCTAATTGCTTTGATTTTCGCGCAAACAGCTGTGTATTGATTACTGGATGTCTTCCACATATAAATGAAAAAGATTTTTATTTTAGATACAAAGCAGATATAACTGAGAAAGATTTTGATTTTAAATACAGAGGAGATTACGATGTTTTGGATTCATTAGTGGACTCAACTGTCAGTGACAGATTGATTTCATTGGAAGAAATTATAAAAAACAAAGGAGGTGACTGCGAAGATTTCTCACTTTTTTACAAAGCCGAGGTCAATTATTTCCTGGAAGAATGTTTTGCGCCAGGAGATCGAGAGATTATCTTAGAAGCATATCAAGATCCTTATAGCATAGGCCCAGGCTACTACCTGACAAAAAGTCATGATTGGTGGATTCCGAGAGTTAGTCCAGTTAAAATTAAAGGCTATAAATATCCAAACATAGTTTGCGGATCACTGTACGACTTCCAGAGAGATGATGTCGCAGGACACTGCATAATTGCTTTTACGAAAAACAAAATCGAAGGAATTGAGAATTTACACTCTGATTTAAATGGTGCAGCTCTTATAGAGCCCCAAACCGGGGAATTTATGGGATATGTGAATGGGTCATCTGAGATTACTATGATACCTGACACAAGCATCCATATTAATGATTCTTATGATGATACGGAGCATCTTTCATTAATAAACGAGGTAATCACAGACGGAGATTATTTTCTGTATGATAGTGAGCGAGAGATTAATTGGATAAGTTATTCCTCCTTTAAAGAAACGCTGAGCGAACAAGAATTGGAACTTGAAGAAATAAAATTGGAAGAAATTCAGAAGATTGAGGATCGGGAGTGATTTAATGGATTCAAATGAAAATGAACCAAAATACAGCAACCACGTACCTGCCTGGCAAGTTTTCTTATTTACGCTTTTAACTATTGGCCTCTACTATTTCTATTGGTTCTACAAAACCAGCGTTTTCATAAAAAAGCAGAACTTCGATCTAAATTTTGAAGAAAACAAAAATTTAAAAGAAGAAGAAAAAAATTATGAAAAAACAGGAAGCATAAATCCTGCTTTAAGAACTTTTGGATTGTTAATTCCAATTGTTTCGTTTTATTTAGTTTATAAACTATTTAAAGAAATATATTTGTTTTCCAAATACAACCACGTAACTCCTTCCCAACCTTCCCCAGGATTAGCCACGATTTTTTATTTTGTGGGATATATGCTTGATATCATAGTAGTAATGCCATTACTTTATTTATTTATTGGATTGCCTTTTCCAATATTGATGCCTTTGCTTTTTTATTTTTCCCAAAAAACTTTGAACGATAATTGGGCAAAAATAGATTCCAATCTCCCGAAGAAAAAGTTTATACAAGATCGTGTCTCAATGGGCATCTTCGCATTGATTTTGATTTTTATTTTCTACCTGCTGTTTCTCTCAGCGCCAGATTATTCGACCGCGATAAGAATTTCTCTGCCTGAGGATAGTGGATTTACAGTGACTGAAAGCCAATATTTGGGATACACTTCTTACCTTATTGAAGATGAAGATTACACATTCTTAGTATCTGGCATAATGAATTATGAAACTGTAGGCAAGGATGAGAAAATCAAACAATATACCCAAGGTTTTTGTATTAGTTATCTCTACGGGGAAGAAAAATTAGAGGAAGTATTTTCCTTGTTCCAGACTGATAAAGACAGGTATGATTACGAAGTGAATACGTGTTTAGTGGAATTAGAAGAGTACACTATAGATATTCAGGATTACGAAACAGACGACTATTATATTCACAAAAGAACTTTAGGTGTAGAGTTTGAGACAGGTGAAGAATTATATACAAAATTTACTGTTTATGTTAGTAAAAAAAGTGCATTATTTATAGTGATAGCTGCCGCGGCTGATGATAATGAAAAATTCGAACAAATAGGCGAAAGAGAAAAGATAGTTCGGGAGAGTATTAAGGAGGCCTAATTTATAATGGATTTAATGAAATCTCTTAAAAAAATAGTAAATAAATTACGTAGGTTTTTTACAGTTAAAAAGAAGAAATTTAAACATGGGAAGAAAAAAAGAAAAGTACGAGTTTCAAAATGGTACACCTCACCAAATACCCCGAAGTGGGCCGGGAATATTGTCACGAGTTATTGGGATCCAAGCCATCTTGACGATGATATTTTGGACGAGCTGAGAAAATATCCTGCGGGAACTAAGTACAAAGTAATTACAAAAGGAAGAAGTTTCAAAATTGTAGTAAAATCTCGAAGCAAAAAACATAAAAAAAAGAGAAAACACAGATAGGTTGATTGGGATATTTTGTTGCTTTCTCCTCATTATGCAGAACATTTGTATAAACTTTTTACATACTTATTTGCTAAAATATCTTGCTTTTATGCTTTTGACTGTTTTATTGTATGCTGGAACAATATAGAATAACAAGACATAGCCAAAGATGAACCCCGTTGTTAACCTCAATAGGTTTGTACTTTCTCTCAGCCCAACAAGTTGTGTTATTCCATCAATTGCAAGAGGAGCTAATGCCAATAGCATCCAATGAATTTTTGGAAATTTTAAGTTATCGACCTTTTTAATTTTCGGGTATATTAAAGCAGAAATCAGCAAACCAAAATATATCCCAAAACACCTTGCACAAACACCTAAAGGATAACCAAATAGGAAGAAGGAACGTTCAGGAATCTGATGGCAAAACGGTCTGAAAATTAAATATATTATTTGAGAAGGTAAATCAAAAACACCTCCCAACGACGCAAATAATGGTGCCAAAAAGATTAGTAAAAACCAGACAAAAATAATCGACAGGAAAAGGAGGTAAGTTCCTTTTCCTTTAAACATCTTTTTCTCCCTTGTTGATAAGCTCTGCGGAGTTATAAGCATCGTATATTCCATAAATCCATATAATCGGAGTAGTACAACAGCCGATTAAAAATAACATTAGGACGGCTGACACAGTGTAAAGTATTAGAAGAATGATGCCTTTTGCTATCTCTCCGTTATAGATCTGGCCCAATCCTGACCAAAAGAAGGATAAAACGGCCGCAAGACCGGGACTCTTTTTCTCAGAAGAACTCCTTTTTGTCTTTCCCTTTGCAAGACAGTCTTTACAAACCAAGGCGTCTTCCGTTTCTACCCCGCATTCAGAACATACTCCTTTTCCACAGGACGAACAATTCCCCACTGCATCTTTATCTGAATGTTTAAAACACTTCA
>JBDRHK010000055.1:0-32595 GCA_043816965.1 Candidatus Iainarchaeum sp. | reverse complement strand
GAGTAAAAATTCAGGGTCGTTGTCTATAACGTCTTTTCCTATCTGGTTTGCTATAAAATTCACCCTTTCCTCTGCGAGTTTCCTGAGTTCTGAGTTTATTGACTGGGGATTTGCAGGATTATAGCTCCCGTCCCCAATTCCCCTATCAATTCTTGAGCTTACTGGAACTACTGAAACACTAATTGCTGGATTTGGGGGGCAGAAAGTATTCCAGTTTTTTTGTCCCGGAGCCACATAAACATCGGTCCTTGGATTGCAATAACCATAATCACAAAACCCCAATCGCATCTCCTCCAGCTCATTATGGATTCTCGGGCTGAATAATCCATAATCCTCCCTGCCATCGGTGCTTGTGTGCGCAAGCTCCCTGGCCCCGGCAAGCGCCTTGAACAGCCTTAATGGAACATAGACACGGAAATTTCCCCTTGGGAGCACAGGCTCCTGCAATACCCTTCCTGTTAGGGTGTTCTCCACCCTTATTTGCGGCAGGTCTTCATATTCAAAATCATCCAGTATGCTCATGTCAAGATTGACATAAAACGTCCCCAGGCAATCATCAAATTTGCCATCAGGGCATTGGATAACCTCAAAAAAATCCCCGCTGTCACTCCCTTCCTCAATAATCTTTTGGAGGTGCAGTGTCATAAGGTCTGAATCCGGCGCCACTAAACTAACCTTATACCCCCTAACATCAGGCGTTACATCTACAAGGCTGGACATATGTACTGAAATCCTGTTTGCCAGCTGGATTGTTCCCCCTCCTGCACCAAGATATCTTTCCGCAAAGTAATTGGTGGTGTCATCCCAGCTTTCAACATCAGGCCCTACCTGATAGACATTGTCCGAAATCCACGTCTCAAAATCAAACCTTATTACAAAGTTAACAACCTGCAGGGCATCTGCCCTTGCCATGTCGGCAACAGCCTGCATTTCAGCCCTTTCCTCAATGTCAGAAATATTGTCCATAAAACTGTCCTCAGTGCTTCTCATCGCCTGCAAAAGAAGCGCGACCAGTATAATTAGCACAAAAGAAACAAGCGCAGTGAACAATGTGAATGCCCTTTGATTCATGGGAAACCAGAATAACTATATATTAATTCATTAATAATTGTTCCTTTAACACGCCTGCAGTCCTGCTGTGTTGAATTTTTGCCAGGCACAATAGGTTTCCACAAGCACGGCATAATCAGCCGTGCTGGATTTGAGATTATTCGGGGCATCGTTGTATTTCTCCAGCACACATTTTATTTTTTCCTTTTCATCAATCCCTGTACAAGTGGGAATTATTTTCTCCAATTCCTCAGCAGCACATCTTATGTTTTCCTCGGGTGATTTGGATTTTGGATTTCCGACATCGCAGCCCAGCATATGGTCCTTGCCCTTGGTTCCCATCTCGCTTTTCCAGATTCCGACAGTGACAAGCAATGCCTCGGGCACGCCATAATCGTTCTGCGCCCCTGCCATAACCCCACAGTAACTCTTGTAATAAAGTTCGATGTACTTTGCATCGCCTGCTTTAAAGAGCCCATGATTTGGGTCAGGGGTAAGTGTGCATAGGAAATTTTCAGCAGCCTCATCCAAGGATTTATCATTGCAGGTCTGCAGCCAGCTTGCCCCTGAGGGAACCTTGTCCATTGTGACTTCCTCAATCTCGTATGTTTTCTGCCCGGCATCAGCCTTAATCTCGACCAAGTATGTCTTGTATTTCTCAAACAGCTGGTCAGATTCAACATCATAACAGTCCTCATCCACATGTGAATCGCCATCATTGTCAATCCCGTCGCAGATTTCCTCATCAACCTTCCCGTCATTATCGTTATCCCTATCATCCCCGCCAGTTCCGGTCAGGAATGTTTCAATTTTAGCTGTGTCTGTCCCGGATTCATAGTATTTCATCAGCTGATCGTAAGCAAAGAGCCCGGCACCATTTGCAACCGCTCCTGTAAATGCCCCCTTCCCCAGATTTTTCCAGAACTCTTTAGTGAAAGGCGTTTTCAAAAGCTTCCTGAAGAAACCTCTTTCGGTTTTAATATTTTTAGACTTCTCCAATACCTTTTCAGCAATATCCTCTGAAGCTTCTGATGCAAATCCTTTTGAAACCCCTGTCTTAATTCCCTTTGCCAGTTCTTCATGCAAATCCCTATTAACTGCAGCAACAGATTCCCTAATTATTTTTTTGGTAGAATCATCTGAAAGGGTAGCAGTATATTTCACTTTCATGTCCGGATCTTGCCACAATATTTCAATTTCATTAAAAATAGGATTATTTGGAGTAGGCCAGTTCAATCCGTCAACTCTTACCCCCTTTATTCTTTTTCCAGTTTGATCGAAGATTTCCCAATCTACCTTTAGATCTTGTTGCGTAATATTATTCACTACTCTGCTAATTTTTTGGTTCAACTTTGCCTTATCGACAAGATCTGGGGTATCGAGGCTCTCCAGAATCTTATCTGAAATTGCGTCTTTCATAGGTTTTAGATCTCCTGATGCCTTTTTCAAGTCATTCATAGTGTTATTCTTAAAAGTATTAAAATTTGCCTCAGTAGGGTCCGCTGGAGCTGGCCCAACTTTATCCCCTATCTTATATATGCTTCCTAATTCTTCTGCAATATCTGCGGGTTTGACCTTCTCTTTAACTATCTCGCGAGAACTTTTTTTGAGCAGTTCCTCACCATTGCTGTTCAAAACCCCCTTGGTCTTTGCGTCAAGAATTGCTTCTGCAAGTGCTTTGTCGCTTCCGAATTCCCCCATAGTTTTCTGAACAGCTAATCTCACCTGCTCATTACTCCCCTCTTTTGCAAAGTCAATAGCTTTGAATTCCTTTTCCAGGGATTCCTTCATTTTTGTTCGCAGGGTGCTTTCAAGTTTTGACCTTGCCGCCGTATCTCCGGAAATCCCGCTCAATGACCCCCTCTTGTTTACATATTCATCCATAATTCCGTCACTTATCTTGTCAGATAAAGATTTAGCCACTTTCGCATTGCTGAAGGTTTCGGCGCTGTCCCAGCCGGCAGATACCGATCTCCAGCCAGTTCTTGAGCCCACCCCTACAATTGCCCCGTCAACAATATCCCAGAATTCCCCGTCCAGTTCACTGCCCGCCGCAGATGTATCCTGCGCCCTTTCGGCAATTGTTTTCTGCTCGCCCTGGAAGAAGCCCAGGATAGTATCCCATGAATTAAGGAGGATTTGTTTGAAATCCCTTGCAACAGGCAACTCATCGGCAATTGCCCAGAAATATGGAAGCCCGCAAGTCATGAAGAATTCAGGCCAGAAGGAAACGCCCAGTGATTTAATTCCGCTTAATGCAAAGGTGGTAAGTCCGCAAACAGGCAAATAACCAAAGGTCATTGCCTTAACTTCCGGTTTTTTCATTAAATCCATGAAACTGCCGCTTATGCTATCGCCGCTTGTCCTTATTTTTGCCGCTTCTGCACTGTTCTTCTTTGCCTCGCCCATCAGCCTTATGCTGTTCAGTGAAATTTCATCAGGAGTGCCCTTCCACACAGGGGTGAAGTAATGCTCCCCCTCCTTTGCGGCGCTTATTTTCTCAAGGAGGTTTTTTGGATGTATTCCGCAAATCTGCAGCTCAACCTCTTTCTCCTGCGCCTTCTTTGCCTTGTCGGTTGCAGATTCCGCAGTTATCACAATCTTCTTTCCCCTCGAGTTCTGGAAGTCCTGCTTGCTCCCAACCGCACAGAGCTGGAACTGTTCAGAATACCTCCCATCCTTCTCAAATTCAAGTTCAATATCTCCGCTAATTTTATTGCCTTTGTCATCTGTTATATATGGCTCCTCAATTCCCTGCCTCTCCTCCTTTAGCCTGATATCAACATTCACTATCTCCGGGACCTCATCAACAATATTGAAATCGCAGCAATTCACTGCTTCAGGCAATATGCCCAATTTGCCTGCTTCGCATGACTCAATATTGAGCTTTCCTATCTCCTTTGCTGACTTAATCAGGAAATAGTCCTCATCAGGCGAAATGCAGCCATCAATTTCATTTCCGGAAAGCTGGCCTATAGCCTTTGCGGCCTCCTTAGCAATCTCTGCCTGCAGTTCCCCGCCGCCCCCTACTGATTCCTTTATGTTCGCATAAACCCTTCTTCTCGCGACATCGCCAAACTTTTCCATCTCTATCTTTGTGATATAGCCTG
This sequence comes from Candidatus Iainarchaeum sp., assembly GCA_043816965.1. GTDB lineage: Archaea > Iainarchaeota > Iainarchaeia > Iainarchaeales > JAFCCJ01 > JAFCCJ01. The sequence continues at coordinate 28,435 of JBDRHK010000055.1, read as the reverse complement.
GCTCTGTTCCCAGCCTCAGCTCAAGAATATTTCCGGCCGAAAGTGTTGCAAGCCTGTCCTTTGAACCGAACAATTCCTTCGCAACCTCCTCTCCCAAAGCATCAAGCTCTGAATCCTCGGTTTCAACAGTTGAAAGCCAGCTCTCTTTTGGGTCAGCTTTTGTGTAGGATTTATCCACCGGCAGGAAATTCATGACATTCTGTATCTTGTTGTCGCACTGCTCGGTCATCTCCCTTATGGCTCCCCCTTCGGCCTCCGAGCTGTGGAGGTCAAGCAGCACAGATATGTGGTCTGAATCTATGTGGTTGCCTGTGACATTGGCAGCGCCGGTTATGCGGACACTATATCTTCCACATCCGCGGAATGAATCATTCAGGAAGAGCTGGTTTCCGATTCCGCCAATCAAAAGCCCTGAATCAGTTCCGGGAATAATAGTGTCTACCCTAAAAGACTTCAGTTCGTCCTTGGTCGTCAGCGCTGACCTCAGCATTTCAGTGCTTAAACTGTCGTTCTGGAAATACACATAGAAGATTTCACTCCTCACCCCCAATCCGTCGAAGGAGCAGAAAGTTTCATAAGGGCTGCATGAGGAGTTAATCACCTCCTCCTTGTAATTGGATATCTGCCTCTTGGCATCCCTTACTTTTGACTCTATCCTGTCTGCCAAAAACTGCGCCAATAATTCCGCATCACAGTATGCGACATCACAATTTGCCTGCGTTGCAATCCTGGGGAATTTAACCAATTTCTCCTCGCCCTTTTTGTTGTCATTGGTTTCGGTCCCGCAGACTTTCATAGTTACTGCCTCTGTTGATGCCCCCTTTTCAGTTGAGAACACGCCAAGCTTTATATCAACATTAATAGGGGTTGAATCAATCCAAACCTGGCTTATGCTGCCAAATGCCTTGAATCTTACAGGTGCAGTGGTTTGCCAATCCTCTCTCTTGTCAAGTATGAGGAGCATTTCAACCTCTTCTCCCGGGAAGAGGGAAATATCTGGCTTGTCAATATAGATCTTATTCGAGCCAAACATGAAGGGGTCAATGCCCCTGATCCTCAGTTCTTCAGCACAGGTATTCCTTAATTTAATTGGATAACTCAATGACCCTGCCTTGCTTGTTGGAGCCTCAAATTGCACATAATTGGTGCTTGCCTTTAGGCATTCAGGGGCGGAAACATGGGAGGTTATAAAGATTGGGCCGAAATCATATTGCTGCCCGTTGATTGAGCCCTTTACCTCAATCTGCGAGACATCTGCCAAAGTAGTTTTTTCAGTCCTTATCGCGGTTGCCACTATCCATTTTGTGGGGAAGAGCGTTGCCCCTTTTTTCAGCACAGGGACATCAATCGGCGGCAAAACCCGGACATCAACACTTCCCCTGCTGTGCTGCGCGGATATTGAAAAAGTGAGATTTTCAATGTCTGCCTCACCGATATTCTGGACAAAAAGCGGAACCTGTGAAACCGGGGGCTTTCCACTGTCTGTTTCGGTAAGCCAAAGCTCAATATTCCTGTTCACCTGCAGCGCGAAACTCTTGTTCCATACATAAACCTCGACAGGAAGGGATTTTGTGATGGCATCTGAGTTGAAATAAATCTCGTAAGTGTATTTCTTCTTTTGGGGATAATTTCTTGCGAGCAGGTTTGTTATTGCGACATTTACCTCTGCCTCATCGGTGTTTCTCCCCCCGCTCTTGCTGCCGCTTGGCTCAAGGCTTACCTCATTCAGCTCGATTAGAATCTTCTCATCACCCCTCTTTTCAACAATCTCGGGAATTAAACTGACCCTCAGGTTGCAGTTGTTCTTTATTGTAAGGGTTTCCTCAACAGATGAATTCTCCTCACCCACTATGTAAACAACAAGTTTCTCCTTGCTGAGCTCAATGCAGCTGTCCTCAAGTTCAGGATTGTACCTTACAACAACCCTGCTTGTTGCCCTTGCAAGATACTTCCCTGAAACAGTTCCTGAAACAACCAATTCCGCCTCACCATACTCCCTTTCACCATCACCATTGTAAGATGCCTTAACCCTGACATCTGAATCTGAACCCTTGTTCACTGATGTGCTTCCTGAGGCAGTAATTTCCATACCTCCAGGGAAACCCCCATCATTTACAATTTCATAACTCAAATCCTGCACCAAATCATTGGATGCATTTTCAATCTCCACACTAATCTCCTTAGCAGAGTCATTTGCCCCTCCGGCAATTTTTTCTAGGTCAATCTCAATCTTGGGCGGGAGTGACAAAATTCCCTCCATTCCAATCTCGATTGTTTTCTTGACAGGCCTGAATCCTGAGGCGGTAATTTCCAGATTAATTTTCCCGGCACCAAAAGTGTTGCTTATCTCGTAATTCCCGCCTGACCCGTTTTTGTTTGTGCCGTTTCCCACAATGGTTAGGAGATGTTCCCCGCTTTCGCCCGTAATTTTTATCTCGGCATCTGTTATTGGGGAACTGTCCTCAGATTTGAGGTTTACTGTGAAATTCTCCCCTGTGGAAACAAATTCAGGGTATATGCTGATTTCCATATCCCTTTCAAGGTGGATGTTGAAGTGAAAATTCTCCTCAACAACTGTTTTCTCAGTAATAATCTGCAGGCTGATTGAACTGCTCTCCACTTTCTGGGTTTTGAAAAAGAGCCTTGCCCTCAGCGGGCGGTTTGCAAGAACGCTGATATCATTTGCCTCAACAGAGGTGTCCAATTTGTCGTTGTCAGGAAACTCGCCAAAAGAGTCAATCCCGTAACCAGTGAATGCAATTTTTGGATTTGTCTGGGAGGTGGATGCCTTGATGGTTGCATTTGTGTTTTCAGAGGGGTTAAGCTCAATCTCCAGCGCATATAGTTCATTGATGGCTGCCTTGAATTCCTCAGGCAGGTATTCTGTTCCGTCCTGCCTCACAAACTTGTAATTGGCGCAAATTTCATTGTTGCATCTTGTGCTTTCATCGAAAATCTTCAGGGTTTCGGTGTTTGTTTCGGCATAAAGGCTTGTCCTTGTGTCGGTGTAAATCGCCCCCCCTAACACATTATCCTCCGGGCTTCTATAAGTTTCCCCGCCAATTTTTGCCCAGGCGCGGTAGTGAACGTCAAACTCACTTGCATTGGCTGTTGCCTTGGCCTGAACCCTTATCTTAACAATCCTTGTCCCGTTCCCGGAATCGAAATAAAGCTCAACCCATTTGTTGAATTCTCCAGCCGAACCCATGTTCTGGAAATCAATTCCCTCAAACCCTGGTTCAGGCAGGGGTGAATAGCTCCTTCCATAAAAGTACCTTGCGCCCTGTGCGGAAAAGCCAAGAACCCCGACATCATCAGTATCAGCATACTTGACAAAATCATCCCCGACCCTTACATGCACCCCTGCATTGTAAGTTCCATCAGGCCATATTGTCTCAAATTTCAGGTAATAATCCTCGCCCTTTACAACTCCGCCAACTTCCTTCCCAGAGGCGTCGAAAACACCGAGGAAATTAATTTCAGGGGCAAGAAGGGTTTTGGCCCCGCCGAGAACCATTTCAATTAAATTTTTCCCCTCAACATTTATTTCCTCGACATATTCGCTTCCGTCAGGTGCGGTGTAGGTCACAACAACATAATCCTTTCCTTTAGGGTCAAAGTAAATTTCCCCGTCAATAACATCTGCATCATAGAGGATTTCCCCGGAGGGAGATTCAATCAAAAGTTCCCCGCCGGTAATTGGATTTCCCCCGGAATCGGTAAGCATAAGGGTCACCATTCCCTCTATGGTTTCCATGTTTATTGTCATGTCATTTGAAAGCGGGGCAATGATCTTTTCAGATTCTCCTCCCTCCCTTTCATGGTATGCCTTTACCTTAACGGTTTTTCCCACAGCAAGCTGTGCAATATATCTCCCGAAAACATCAGTCTTTTCCTGCTTAATGCCTAAAGGCAGTTCCTTGCCAGCAACCATCTCATAAAAATTAAGTGTTGAATTGTTCTGCAGTTCATCTCCGGAATTCCTGACCTCTATGTTCAGTGCCGCCGAGTTGGAGGCGGTCCTTGTCACAAGCTTAATCTCCACATCAGTCTGCTGCAGAGGTATAATCTCCAGCCTTGTGGGCAGGTGCCTGCCGGAATATGCGGTTATGTAATATGTTGCCTCTGAATTCAAATCATTGAGATAAATAGTTCCGCCAAAGCCGGTTTTCTGATAGTTGAGCAGCTCAGAATTAACATTAAAAAGCTGGACATCTGCATCCGGAACTGGTGAAAGATTGTCTGCATCAATTATTGCCACCCTTAAATTTGTCCCCCCAAGAAGGAGCTTAATATCCATTATTTCCTCATCATTCCTGAGGGTGATATTTTTCCCCTCAACACTTGAATCATATGTAATATAGCCCTCGGAAGAAACAACCACCCTTACTAAAGTTCCCTTATCCAGGCTTTCTGCAAATTCCCCCTCTTCCAAATCCCTGTTTGTAATCAGCGCATCATCAATGCCGTTGAATATCTGGAGTGAGATGTTTTCCACCAGTTCATCGGTTGCCTTATCATGAACCCTTATCAGAAGATTTGATTTGCCCTCATTTGCATCAGGCTTTGCAACAAGGGAAACTGTTTCAACATCCCCTTCGCTGAAACTTAACTGCCGCCCGCTAATAGTCTCATAATTGGTGGATTCTACCTTAAGAATAACCCCGACATCCTCAGATATGCCGATACATTCAAACACACCGTCCTTATTGCTGTCGGTACAGGTTATTTCATCATCATCTGAGAGGAGCACAACTTTTGCATCTTTAATCAATGTTCCTGTATCATCGACAAGCCTTATCTTTGCGTTGATTGGGGTCAGTATTTTTTCAAGCTTCAGGATAGCCCTGATTTCTTTCTTTTCGGTCCCGATTAAAACCATTGTACTGGAACCCACATAGCCTTCCTTGCTTGCCAGAACCTCAAGTTCAGAGCCAATTCCCTGTGGCCCGATATCAATAGTGTCTCCATCACCATACTTGCTTTTACTAAGCTCAAGATTGCTGCCATCAGCCCTTTTCACCTCAATGGAAACCCCGCTAATTGAACTCTCAAACTGGTCCTCGATGCTAAGGTTAAGCGCAATCTCAGGTGAGCCACCCACAAAGAAAAAACCAAAAACAAGGGCAAGAACAATAAGAATCAGCGCAATTGTTGCGGGAAAGGCGGGAATTCCCCTTTCCTCCAAAGGGTCAATCAATTTGTAAACAGGCAGGCCCTTTTCCTCGAGAGAGTCCATTAATGCATAGTACTGCTCCTCAATCCCTGAATAGAAAGTCCCTATCGCGTCCGATAAACCCATCAAATCCCCGAAGGCAATTCACCCATTATGATTAATTTGAGTGCACACTTATATATAATTCTTTATTATATTAACTTTTCCCTTTGTTGCTGAGCGGATACGCCTTTTCAGGCATGTGCCCATTATGCCTCTACTCCTTTTTTCATTGCTTCCCTTACCGTGCCTATTTGGGTGGATTTATGCCTTAATTCTTCCGGCGTGTAGCAAAATGCCTCCAGGGCCTGCTTCTCGTTCCAGTAATCATACATTTTTTCAGTTCTTTCAAAGAATCTGGTTCCCTCAAACTGCCTGCTCACAACCAATACATCATAATCTGATTCAAGCAGATCATCACCCCTTGCCCTTGAGCCAAAAAGGAACACCTTCGCATCCTTAAAATCTTTTCTAAGCCTTCTGGCAAAGTTTTCAATCACTTGTGTGTTTGCTGTTCGCCCCATTCAAATACCTCTTTTGCTTTTTCCAATAGTTCTTCGGCAATTTCTTCATCATAGGCCTCTTTTGGGATTGCATTTGCCACATCAGGGTATCTTGTTTGGATGTAGTGGGGGTTTAGCCTTTTTGATGCGGCCAGAATTTTTTCGGGCGCATGCAATTCCTTTGCAATAGATATTAAATTGTGTGAAGCAGTTCCCTTTTTTTGCTTAAAAATGTACAGGGCTTTCAATGCCTTTTCTGCCGCCTGTTGGCAGTAAAAAGCGCAGGCATAATAGGTTTCCTTTGAAAAAAGAATCCTTGCAGTCTCCAGGTCATCTTCTGCAGCATTAAGCCAGTCCAGAACTTCTTTCCTCATAAGAAACAGTATTGATTGAGTTTATTTAAATTTATCTAATATATGTTAATTTTCATGCGGGCAATTCAGTAGTATTTCTCAAGCTTCTGGTAGAATTCCCGGTAGGCAGGAATGTCCTTGATTGTTATTTCAGGCAGGCTGCTCCCTGTGGTGTGGACAGTGATATTTCCGTTCCGGAAAAGTTTGTTCATCCATCCCTCGCTTGACCTTAAATGGTCGATCTTCCCGAAAATTATTGATGTCTGTGTCTTGAACAGAATTCCTGATTTTGCAACCACGCGGTAGGGCTGGATTGCATATGAGGTAACCAACACACTCCCCACTGCATAGGCAAAAATAAGCAAGTCAATAAGCACAAGAGGAATTATTAAAATCGGGCTTATCGCCACGATGAGCAGGACAATAACTGTGTTCACCACAAGCATAATTACAATCAGCGGGAGAAGGGTGTTTGCAACCGCCGGCTTTGCAATAGCAAGGTTTTCCGAATCAGATTCCTTGATGTTTGCCTCCATGCTTTTAATCTGTGCCGCAGTAAGGCGCTTGTGGAATATCATGTCAATAAGGTCGTCTTTTGTTGAAATTCCCTGGACAAAGTTGATTTTGAAATTATGGGATGCAAGCATTCCCTGCATTGCATTTGGCCTGCCCCCGCCGCCTGGCATGTTCTGCAATCCACCGCCCTTAGCCTGCCCCACAATCATTTCCCCCGCAACATTGAACACAATCGTTCCCAAATCTGAAAATGGAATCTGCACTGTCTTAATGTCCTTTATGTTGTCATATAGCGAGTAATAATATTTTTTGTTGAAGATTCCCTCGCAATAATGCACATAATTTTTGTAAATTTCCAGTTTTGTTGTTTTGTAGAACATGTATTTATAGATTACAAGCCCTGCGTAAATAATTAGAATTGCGATTGAAATTATGATTGAAATAATTCCGAAAAACTCAAGCCCTGGAAGAGCAAGCAGAATAATTCCCGTGGCCGCGAGCCCAACAATTGCAAGCAACGGGACAAAGAGATGGGATTTAAGCATTGCGATTATCCCAAAATTTGAACCAACAGAGTAAATTGGCTCCTGCTCAGTCATCCCGAATTTTCCGAGAATATTTCCTGCTAAGTCAGGAGTTCGTTTTATGTTTGAGAAATTAATGTTGTGCGTTGCCCCTATAGACCAAAACTGGATTGACATTGTTTTGAAAAATTCATCCAGTATGTCCCGCACAATAAGCACCCCGGTTATCTTATCATTGGTGAATTCAACATTCCTTGAGTTCAGGAAATTAAACCTCTGCTCCATGCTTTTCGGCTTCACCTGGAAAGTTGTTGCGCTGACAGTTATGAGGATTGGGATGGCGATGAAAATGAATGAAAGAGGGATCAGGATTAGAGTGAGCCCCAAAGTGGGAATTGCAAGAATTAAAAACATAATAATCGCCCCTCCCAAAGGGCCAATAAACGACTTCATAAAATCCATCTTATATTTTGCGGTGAAAGATTCATCCATATTAACCACAGCCGCCTTCCCCGGCGCGATTTTTTTCTCCGCAACCTCGCCCTTGACAGTTCCAACTTTTTTTCCGGTTCCGACCAATGATTTTGATTTTGCGATTAATCCGTCAATGCTCTTCTCCATCTGCGCCCCGTTTTTCATGTTCTTGAAAAGTATCTCGTGTGTGGCCCCTTGGCAGCTGATTTTCACATCATACAATCCGAAAATCTTGTCCCAAAGGCTTTGTGTGATTTCTGAGTCAGCAAGGTTCTCGATAGGGATGAATGAATTCACTTTTGTGAGGAAGCCCTCGTTGTAGACTATTGTGTCATCGTAAATGTAGTAAGTTCTCATCAGCAGGTTCATGAACCTGATGAACGCAAAGGCCAGGAATGCAATTGCGAGTAGCGCAAATCCTGCAAGCAGGAGCACAATTCCGCCAACCGAAGCAAGGAAACTGATAAGCGGCAGGCCGATGTAAATGCCAAGGAAGAAAAGCCCGAAGCCCATGCCCATTATTTCCATCACAATCCCGATTTTGCTCGGCTTCTCTTTCTGCACCAAAGTCCCTTTCAGCAGGCTGAAACCATTTACCTGCATAATCTCGAGAATTCCCTGATAGAGTTCGTCAGGCTTATCGATTGAGAAAAGCAGCCCCTCAACATTGGCGCTTCCCGCAAGTTCAACCAGAATGTTTGCGGTCTTGAAAATCTTGTTTTCTATAAATGGCTTAATCAAGGTAACATGCGTGATGTTTCTTATCACCATCTCGGTTTCCCGCTCGCTCAAAATCCCCCCGGTTTTTGTGATGATTTTATTTTCAAAAAACAGGTAGCGGGTTTTCCTGTACTGGACAGTTAATGAAATGAAACTGATTGCTGATTTTGCGATTAACAGAAAAACAAAAACACCTATTGCTAAAACAGCAATTGGGCCGAAAAATAAAGTTACAATAATTGAAGCAATTACAAGCCCGATAAGCCCCCCGACCAGGCCCATAATAAAACGAAAATACACAAAAGCGGTTTTGTTTGGCTTTAGCTCGAATTTTGCAGATGCTTCATCCATAGTTTCAAAACTAAGTTGGAAGTTATTATTAATTCTTTTGCTCGCCTTTTGTCGCCCAATTGAACCAGATGAAGTAAAATCCGGCAATCACAAGGAAAAGGAATATCCTGAAAAGGACCTCGTGGCTTAATTCACCAATCTCCAAACCAAAGAGAAGAATTATCCCAATGCTGAGAACAATCCTGGTTAAATTAAACGCGAAGATTGTTGCTGTCGCAGCAATTATTCCCGCAATTCTTTTTTCAATTTTGATTCCGAATGAGGCGGCAACCGCGGCAACAATAATGCTCAGTTCCAACAGGCCTGTGCATAAGTAGCTGATGGAGATTGGGAGGGGAAAGTTATGTAGAAGAATTATAACTGGCTCACCATAAACCAGTTCATTTTGCGCCCCGAAAACCGAAAATATTAGTGAAGTTAAAAATGCAAAAACAAACTCAACCCACTCAAGTGGAATTAATGAGAACAATAAATTAAGCAGGACAAAAAATGCAACAAGGCCAATAAGGAATTTCCCGCTTCTGGAAATCTCTTTCCTGTCAAGCGGTTGGGGAGGACATTCTTTTCCGGGCATTTACAGAATTAGTTGCATTAACTCCTTTAATTCCTTTTCCTTTCCCTAAAAGCATTTCTAAGAAGACCATATTATAGTTGAAAAAGAAGGCGTAGAGAGGGGAAAAAATTGTAATTACAATATACAAAAGCACAAGGAACAAAATAAACCCTATTATGCCGACCAGAATTCCCAGGATCGGGGAAGCTGAATATGCAATGGCGAACACAGCCACAAAAATAAAAAATCCGATTAACAAAGGAATGATAAGTAACAGCCCAATCACAAATCCCACGATAGTAAGTGCGATTACAAACACAACCTGTATAAGCATCAGAATAATTATCTCCAAAAGATTTCCCAGTATGAGGGAGACGCTTTTCCTTAGTGCGCCAATGGGTCCCAGCCCTTCAATAAACATAAGGTATTTTACAAACTGGTGGAGGAGGTAACCAACAACCATAATAATTATTATTGAGATTATTGAGAGGAGGACAAGTACAAGCAAAACAATTGGATCAGAAAGCGTAGTGAGTATTCCTGATAGGTTTGGGTCAGTGAATGTGGAAGCAAGGGTAGCGCTGCTGCCTAATAAGCTAATAAATACATTAATGAATGCGAAAATAATTGCCATTGCAGTTACTCCAACGATAATCATTAAAGGCAGCATTAAAATAAATGCGGCAATTTCAAGCAGCGAGAAATAAACGCCTTTCAAAAAATTCTTCATCGCATATTCAATAATCCTCACATCATCAGATTTTAGTGATTCCAGAATTGAGAAGAATGCGGTGTTTTTCAGCAATAATGCGATAATTCCAATAGTCAATAAAATTAGAAATGCCCCGACAATAACAATAAGGATAATTTCTGAGCCTATAGTGGGAATTAGACTTGAAAATAGATTTGAAAACCCATTCATATCCGAGCTGCTGAAGTTTCCTCCACTCCCGCTTCCCTGTCCACTCAGAATCATGAAGACGAAAACAATAAATCCAAATTTAAGCCACTTAATCAGTAAATTTGGTCCGGAGAAGAATTTCATGGTTCTGTCAAAGGCCGGGCTTAATGCATCAATCGCAAAAAATTCAGACATATAGTTATTAATCCTTTCTTGAATAAAAAACTATCTATGGGAAAGAAATTGGACGCATTTCTGAATGCAATTAGCAAGGACCTGAAATTCATTTTGACCAGCCTTCTTTTGCCAAAATTATGGAAAATTGTCGCAATTATTCTTGCCATTATTTTTGGGATTATTTTAGCATGCCTTTTGGTTATAGGCGGGCTGATATTTGGCATTGTAACTTTGGGGGCAGGGGGCGGACAAACAGCCATTATCTCGTTTTTGGCAATTGGAATCCTTGTCGCCATTCTTGTGCTTACCCTTGTCATGCTTTTTGTCGGGCCAATAATTCAGGGGCTCCTGTATAATTCGATTGCTGACTTCATTAATGCCGGGGACTGTTCTCTGGGGGAATCTTTCCAGAAAACAAAGAAAAGATATCTGACAATTTTGGGGGTCAATCTTTTATTGGGGCTAATTGTGTTTGTAATTTATATCATCCTCTTCATTCCGATGCTAATCCCCATTGTCGGCATCCTATGGATGCTGTTGCTCATGGTTTTAATGATTCCACTTATGATCATAGTTTGGCCCTTCATAGTGCTGGTCGCGCCCTGTGCGGTGCTTTCGCAGGAATCGATTGTCGGGGTTTTCAAGAGGGTAATCCGCCTTGGAAAGATGAACTTCCTCAGCAATCTTGGTTATCTGATTACCCTTATGGCAGTCGGCATGGTGATTGGCATTGCTGCCCAAATAATAATTCTTGTGCCAGTAGTAATTATTGTTGCGTTATACTATGTCCATTACATAGTAGGAATTATTGCGGCAATAATAATTGGCCTGCCACTGATGTTTGCATATTATGCATTAACACTTCTTCTGCAAACACTGTTCATAACCAAAATCTATATGAACAATGAAAGGGATTCCAAACTCCCCTCAAGAGTGTAATTGTAATCTTTCTTTAATTTAGTAAAATATAATAATAAGATAGGACTAATTCTTTCGGAATATAGGTTGATTTAGGTAGTGGTAGGAATGAATGCTGGGCGCATAGCGGTGATATGAATTGAAAATTGGCGGATTTGAAGAAACGGTTTCGTCCGTTTGCACCGAAATACGTCGTCCCGTTTTTAACGGGACATAAATATGCAATGGTGATATGAATTGAAAATTGGCGGATTTGAAGTTGGGCCTTACATTGTAAAGGATAAGGGCGGAAAGAGGCACCTTCTTGTTGATTGCAGGGACTGCATTTACGGCACCTCTGTTGCCGATGACAAGGCATGCAGAAACCACGTCCTTAGAATTCTGCAGGAGGTTGAGGCAGACTTAATCGTACTTGCAGAGGTTTATGAAAGGGTTTATGAGGAAAAGCAGACAAAGATGCTAGGCGAGATTGCTGCAGTTGGCCAGAAATTTGAGGTTGAAAGCATCTGGAGCTATTCGCATTTAGGGGATGCGAAAATAGAGGGGGAAACCAAGTTTGGGGAAAGGCATGATGCCATTGTAACCATTGCCCATGAACTTTTGATGTTTGACCCGCTTGCAGCATATATTAGGCTGCTGCAGGAAACAAGGAGGGAGAAGCAGGCATATGATGCGGAGAAGGATTCAGGGAAGCATGTGGATGTTTACCTGAAAACACTTCTTTATACCAAGAAGATGCTGGAATCAACTGAGCTCATTCAGCGCGCGAAGGAAATCCTCTCAAAACTCGAGGAAGTTCCTGAAACAGGGGAATTATACAGGACATTTTTTGAGGCACAGGTAAAGCCAAGCTTCATCGGTTCAAGGCTGCTGTTTGATGAGATGGAAAAGCTTGAGCTCCTGGACGAGTACATGGTTAAGGATTCACCGGTTCAGATTTTCAAGCACCCAAACAAGCCGGAAAGATTGTATTTCATAAACCCCCCTGAATATTCCCTCCCTCCTGACAAGTACTTTGTCCTGAGTAAAACTAGGGAAGTTGTTGCAACCTACCGCCCAGGGAGGACGTCGCTTTCAACAATCGCAAAAAGCAGGAAATATTTTGAGAGGGTCTATCAATCAACAATTAGGGATATCTGTACTGGGAACAGCATTCATCTGGAGAAGGATGAGATAGTTGAGCTTAGCCAGATTGTTGCGCGCTATACTGTTGGTTATGGGGTACTTGAAATTCTTCTCTCTGATAGGAACCTTACAGACATTTATGTTGATTCCCCGATAGGGCAGAAGCCGCTATATGTTGTGCATTCTGATTATGGCCAGTGCCAGACAAATGTGATTTACACAGAGGATGAGGCAGGCTCAATGGTCTCGAAGATGAGGGCAATGAGCGGAAGGCCATTTGATGAGGCCCATCCTGTTTTGGACTTTGACCTCCCTGATTTGGATACAAGGGTTGCGGCAATAGGCCCCCCCCTTGCGCCTGACGGAACGGCATTTGCATTCCGCCTCCATAAGGTCACCCCATGGACCCTGCCGCAGTTCATTGATGTTAATTTCCTCCCCCCGCTTGCCGCAGGGCTAATTTCATTCTTCATCGACAACCAGGCAACAATGCTTGTAACAGGCTCAAGGGGCTCTGGAAAAACCTCGCTGATGACTGCCCTAGTTCTTGAGATACTCCAGAACGCAAGGATAATTGTTCAGGAGGACACCCTGGAGATTCCTGTTCCCTACCTGAAAAACATAGGCTTCAACATACAAAGGCTGAAAACAAGATCTCCCATAGGGGTAAGCAAATCTGAATCCGAGGTCTCCCCGGAAGAATCCTTGAGAACTGCCTTAAGGCTTGGTGATTCTGCCCTTGTATTGGGTGAGGTAAGGAGCAAGGAAGCAAAGGTCCTTTATGAGGCAATGAGGGTCGGTGCCGCGGGAAACATTGTTATGGGTACAATCCACGGGGATTCTGCATACAGTGTTTGGGACAGGGTTGTGAATGATTTGGATGTCCCCAATACCTCATTCAAGGCAACAGATATTGTTGTGGTTGCAAGGCCTATAAGGTTTTCAGGTTCTCTAAGGAGCCATAGGAGGGTTGTGCAGATTACAGAGGTTAAAAAGCATTGGACCACAGACCCTGATCAGGAGAACGCCCTTCTGGACCTTATGAGTTACAATGCAAAAAAGGATGATTTGGAGTTGCTCGAGGATAACTTAAAAGAGAGCGAGCTGTTCTCAAAGATAAGCTCTTTCAGCGGGCTTACAATGGAACAAATGTGGCAGAGCATAAGGATGAACGGTTTGGCGAAAAACTACCTTGTTGAGATGAAAAACAAGCACAATATTCCGATGCTTCTTGAGGCCGAGAATTCAGTAATTGCAAACAACAAGCTGATGCTCATAAAGGAGGACCAATTGGAAGAGCATGGGGAAGTTGATTATGAAACCGCTTTGGGTGAGTGGAAGAACTGGATGAATGCCCATCTCCTTAAGAGGCTGCTTAAGGTGAAGAACCTAGGGAAGTGAAAGATTGCCGAAGAACAGGAAACCGCAGAGAAATGAAAGCAGCCCAGGAGAACTCTATGGTAAAATAACAGTGGCAATGGATGATTTTGAGGATGGGGAAAAAAAGCTCATAAAAAAAGCTGTTCATCCCTTTGTTTCTTTTTGCCATGGCATCTACCGCCGCTTTCCCTTCTTTGGAAATGGAGGCCAGTTCAACAAGGAAAATAAGGCCGCAGTTGAATTCCTTGAATGGCCCCTGACAGGGGAGGAATTTGCCGCGGCATCTGCCTTCACACTTTATGCCTCGGCAATTATTGCAGTAATAATCCTTTTCCTAATTTTCCTTTTCACCCCGATTCCCCAGATGGTTGGCGAGATTGCCCAGGGGATTCCATTTCTCGACCTGTTTTACATTTTTGTCCCATTCCTTGTTGCGGTCTTTTATCTTGTGAATTATGTGCAGACATATCCCTCAAATGAGGCCAAGCAGGAACAGGTTAGAGCCCTTACTTATGTGCCGGAAATTGTCGGCTATATGATAATGTCCATGAAACTTGTCCCCAACCTTGAGAAGGCAATAGAGTTTTCCGCCGAGCATGGCAGGGGAAAGATTGCCAATGATTTCAGGAAGATGATTTGGGACACGCAATTGGGGGTTTATTCTACTTTGAGTGAGGCGCTTGATGCCCTGGCATACAGGTGGGGACAATTCAGCGAGGAATTCAAGAGGGCGCTGATGATGGTCCGGGCCTCAGTGATAGAGAACACAGAGGCAAAAAGATATGCAATGCTTGACAACACAATGAATGAGGTTCTTGCGTCAATACGTTCGAAGATGGAACAATATGCGCGTGATTTAAACCAGCCAGCCGTAATGCTTTTCTATCTCGGTGTTTTGCTCCCATTAATCCTGATTATTGTCCTCCCTGTCGGCTCTGCATTTAGCCAGGCACCAATGGCTGACCCCCTAATTCTTTTTGCCATTTATGACGTCCTGATTCCACTGGTTACAATTGCTTTCGCATTTAAGCTGATTAGCCAAAGGCCCCCTACCTATGCGCCCCCGCAGATTCCTGATGATTATCCTGGCCTGCCCCCAAAATGGAAGATGGTTATTGGCAAAGGGCTGATTGACCTAAGGCTGATTATTGCAGGGGTTTTAATTATCGGAATCCTTGGTTCGGTTTTTCTTTCAACACAGGGGCTTCCCCCAAGGTTCATTATAGGGGATGACGAGCCACAGCTTATAAAGTACGACAAATCAAAAGAGGAAGTGCTGAATAATAAATTCAACGACCCGCTTTATTTTGAGCTAAGTGAGGAGGGCAGCCTTTACCGGCAGCTCCTGGCGAGGGGCGTGCCGGCGGATAGCATAGAGGACCAGGTAAGGTATGAGGAGAAAATCTTTTTCATGAGGTCGGAGAATGATATTGCCCCATATAATTTGGTGTTTGGCATATTGCTCACCCTCTCCCTTGTGATATTTTTCTATTTCTACTACACCAACATTTACAAGAAAAGGGTTCAGGAAGAGGTAATGCAGATGGAATCAGAATTCAAGGAATCCCTGTACATAATTGCCTCAAGGATGGGAGAGAACAAGCCGATTGAGGAGGCCCTGAAACACGTTAGGAATTTCCTTCCCAATTATAAAATTTCAGACAATCTTTTCGGGAGGATATTGGACAACATAACCCTCATGGGAATGCCTCTGGAAGCGGCGGTATTTGACCCCAATTATGGTGCATTGAAGGACAATCCAAGTTCAGTCATTAGGGGGGCGATGAAACTTCTTGTTGATTCTGTTTCATTGGGGGTTAATGTCGCGGCCCGTTCAATGATTTCCCTGTCAATCCAGCTTACAAATGCTGACAAGGTAAACAAAAATCTCAGGGTTTTGGTTAGTGACATAACGGGAATGATGAAAACAATGTCCATATTTATAGCGCCGATTGTTTTGGGAATAACAACAAGCCTGCAAAGGATTGTTATAGTTACCATTTCTCAACTTGCCTCCTCCAACATTTTGGAGAATGACCTGCCAATTGATAGCGGCGGGTTTAGTGATGTAAGCCTTACAAGTTTTTTCAGTGTCGAATCATTCAAGTCGATTGCGACCCCCACTGAATTCATAATTATTGTCGGAATTTATATCCTTGAGCTGGTCTTTATAATGGTTTATTTCACCTCCAAAATTGAGGAGGACAATGACCTCCTTTTCAAGGTTAACTTTGCAAGGTTTCTCCCGATAGCAATAGCGGTATTTGTGATAACCATGATGATTTCAAACATAGTGATGGGCGGATTCCTTTTCGGGTGAATTGATGGATGAAAGAGGCCAGGCTTTTGCTGTTTTCAAGCTCCTTATAGGCGCAATCCTTGCAATGATGATTCTGATAATAATTCTGGGCGCAATAAGCTACCTTGACCAGCTTAAGATAGACATAAGCAAGGAAAGATTTTATGCCGCCCTTATTGATGCCACAAACCAGCCAAATGGGCAGATACTTATTGTCTCGGATATTTATTTTGATAATACAAGTTATTCCCGTTCTGCCCTTGGGGCAAAAATGGGCATTGATGGGGACTGCCTTGAACTGGATTCTATTGAGAATGAGATATTTGTGCTGCACTCGGAATCTGTTGAAATAACGCGGCGGCACCTTACTGATGTGTATATGGTGTGTGAGCCTGTTGATGATTCAGATTTCGGGAGTTATCCTGATGAATGCGGCTTTGGCTGCTTTATTTCCTTTGCAAAGGAAATTGACTGAATTCATCTGAATCGAATCCCCAACCAAAGCAAAACAATAGCTTTTTATACCACCACGCCATACTTATTTAGCATGATTTCGATGAATCAAAAAGGGCAGGAATTCAGTGTTTTCAAGCTGCTGATAGCGGCAATTGTTGCAGTTGCAATATTGGTGGTTCTTTTGAGTATTATTAAACCGCCGATTCCTGGGCAAGATCCTTCCCAGAAGATTATAGAAAATTTAAAATCCATTATTGATTCTCCTGGAACCCCTAAAAAAATTGATAGTGTTAAGTTCCAAACTGATACTACAATTGTTTCAAAAACACTGGCAGAGGCAACAGATACTTTGGGAGCTAGCCAAGTTTGCTTAGTGGTAGGTGAAACTGCAACAAACAAGGAGAGATTTGATGTGGTTACTAAGGGGAAGGTAATTAGGTATTCAGGTAATCTAGAACAATCTGAAGGAATCTTACTGCTTTGCAGCAGGGCAAATGAACTAAATGAGGATTTGGAAGACCTTGACATTGATTCCGTGCTGGACACCAGTGAATGCAGTTCTGAATTTATTAATATTATTGACAGGGGAACATCTGAAAGGGTCTGCATAATAGGCATTGTTGCAGAATCAGTATAACTGCCCCCTCAAACAAAACCTTTTTATATATCCTCGTTTTATCTATTAACGTGAGTCGGATGAAATCAAAAGGACAGGCATACAGTGTTTTCAAGCTTCTGATAGCTGCAGTTGTTGCCGTTTCCATACTTATGATTCTATTCTCAATTCTTGGGGGCCTTGATTTCTTTGTTACCAAAGACCCGATGGATGAGGCGCAGAAGAATGTAAAGAAGCTTGTAAATGAGCTTGGAATCCCGAAAAAAATAGGGAAAGTTACATTCCAGCCTGAAACAATACTTGCGGCAAAGCCAATTGCCGAGGGGACTCAAGAGTTAAGTTCGGATCAAGTATGTGTTCAGGTGGGGCCGCCTTATGATGAAGATGCCCGGTTTGAGGTGCTTCCGCGCTCAATTAGGTACACCGGCAGCACAACCCAGGCAACCGGATTATGGATAATATGCAGCAGGGGAAAGGAGATAGCGCAGGACATAGAGGATAACGGCCTTACGGACGAGCTTGACCCCGACGATTGCCCTGATTTTGATGATGAATCCTCGGCAAGGTTCTGCATAGTGTCAATCACAGAAGAATCTTCTTAAACAGGCAAATTTAAATAGTTCCTTATATCTATTTCATTTATGGTTTCTTTTTGGAATGAGGAAAGGGCGCAGAGCGAATGGAGTTCCATTTACCTGCTTATTGTTTTCGCTATCGCCGCACTGCTTATAATTGCCCTGATTAAGCCAATGTTTAAGCAGGCAACCCAGGTTAGGAAGCCGTCATAACGCCATATTTAAATACTTGTAAAGCGTTTTCTTTCCTATGCTTGATTCAAAGGGACAGGAGTCGGCGCCGTTTGTGGTAATGATTTCAGTAATCATAATGGTGTTTGTGCTTGCAATTGGCCTTCTCGCAATGGAGGAATTTGGGAAAACCCAGTGCGAGCTTGAGATGCATAACACCCTTTCCAACCTAAAATTTGCCATTGAAAATTCAGCAAAGGGCCTGGAGAATCCTGATGTGGAGTACAAGCTGCCTTCATGCTACAACCCCAACCCAAATGAGAGCAAGCTGGTTATTGAATATGTTGATGAGGAAATAATCTGTTCCCATTACTGCGGCGGGTCATCCACCCAATGCAATCTTTTGAGGTTCCACAATCAGGAATATTATGGGGTGGGCACAGTATGCCTGAAAATAAATCCCACCACCACCTTTCCTGATGGCGCCCCCTGTGATGATGGGACTGTTCCGATAGATGGCGACGATGCCAAGTACGAGATTCCCGAAGGGAGCTGGGAAAACAAGAATGTGATAACCGAGGGCAGATATACATTAGTAAACAGGTTCAATGTATATGGTTCCAGCCCGATAGTTTGTGTCTACAGGAAAAAAGTGATTTAATTGCTTGGATACATACTGAGCAAGATAAACCTTCTCATATTTGTTGTCGCCATATTTTCAATTGTGACATACTTCACCTTCGGGCTGGTTGAAATAGTTAAGGCCGACCAATCAAGGCTTCTGTTGAGGGAATCCTCCAAAAAACTCTCCTCAATACTAAGCTCCTCCACAACCTGCGAGGTGGTTTATGATGTTTTCAGGCCCTCGGTAAATGTGCTTGAGCGCAAGAATTACTATGTGGTGAGGGTAACAACCCAGGAAATAATGGTGGATGACAAAGCTGTCGATTATTTGATTTATTCAATGTTCGACAGGAGGGAGTACATTGATGACCCTGATGAGGCTAAATCAATTACGGCATCTTCTGTAAGGACTATGGATTCTGAAATAAATTTTTATTATTGGGACAATTGCGATTATACTGATGTATGTTCCAGGGATTGGCAGGATTCAGAAGAGGCAATAATCGACCCGCAATCCACTTCCCAGGCAAACACCTTGATTTATGTCAAGGAATTGGAGGGCGGCATAACAAAATTGCATGTTATTCCATGCAGCATCAGCAGTTGCGGTTTGGCAAAGACAAAAGTTGGCGAAATCGTCCATCCCCCAAACCTGCCTGAAGAGGAGGGGGGGTTTAAATGCTGAACAGGAAAGGCTTTATCGGTCCGATAGGGGACGACCTCCCGTCACTAATCCCGCTTATCTTTGCCCTCATAATTTTCTTTTCCACATTCTCCTTTGCGCTTGCGAGATATGGGCAGATGACCGCGTCCTTTGAGAACGATTTGACAGTGGCAAATATTTCCGGCATTCTGAGGGGCGATTCTTTCATAACAGGGCCTGACGATTTCAGCAAAAAATGCGGCACACTGCCTGTCACAAAAATGAAATATGTGGCTGGCCTAACAAACGCAATGACTGCGCCGGAATATTTCAAGCTTGGCCTGTCTAATCCCATTGTCGATTATCAGGGAATAGATGTTTACAATCTGAAATTTGTGAATGACAATGTGGATGAGGATGATGAACTTGACCCTGTTGGCTACAATAACAGGGATGATAACGGGAATGCGGAGGATGACAATGACGGGGATGGAAATATAGATTCTGAGTACAGGTGTGCGAATGTGGACAAGGACGAGGAGCTTACATTTGAGGGCTCAAGATACCGCGATGTGGTTTACAGGATTTACCCAATTGCCCTGCAGCAGAACAAGGTTGTTAGGCCAATGCATTTGGTGGTGGTTGCATGGGCAGAGTAGGGGAAAAAGGGCAGGCGGCAATAACTGATGCAATGTATTTCCTGCTGATAGTCTCAGGGCTATGCGTTTTCCTGTTTGTTTTTTCCGCAACTTACGGAGAGAATATCTCGAGGCAGATAAACAGGGAATTCAATGCCGAGTTTACTGCGAGCGCGCTTAAAACAATCCTTTACAGTTCCACCGCAAGGGACACCACCCAGTCCCTTTACGAGTATGGTGCGGAAATAGACTATCTTTTGGCATATGTTAAGGAGGATTATTCTGATGATGAAAAATTCAGCGAGGAAATAATAGTGGTATTGGCGGATGATATCAATGCAGTTATGTCCCCTTATAGTTCTTCCAATGACTATTTTTTCACAATAGTGGTTTCGGAGGACAGGAAATATGCCTTCACTTTGGTTCATCTTAGCAAATTTACAATTGGGCATGGGCGTTCCGTAGATGTCACCCCATCAGACCCTGCACATATCGACTATATTTGCAGTTTGGTTTCAGACCGGAAAAAGGACATACTCAAGACCAATGTGGGAAATACTGCGGCATCCTTTTCAAAAATACTGCTGGCTAAGGAGGATCCGGCCAAGAGGGATTATAAAACAATAGCGGCTGAAACAGAATTAGTTGTATGGAACCCAAAGCAGCTTCCGTCAGATATTTTTAATGAGACTTTTGATGAGGAGACTGGTTGGGGTTGCAGGGATCTTGAAGATATCAGGGCTTCCCTTTCTTAACCTTAAACTGCTTTCCGCATTTAGGGCAGGTGTATTTTACATCCTCGTCCTGAACCTCAATACCCCTTGCGCAGTGGTTGCAGAATCCCTGGCCGCACTCTGAGCAGAATATTATGTGGTCTGTCCTTGTTTTGCATTTCGGGCACCGGTTTTTATCGGTTTCAACATCTTTGGTTATGTGCTCATCCCCCTCCAAATCAGTGAGTGTTAGGTCCTCTTCACCCAATTCCCCGCCGCCAACTTTATCAAGTTCATCAAGGCTCAAATCATCATCATTTCCCTCATCGAAAAGCCCCTCAACACTTAAATCTTTAATCGCATCCTCCTGATGGGCGGGCCTTTTTTCGGTGCCAAGGAAATCCTCCTTTGGGGGGAACTTTTTGTCTTCAGGGTTTTCCTGCGCACCAGATCTGCCCCTCCTTCTCCTGTCTCTCCTGTCCTTAACACTATCTTCCCTACCATCCAGAGTTTCAAAACCATCCCCTATCCCCCGGACAGGGTCTTCTTTCCAGCCCTCACCCATATCCTTCATCTCTTTCAGGGCCCTTTGTTTCTTTTCGAGGTCTCTTTTCAGAATCTCCTCCCTCGCCATCTCCTCCCTTATCTGGTCAAATATGTTTCCCGAAATTTCCTCAAGTTCGGTCTCTTTAGGGTAGCGGTTATGCTCTTTCCTGAACTTCTTCACTTCATTGTGGACAAGCTTTGTGCTTTGCTTTTTTATTTCTCCCCCCGAAGTAATCTGCTGATAAATCGTTTCGCTAATCTCATCACTCTTGCTTTGTGGAAGTGCCTGAATGGCGCTGTTCAAATCACCCCCTCTTCTTTTTTGGGGCTTTTCAACAGAGCTGACCCCAAATCCCCAGCCCTTGGATTCATTGTTTTTTTCGGCGCCCCATTTATCCCCTCCAAAGGAGCTCACATCCTCTCCCCTACGCTCGAATCGCCTAAGCCTTCTTGGCATATTCCCCTCAGACATCATTCTTCCCCTTTTTCTTTTTCTTATCCGGCAGTTCCCCTGAAAGTTTCATCAACCTATAGAGGGGGTCGCCCTCATCAACATCGGATTTTGAAATCTCACCACTTATTTCTTCAATTTGCTCATCCATCTTGCTGAGCTCTTCAACATCACCCATATCATTCCACCCAATGCCTTTCTCCCTGGCAGCGGCCTTATGTAATTTTCCACGCGCTTTTAGATTTACCTCGTCCCTGAAGTTTTTCCAGAGGGGATTGGTTGATTTTCCCTCAAGGCTTATTTCAGGGCTTTCTGGTGCTAGTTCCTTATTCATTATTTTTTTCAGGCTTCTTAGAATGTCATCTTTCTTGTCCTTTATTATCTTTTCGGTCTGTTCCTTTTCCTCGGAGGGCTCAGATGCAATATCAGCCTCCACTTCCCCTTTAGCAGCTTTCTTAATCTCCCCTTGTTCTGGTTTTGGGGGTTGTGCAGCCCTTTGCCCGGCATTTTCCCGCATTAACCTTTTTCTCTCGAGTGCCTCCATAACACTTGGCGTTTTGCTCTCAGCTATTATGGGTCCGGGCTTTACTTCCTGTTTCTTTAACACATTGCTCAATCTGTCAAACAAGCCTTTCTTTTTCCCGGCAAATTCATTTTGACCTGGCAAGGGGGCAGGCATGCCTTCCTCAATTTTTGGTGCCGGAAGATCGATAATCTCAATCCCTGATAGCTTCTCTTCTGCTTTTTTATCTTTTTCTTTTGTTTCCTGGGTGGCCTCTTTTTTCTCCAGCTTCATCCTCAATCTTGCAAGTGCTCCTTCAGGCCTTTCAGATTTGGCTTCAGCCGGCTTTTTAACTTTATCAATTTTCCCAGGTTTAAAATCTACAACTTTCATTGGGGCAGGTACAACCTTTTTCTGTTTCACAGCGGCCGGTTTTGCCGCAGCCCATTTCCCTGGCTTTGCCGGTTCTGGTTTTGCCACCGGTTCTGGTTTTGGTACGGGCGCAATCTTTTCAGATGCGGGCCTGGAAAAAACAGGATCCTCGATTTTTGCGGGCATTGGTTCTTTGGATTCCGCAACAGCAGGCTTTTCAGATTTAACTTTCCCCCCACCGCCAAATATGCCCCTCAATCTTCCGAAAATATCCCCTCCCTGTTTTACTGGCGTTTCTTTCTTTGGCATGCCGGCCTCTTTTGGTTTGGGAGGCGCGGCCGTTAACATATCTTTTTCCTGAACTTTTTTTGCCTCAACTTTAACTGCTTTTGGTTCAGCCATTTTCATTTCAGCCTGCACATCCTTTTTCGGAATCATCCCCATTAAATTTTCAATTTTATTTTCAGCAGTCAGTCTCTTTTCAAGGGCCACTTTCTTTTCAGCGGCTCTTTTTGCATCAAAGCTTTTACTAAGCTCATCAAGTTTTTCCATCCCTTTTTTCGAGATGATGATATCTCCCTTCCTTGGTTTGCCTGTTTTGCCGGATTCGGCAGTGGTGATTTTTTCGCCGACAGATTTTGGAACACTTACTGAAACAGTTCTCCCTGTAAACAGTTTCCTTCTCGCGGTTAGAACAGCTATCCCTGTGAATGAAAAAACAATCAAATTCAGCAAAAGATATCCGCGGAAGGAAGTGAAGGGAAGCAAAAATGCAAGAAGAAGGGATGAAATTATTATGGTTATGTTAAGTGCAAGTGTGATCACGAGCGCCCAGCCAAGGCGAACCTCTTTGGGAAGCACCCTTATCTTTGGCCAGCCTGTCCGAAGAAAAATATAGCCAATGGTTGTCCAGCTGAAGAAAACATACCCTGCGAGGAGAATATCTATTGCAATCTGTGCCAAACCCATTAATATCGCCGTACTAAAGTTATTTATATTAGTTTATAAATATTCTTTCCATGGTATTAGACATTATTATCAAGATAATTTTCTCAATTGTTGATTTGCTGAAAGGCACCATTATTTTCACAATCCCCATATTTGTTTTGGTACTGATTTCCATCTATGTGAGAAAGAGAATTGCGGAAAAATTCAAACTGAACTGGTTTCTTTCTGCGGCAGTAATTACCTATATTCTCCTCTTCATAATAACTTTTGTTTTTTACTTTCTCCCCTTTGTCAGCTCCCTGTGGGAAACCCAGATTGGCACAATTCCGGAAGCTTTCGCGAATAGCTTTCTGGAAATGGCCGTCTCTACTCTTTTTGTCCTGATAAGGCATATCCTTGTTGTTGCGGTTCTTACAATCCTGGTTCTTCCC
This sequence comes from Candidatus Iainarchaeum sp., assembly GCA_043816965.1. Taxonomy (GTDB): domain Archaea; phylum Iainarchaeota; class Iainarchaeia; order Iainarchaeales; family JAFCCJ01; genus JAFCCJ01. The sequence goes on along the minus strand of JBDRHK010000055.1, from coordinate 4,740 downwards.
TTAGAGTTTGTGGGGGTGTTCCTGCTTGAGAAGTTTGAGGAAAATTGGCCAAAGGGCGGTTATCTCAATGTTCTGATTGCGACTTTCCTGATGGTGCTTATTACGGCGGTTATTGTGCTTTTTATAATTCCCTGGTCATGGGTAGGTGTTTTTTTCCTCATCTTTTTCAGCCTTTAGCCTGAGGAAACAAATATATAATATAAATGGCATTAGTTTTATTATCCTTGGAGCAGTTTTATTATCCCTGGAATAATTGGTGAACAGATGAAAAAAGCCCTTTGCCTTTTGATAATTGTCCTTCTTCTTAACACTACTTATGCAAGCACGGTTTCTTTTCAGGCAGAGGATAGTGCCCCTGAACCAGATGCCGTTAGTGAAACAATCATAGACCAGTTTGTTTGCGAGGAACCTAAATCCCTCACCCCTGAAGAGGCAAACAATATCCTTGATGTTGTGAAGGGTGGCTTTAATGGTGCCGAATTGGATTCAGGCGCGCCCGCAATTGAGGACAGGGAAGAGATGGAGGGCAATGAGGTGATAATTGTTTCAGGCGATTCAAACAGCGCTGTAAAGGCTGAGATGCCGAACAAGAAAATGGAGCCCTGGGAGATGTCCCACATCCTGAACAATTACATTGACGGGGCATATGCCTTTGGCATTGTGCTTGAGGACACTCTGAGGGCAGGAAGGTGCAATGATATTGATTACAATGTTAGCTGCGCCTTGACAGGGGGAAACCTGTTTGTCAGGACTTCAGGAGCTGGAATAGTCAATAATGTGAAAAATGTCGCAACCGATTTTTCGAAGTTCTGGAAGGATGAGGAGGATTTCAAGCTGCTGACCCCTGAGGAGAACGCAGACCTCAGGAGCAAATTTGAGAGCCAGGACCCTGAAACATTTGATTACCAGACTTTGAGCAGGGAAAAGGGCAGGATGATTGACAACACAATCCTTGCCGAGGGATTTGAGGCCGAAATGCAGACCAATTCAGGAAACCCCTCTTCAGTAATAAACACCTATTCTGTTTTTGACAAATACTTCAACGCCTATGCCAGCACTGAGATGGTTTTTAGCAGTTTTGGCCCGGCAACCATAGGTGCAACAACAAAGATGTTTGGCTGGACCAAGAGAAGGGGAATTTTTAATGCCCTTGGGGCGAGGCAGAAGTGGGATGATTTTATGGACTTCTTCAGGAGGAGGCTGGTTACGCATGAGTCCTTCCTTGGGGACCTCACCATGCACAGGATGCATGACCGCATAGACCATAATGGCTGGAGGCAGTGGTTTCAGGACATGGTCGTAGGGAAGGATGGCGATACCCATGGCTGGACCCTTTCCACGACTCAGGAATTCCAGGACTGGTGGGGGGAGATGAGCAAGAAAGGCGGGTTCCTTGATAACATAAAATCGCCGCAGGCTAAAAAGGATTTTGTTAAAACCCTGACTGAAATGAGAAGCTTTGCAAGGGCAGGGGATGCAAACTTAAAGGCCGCAAAGGAGGCATATAAGGCAGCTTCTGAGGGAGGCCTCAATACTCCTGCCGCAAGGAGCGCACTTATTGATTATGGAAGGGCAACCACTGACTGGATGATGGGGATTGATGACGGCCTGAAAATGGACATGCCCGAATATATGGTGAAAAACCACTCAAGCCAATTCTGGAACAAGGGAATCAGGAATGCGGGCACTGGTGAGATTATTGACCTATACAAGGAACACAGGCATATGAGGGTGCTGTTTGAAAAATTCTCTGAGTCAGGAAACTGGAAGGGCATGGCTGATGAGATAGCGCAATACAATGTCGCCTACCAAACCGATGATGTCGGGAACCTGATTCTTTATGCTTTTGACCCAAGCACAGCTGTAAAAGGGCAAGGCCTTTCTTATTCAAACCTGCAGGCAGGCGCAAAGCAGTTCAGCAATAAATGGGCCAAAACAGACTATGGGGAATTCGTCCCATACAACCCTGGGTCTGTGAAGCTTATCCAGGGCAGGCTTAGCACCAATGCAGAGTTGTTTGACGGCCAATGGGCCCAATCACAGATACTAACCCCCGAGGAATTTTCCCTGAGAATCACCAATCCACGGGTCGGAAGAAACATCCACCAGATTCCCAATAATATTGATCAGATGCTTGATACCGTTAAGGAAAGGAATTTCGGGGGGAGGGGATATTGGAATGCCCTGGACAAACTGATGGCTGAGGAGGATGAGCTGATTAAGACCTATTTCTCAATTAAGGGCGGGGTTAAATGGACAGCAATCCCCTATGGGTACTGGTGGGCAAAGAAAGGCGCAGGTTTTGAGAACATTTCATATTATCAGCTCCCTGACAGCTGGTTTGAGGTAAAGTTCCTGCACCGCTCTGAGCCGATTTACAATGACGCATTTATGGATTTCTTCGCTAATGAGGGCAGCGACCAGGGGGATATTTTTGTCCAGGTCCTTAATAAGCTCCCCTACAAACTTGTCCTTGACCAGGTATCGGATAACTTCGGCCCGTTCAAGGAACTCTATGACAAGCTTTCTAAAAATGAAATCCGTTCCGAGACCGAAAACCTTGCCTATTACCTCTCCCGGCCTAGCGACTGCCCCAATTGCTCAATTACATTGAAAAGCGATGGCCTGAAGGACTTCTCACCCTACTTCACCTCCACGCAGGAAATTAACTCCTATATATTGGAGGACACCCGCTCTGAAACCGCAAAGAATAAGGGCCAGACAATAATTGCCTACTCCCATCATACAAACCTCACAGGCCAGACAGAGGAAATTGATTCAGGGGAAACTGAAAGGGGAGACACCATTGATTTGGTTGAGGCCCAAAATGAGAGGAGAACCTGCTCCCTTGCCCTTGAGGACCTGACGATTGGTGATGGCTGGCTGAATATAGGGAAGGTGCTGAAAAAGATAACCCCGTCAACGGCGGGGGTAGGGGGATTGCTTGTGACACTTGAGTCAATAAGCTATGCCACATTCCTTTGGAGCGGGGTTTTCACAAGTGTCGCAATCCAGCTGGCAATCGCCCCCCAGCTGCAGGATTGTGTCGATGATGAGGAGGGCTATTATGTCCATTACTTTGTTGCCGCCAAAAAAGAGGCTGAAAAGAATGCCGGTGCCTCGGAACGTTCTACAGATAAGGTTTCGGAATTTGTCGACAATTTAGGGGGGACAGTTAAGGACGCCTTTGGCGGGGACAGCAATTCCTTCACCAAAGACGCCGCCGAGGATTTGGGCAAGGAAATAGACCAGTTTGTTAACAATGCAGAGGACAATGACATAGTGCAGGCAACCCTTAAGCTTAAAGGCCAGACAACAGGGGGATTAACATCAAAAAAACTCTTCTATTTCTGGTGCGGCCCGAATTGTGAAATGAGCCCCTCAGTCTACAAAACAGAGGGCAAGATGGTTGTTACCGATACAGATACAGGCCAGTCATTGGTGTTTGACAATGAGAAGGGCGAACTAAGCCTTGATGGAAAGGTTCTGGTCAGCAATGAGGATGCTGTCAGGCTTTCGGTGCCTAACGGCAAAATCCCCGCAATAGAGATTCCACAAACCCTTTCAATGGTCTGCGTGGTGGATTCCAATTCCACAATTTTCGAAATTTCTGCCGATGGAAAAACATATGTGAGGAATGATGACCTTTTGGATTGTATCCAGGGCGGTGTTGAGGCACAGACAGGCCTTCCACTGGATTCTGATGAGCTTTCAGAGGCATTTGGCAGGGCAGAATCAATCCGCACAGACTCCCACCCAAGCATATCTCTGCTTAACAGCCAGATTGTTGCAGAGGGAATCCCAAGAAGGGTTGCCCCTGGCGAGAATTCAAGAGTTATTATTAAGGCAAACAAGGATGTTGAGCTTATCGGTTCAGGTGACGGTTTCCCTGATGTCGGGAGCCTTGAGTCAATTGAGTTTAAGAACGGCACAATTGTCGTTAAGGACGATGGCTGTTTTTTGATCTGGCTGAAGCACCATGAGGGGGGAATCCTCCTGCAGAATCTTGCCGATGGATTGAAGGCCAATTTAACAACCTCCACAAACCCTGAAACTCAATGTGAGGAGCCGGCAATAGATTTGGAGGTTAAGGCAGATCCAGATAGTGATTTCGCCCAGGCAAAGGTGGATAATTTCAACCAGTCTCTGGAGCATCTTGGGCCATTCCAGGTTTTCGACACCGCAACAAAAAGGTTTGTGCTTTACTCAGACGAGGACTGCAATGACCATATGAAGGTTATTGACAAGGAAACTGGCGAAGTAAAGGACTTTGTGGGTGAGGTGGTGAACACACCCACAGGAATAAAATTCACCGACGAGACCGGCAAGGAGCATACTATTGATTTCAGTGCTGAGAATGGGGTTCCAACTATAACCTACAATGACGGCACCCCTGAAACCTTAACATCTGCGCAGGGAAGGAATGGTGCGTTCTACTATGATCCTGACAACGGCCTCTGGTATGCTGAAAATGCGCAGCTCCTGCCGTTAATTGATGCCTTTAAGCAGTTAGGGTTTGACACAAGGGTAGGAGAAGATGGAAAGGTTACCACCACTGCACAGGGAAATGTCCTGAATGTGGATTTGGGCGGGGATGGCGGCGGACTGCTGAATTTGCCCTCACTCCCTGAAAGCCTGCTCCTTTTGCTGGTGTTTATGGTTGCATTGTCGGTCGCATTTGTAATAATAAGAAAAAGGCAATCAGATAGGGCAATCCCTATTTAATCTGTATTTTGCTTA
>JBDRHK010000054.1:0-22269 GCA_043816965.1 Candidatus Iainarchaeum sp. | reverse complement strand
CTTTGTTTTTCGCAAAAACTTAAGTTTTAATTACTTCCTGGGGACAAATGAATATTGGGGATATGATTTGCCTAGGAAAGGGAATGCCGTAAATAATGGCGGAAAGAAGGCCACAAAAAAGGCCAAAAAGGACGCCATAATCAGGGTTAAGGACCTTTACAAAATTTACCAGTTGGGTGAGGTTGAGGTCAGGGCCCTGAACGGGGTTTCTGTTGAGATTGAGAGGGGCAAATTCTATTCAGTTATGGGCCCGTCGGGTTCAGGCAAAACCACCTTTTTGGACTGCCTGAGCGCGATGATGAAACCCACAAAAGGCGAGGTTTACATTGACGGCAAGGCAATCAGCAAAATGGGCAATAATGAACTGGCGAGGCTGAGGGGAAAGAAAATCGGGTTTGTTTTCCAGACATTTAATTTGATTCCGAAACTTTCGGCGCTGGAGAATGTCATGCTTCCCTTGTGGTTCAATGGCATCCCAAAGGCAGAAAGGATTGAGACAGGAATGAAACTGCTCTCGGACGTAGGCCTTAAGGGAAGGGAAAGTTCAAGGCCTGGCCAGCTCTCAGGCGGGCAGAGGCAGAGGGTTGCGATTGCAAGGGCATTGGCAGTTGACCCTGAAATAATAGTGGCGGATGAACCAACCGGGAATTTGGATTCAGAATCAGGGATGCAGATTTTGAAAATTATAAAGGATTTGAATGAAAAAGATGGCAAGACCATAATAATGGTCACACACGAGAAAAATGTCGCCGCAATGGCGCAGGAAATGATATGCTTAAAGGACGGCAAACTTGCAGATTCGGCAAAGGTTTGCTACTAAAGGAGGTTTTGGAATGAAAAAAATATTGGCTTTGATAACAATTGCGCTGTTTGTGGTTAGCGCTGCGGCAGTGAACCTGGAGATTAGCGCGGTGAATTATGAACCCACGCCCGCGATTCCGGGAAAATTCGTTGAATTTTGGGTTCACATACTGAACGATTCCTCAAATGATGCGAAGGATGTTGTTTTCAATTTGGAGATGGAATATCCCTTCTCCCTTAAGGGTGAAAGTGCGGAGCAAAATATTGACTCCATAAAGGCGCACCAGACAGCTCTTGTAAAATATGAGATTTTTGTTGAAGCTGATGCCCCTGGCGGGAGTTATGATGTAAAGCTCAGCACAGGGGATGATGGCGGATTGGACAAGGAAATTGAATACTTCATAGATGTCAAGGAAAGGGAGCCAAAGGTTGAGCTTATCGGGAGCTCAGTGAAAAAGGGCTTTCCAGGGGAGGAATTGGAAATTATGCTCACATTGAGGAATGTCGGCAAGGGAAAGGCATCTGACATTACGGTGAAGATTGAGGACGGCAGCACAGTAACCGCAACAGGGCAGGTTATTGAAAGCAAAATACTTCCACTTGGTTCCTCCACAAGATACATTCCGGAAATGGCTGCTGACGAGCAGACAATTACCTCCTTTACTTTAAGCATTTCAAACGACGCAGACCTTGTTACCTATGCTGTGCCTTTGAAAATATACTATGCAAACGATGCCGCAACACAGGAATTTTCGACTGAATCCTTTATCGGGATAAAGGTTGAGGACAAGCCTGATTTGGATGTTGTGATAAGTTCAATAAAGCCAGATCCGATTCCGGGGGGAATTTCAGAAATTACCTTTGATATCTTCAACACAGGGACAGGCGCGGCAAATTTCCTGGTTATTGAGCTGGAAAGCGATAAGGCGCAGATAACTGACAAGAAGATTTTCATAGGGACCCTGGAGGGGGATGATTTCGATTCCTTCAGGACTGATTTCAGCTTTGATTTGGATTTCGACTACAACTGCTCGGTAACGGTGAGGATGATCTATAAGGACCAGAACAATGAAACCAAGCAAATTGAAAAATGCCTGCCTATTGAGGCCCCGAGAAGGATTGAAACACCGGGCGCCACAGGGCTTGTTGGTTTGGCAACAGGGCTTTTGCCGGTTGGTGTAATCATTGTGGCAGTTGTGGCGGCATTCTACTTCCTCTACTGGAAGAAAAGGAAGAAAAAATAGGGGTTTGATTGTGGATTTTGAAATATTCTGGGTTGCGCTCCGCAACCTCCGCTACCAGGGATTGCGAAGCTATCTTACTCTTCTCGGGGTAATCATCGGAATAGCCGCAATTGTTGCCCTGCTTTCAATAAGCCAGGGGCTGAATGCCTCGGTTGAAGCAGAGTTTGAATCTCTGGGCACTGATACAATTTTTATCATCCCCCTTGCCAGCCAGTCAGGGAGCACAACAGAAAACCTGAAGCTCAGGGATGTGGACCTGAGAAGGATTGAATCATTTCCTGAGGTCAGGGTTGCAATACCTTTCTTCACAACAAGGGCAAGGATTGAAAAAGGGACGCAGAAAATTACCGGGACTGTTTTAGGTGCAGACCCTGAAAAGTCAGGGGAGATTCAAAGCGCCGCCCAAATTGGGGAGGGCAGGGATATCGGGGATAATGAGGTCTTTGCCGCGCTTTTGGGATATGATTTTGCGGAAAATGCTTTTGACAGGCCTCTTTCGGCAAAATCCTCCATTGAAATTGAGGGAAGGAAATTCAGGATTGTCGGGATTCTTGAAGAAACCTCCACAAGTGTTGGCGGCGGGCCCAACTTCAATAATTCGGTTTTAATTACTGAGAAGGCGTACAAAATAATCAGCGATGACGATTCGCCGGGGATTGTTTTTGCAAGAACCTATGCTCCTGAGGATGCCGATTTGGCCGCCGAAAAGATTGACAAATATCTGGAAAGGAAGTTTGGTGAGAATAATTTTTTGGTCAGCACGGCTGGGGATTTGCTGGAGGCTTTCAATGCTATTTTTGGGGTTCTTTCACTTTTCCTATTGGGTGTTGCGGGAATTTCACTTGTTGTCGGCGGGGTGGGCATAATGAATGCAATGGTAACTGCGGCACTTGAAAGGACAAAGGAAATCGGGATTATGAAGGCTATTGGCGCTACCGAGAATACGATAATGGGTCTTTTCCTCATTGAATCCGGTTTTATAGGTTTGGTTGGGGGATTGATTGGCCTGGTTATTGGTTACGTTGCCGCACTTATAATATCCGCACTTGCGCAAGGGGCCAATTTCAACCTGCAGGCGATTCTTCCGATAGAAATCGCTTTAGGCGTACTGGCATTCTCAATGCTTGTGGGAATGCTCTCTGGAATCTACCCTGCAAGAAGGGCTGCAAAGCTTGACCCTGTTGAGGCATTAAGGTATGAATAGCATTAAGGGCGTTTAATTCTAATAAGAATAATTTAATCAAAAACTATTATTAATTAGCACGGACCTTATTATCTAATGCCTAAGACATATGAAGAGATTAATGGGCGGATTCGGAAAGGGGAGGCCGTGGTTCTCACCGCTGAGGAGATAATTGACGCGGTTGAGAAGGATGGGCTGGAGAAAACCGCAAAAGAGGTTGATGTTGTAACAACCGCCACTTTTGGGCCGATGTGCAGCAGCGGAGCGATGTTGAATACCGGGCACAGCAACCCAAAGATGAAAATGCAGAAGGCATGGCTGAATGAGGTCAATGCATATGCGGGAATTGCCGCTGTTGATTTGTATTTAGGTGCCGCTGAATTGCAGCAGAATGACCCTGCAAACAATAAATACCCTGGCGAGTTCAATTATGGGGGAGGGCATGTAATTGAGGATCTTATTGCAGGAAAGGATGTTCTTCTGAAAGCTACCTCTTATGGGACTGACTGCTATCCGCGAAAGGAACTGGAAAGCTGGATTAATATTGGAGATTTGAACGAGGCTGTTCTTGTAAATCCGAGGAATGGTTACCAGAATTACAATGTTGCTGTAAACCAGTCTGAGAAAACCATTTACACTTACATGGGAAAATTGCTCCCTAAATTGGGGAACGCAAACTACTGCTCAGCAGGGCAGTTAAGCCCGCTGCTCAATGACCCTTTTTACAAAACAATAGGGATTGGGACAAGAGTTTTCCTTGGCGGGGCGCAGGGATATGTTTACTGGCAGGGAACACAGCATTGCCCGACAGTTGCAAGGAACAAAAATGGGGTTCCAATGGGGGGTGCAGGAACGCTTGCGGTTGTGGGGGACATGAAACAGATGAGCACTGATTTCATCCGCGGGGTAAGCATGACTGGCTATGGTGTGAGTTTGGCTGTTGGGTTGGGAATTCCAATTCCGATTTTGGATGAGGAGATACTGAAATTTGTTTCTGTAAAGGATTCGGACATACTTGCCCCTGTTGTTGATTACAGCCATGATTATCCAAATGCGATAAACAACGCACTCGGGATGGTAAGCTATGAGGAACTGAAATCAGGGAAGATTCAGGTAAATGGTAAGGAACTTCCAACAGGTTCCCTGAGCAGCTATAGGAAGGCAAGGGAGATTGCGGCAGAGCTGAAGAAGCAGGTTTCAAAGGGGGAATTTTTGCTGCAGGAGCCGATACAAAATCTGCCACTTGACACCAAATTCAAATCCCTTAAAATGAGGGAGGGCAAATAAATGGCCAAGAAAAAGCTGCTGCTGAAATTCCCGCAAAATGGTGTTTCAAAACCATATGCCTATCATCTGATCAAGGATTATGATTTGGTTGTTAATATTTTCAAGGCAAGGGTCACTCCTGAGGAAACTGGTGAGTTGTGGGTAGAACTTGAAGGGAGTGATGAGAAAATAAAGAAGGGCCTGGACTATTTGGTGAAGGAAAGGGTTGAAATTATTCCCTTGGAAAAGAGAATTGAAAGGAACAGGGAAACATGCACTGATTGCGGGGCCTGTGTAAGCGTCTGCCCGCATGATGCAATTTCAGTTGACAGGGAGATTTGGGAAGTTAAATTTGAAAAGGATAAGTGCATGGCCTGTGAACTTTGTGTTGATGCCTGCCCTGTTAAAGCAATTAGGGTGAATTTTTAGATGGAAAATTTGCTCAGGGAAGAATTTACAATCAAGGAAACAATTGTAAAAATAATTTCTGATTCTGGGGAAGCGATTGATGCTGCAAAGGAGGATATTTTTCAGCGCAGGAAGGAGATTGAGAATTATATTTCCGGGAATCCTGAATTCAATTCTTCATTTGGGCCTTTAAGTGTTGGTGGAAGTGCCCCGGAAATTGTTAAGAAAATGGCTTCTGCCGCTTGTCTCGCAGGAGTTGGGCCAATGGCCGCTGTTGCCGGGGCAATTGCTGAATCTGCTGTAAGGGCAATGATGGAAAATGGGGCGAAAATTGCGGTTGTTGAAAATGGCGGGGACTGCTTTGCAATTGTTGACAGGAATTTCAGGGCCGGTATTTTTGCCGGGGAAAATAAAATCAGCAACAAACTTGCATTTGAGCTGGAAAAAGGAACGGAAATCGCTTTCTGTTCCAGCAGCGGGAAGTTTGGGCACAGCACGAGTTTAGGCAAGTGCGACTTGGCAACAGTTTTTGCGGAAAGCGGCGCTGTTGCAGATGCTTTTGCCACCGCGCTTGCAAACAGGGTGAAGGGGGAGGAAGATATTGCTTCTGCGCTCAACTGGATAAAACAGGCAAAGGATGTGCAGGGGGCGCTTATAATCAAATCAGGGAAAATTGGTTTGGTTGGCGAACTCCCCAAAATTTTCAAAAACCAGGACCAATTCCTGCTGGCGAAAATCACGCAGTAGGCAGGCTACAATTTTTTCTGGCGGATGTCATTGGGATTGGCCCTCCGAAGATTGTCCCCGTAAACAAGCTGCATGTGCGGGTATGCAATCTCGATGTCCTTTGACCTCTCAACCTCCTCGTAGAAGGCCTTAGTTATCTCATGCTTTGTCACCCTGACTGAATGGAGGTCGGTATGATAGAGGGAGCTCAGGTTTATGGATGAGTCGGCCAGCGACATTTGAATCTGCGGCTCAGGGATTTCCGCCTCGGCAACGCTGTCGGCGGATTTCATAAGGTCTATTTTCTCCTTCACCGATTCCTTAAACACACCCCTGCGCAATTTCTTTGAGGCCGCCTGGAGCAGGCCTATCGCCTCCTGCCATGATTTCTTGTCGGACTGGGCATTACCCACCCCCTCAGCAAAGTATTTGGAAATTACGCTCTTCGTGACCTTTGCAAGCATTTCTGAGGCCTTTCTCCAGTTGCTCCCATAGGTGATTGAAACTATCACCTCATCAGCATAGATTTCGCCCTTTTTTGAGTAATTGATTATCGCATTTGTCAGAATCAGCTCATTTGGGAGGGTTATTATCTTCTCCGACCTCTCATGGGAATTGAGCCTTGTCCCCTGAATTGTGGTGTACATTGTGTGGATGCCAAGCACATCCCCCCTTATCTCCTGAACCTCTATCCTGTCGCCGATGTTAAATGGCTTTGTTATCACTATGGTGAGCCAGCCCACAAAATTCAGTATCGGCTTCTGCAGGGCGAAAGTGATTCCGAAACCGATAAGGCCGATTGAAGTGAGCAATGCACCGATGTCCTTGAAGATTGTTGAGATAAGGAAAAGCCCGACAACCCCCCAGACAAGGTAGGTGTAGAGGGTCAGTATAATCTTTATCTCCTTCTTTTTCCCCCTGTTCTCAAGGTATTTCGAGATTACATATCTGGTTAGTATTAGGAATATTTCCGTGCCCACGATGAAAAAAAGCACGCTCAGGAGAACCGGGACAAAGGACTGGAAAGAGCCCTCATTTGTGAAAAAGCCGTTCCATAGTAGGTCCCAAATAAGGCTGCCGTAGAGGTAAAGGAAAACCAGTATTGCGCCACCTATGGCTATCTTTAGGATTAGGCTCTTGGCTCCGTTTAATCTGTCCTCTGGCACAAAAATCCCCAAATCAGAAAAAGGCACTAATAATTAGCCAATATTGATTTCACCCATTCAGATTAATAAATCTTTCCTCCAAGAATACATATGATGGTGGGGGGCTAGTAAAGTAGGCTTCTCTGAAGCGGAAATGCTGGCAGCACCATCCCTTATTTTTAATCGCTTTTTAGAATCAGGATTCATTATCAGTGGTGGCCAGCGCCGTGTGCAGATTCCTCATGCCCGCCGCCGTGCCCTTCACCGGCTCCCTCTTCCATTTCTTCCTCTTCCCCAGCCTCATTCTCTTCTGTTTCCTCAACAGGTTCTTTCCCGCCATTTCCCTTGCCCATTCCCCTTTGGCCTAAAAACACGAAAGCTGCCGCAAGGACATACAAAAAAACATAGGGCTCCTCAAGGGAAAACAATGCAAGAACCAAAAACATTGCCGGGAGGATATATTCCTTCTCCTTATGGCCCTTAAATGAGCTGAGGAAATAAATCGCCGTAAAGGCAATCACAATTATCGCATCTGCCCACATAGTATTAATTTGGGGGAAAAGAATGTAAAAAGCTTTTGGTGAGTTTTATGCCAAATCGTTAATTTAATATATCTCTTCGGGATAACTTGTTTCTATGGGCAAATTCAGGCAAGTTTTGGAGTTAAACACTCCAGGGGAAATTCTCAGTTTTGCCGTAATAATGGTATTGATGGTTTCCCTTGTCGACCAGATTGTTGTTAGCAACCTGTTTTCCTACCTTTATTCTTTCGCCCTTACTGTTGTCATATTAAAAGCCGTTAGATGGGATTTGGAAAAGGAAATTGATGCCCTGCAGGAGATGGTTGAATCCTTCCAGCGCGAAGAGGCTGATGAAGCGGAACAGGAAGAAAAAGAATCTGGCGAGGGCGAATCCAAAAAGGAAGAGGAAAAAAAGCACGGCATAAATTTACTGAAAATTATCATACTCTCAATAATAATCTTCCTGATTGCCGACTGGCTGAACCTGTTTTCATTAATATTCAAATAGCCTCAGTCCGCCCATCCTGCTTGAAAGATGAGGGGCTAATTCGCCTTTTTTTAATTCACAAATTCAGTATCACTTGTTTTTTCAGCCTTTTAAATAACTCGAAACTAATTTTGCCTATTTCCTTGAGAAACAGGCTTTTCTCCATTGAGGCAATTGTATCAACGCGGACATAACTCCTGGTTTTCAGTTCGCCACTGAATTCACTTGCAGGAATTTCAACTTCAAATTCTTTTAAAGTGGTTTTGGAAGTTATTGGGCAGACCCAGCAGAAATTATGTGCCTTGTTAAACTTGTCATTTGAAACTATCAGGGCAGGCCTTATCTTGTAATCAATCTGGTTAGTGAATGGAAATCTGGCTAAAACAACACTCAATTGCTTCATCACAAATCACAAATAAGAAGACCAAACTTCATCATTCTCATTATCCCAAATCTTTCTTAAGACTTTTTCAGACAGGGCGGCCTTGGAATAATTTTCCCCGGTTATCTTCTCCCTAAGCAATTCTCTAATTACCTCGCTCCTGCTTTTATAAAAGCCGGCAGTGACTTTTTCGTCAATCCATCTGACCATTTGAGAGGTAACATCTGCACTTAAAGTAGCCATGAATAATATATAGCCGGCTATATATTTAAATATATCCTTTATTCAAACTCAAAAAATTCCAGCGCCTCAGTCCGCCCATCTTAGCCGATAGGTGATGGGTTAATTCTTTTTAAGAATCTCTTTTACTTTTTCAAGAAAGCCTTCAATTTCATTGTAAATTTCATTCAGGTCTTCTTCCATTTCTGTTCTTTCGAGGGAATATTGTATTGAATTCCTTTTGTCCCTTAATGAATCCAGAATAATTGCCTGCCTCATGCTGATAAGTTCTTTCCCCGTATATTTCTCTTCAAGGTATTTACTAACGCAGTAATGGCTCCTTTCTTTTATTCCGTCCCTAAAAAGCAATGCCCTTGCGGCGTGAAAGGATGCACTATACAGGGCAATGAATGCCATATCCCTGATTTCCCTTTCTATTAACTCCTGTGCTTCATCCAGGAAATGTTCTGCCTGTTTGATACTTTGCTCCGCATACTTCATATTAGGTTTTATCCTTTTTAGCAAACCTTGTTCAAAGCATTCGTCAATCTTGCTCTTTTTCAAAATCCTTCACCACATATTATTTTTGATTTATATTCAAGCTCGTTGTAAAATATTCCATCCTTTTTTTTAAGGTTATTGATGTCTTTGGGCGTGAAAAATTTTATACTTACCTCTCTCCCGAGTTCCTCACTCATCTTTATCCTTAAATTGCCTGCATCAACCAGGGGAATTTTTATGTCGGACAGAACCCAAAGGTCGATATCGCTTTTCTTGTCTAAACTGCCTTCAACAACACTCCCATAGACGCCGATTGATTTTGCATTCTTTTTCAGCCCGGAAAAAGTTTTTGACGTGACAATTTTATCAATAAACAACAGGGAGATAATCTCCCTTATTACCGGGTTTTCTTTATTTAAAATTAGAATCTTCCTGTTCTTTTCTTTGCTGGTTTTAATTAAATTGTCTTTTTTGAATAATTTAATGAACTGCGTTATTTTGGCCGGGGAACATTTGATTTTTTTTGCCAAATCCCTAACAGAGATGTTTTCATCAATAAGCAGCTCAAAAATCTTTAGGTTGAAAGGGGTTAAAAGCTTGGGTATTCTGTTCATAGTTAGTATTGTTATGTTAACTATTTATAAACATAATGTTTACAATAAGTAAACAATAGCCTCAGTCCGCCCATCTTGCCCGAAAGGTAAAGAAATATTTCGCGTGTCAGAATTCATGCTCGATTTTTTTTGCCAAGTGTTTCAGGTTTTCAAGGGCAATCTGTTTCATCAGCAAGGCGAACTTTTTGTCGTCTCTTTTTTCGCTTAGTTTTGTGAGCAGCATGTATTGGTCGGAAAAACCCACAGGTATTTTTATCAGGGGAAAATTGTTTTGGGTCAGCACTTTTAGGAATATTGCTCTTGATGTCCTACTGTTGCCGTCAATGAATGGGTGCATGCGCTGAAATTCATTGTGCAAAAAAGCAGCCTCTTCAACTATCCCGACAGCCGTGGTTTTTTCCTTTTTTTGGGTTTTAATATTCTCGAAAAAAGTCCTTAACAAGCCGGGAAGTTCCCGCCATTCCGGGGTTTTAAAATTCGGGTTGTCTTTTATCCTCACATTATCTATCCTAAATTGCCCAGCACCAGCTGCCAATGAATTCATCGCAGTCCTGTGGAAGTCAAGAATAGAGTCTTCAGTTATTGCGCTTTTGGAAAAAATGAAGCCGTCAAGAGCCTTTTTGTAATCAAGAACCTGTTGCGCGTCTTTCGCTGGTTTTGAGGCAGGAGCTATATTTTGCCTAATCATTCTTTCGGTTTCTGATAAAGTCAGGGTATTTCCTTCGAGTGAAAGACTCACGTAAATGAATCCTATTTCGTCAAAATCAAATTTTTGTTTTTCAATTCCCTTGAATTCCGAAAAGTGTTTTTGAAGCTTGGAGTCAACAGAGCCTTCGTCAAGGCAATCAACGAGTAACGGGCATTTGACCTTGATTTTCCCGAAAAAATATTCCGCGAGCAATTCAGTAAACTGTGATGGGACAATTCTGCACAAAAACGGTCTTTTTGACTCTACAATAGCAAGGCCATTTTTTGAAAGATGACGGACAATTCTCTTGACTGTTTTTGTGTCAAATGGCAAACCTGTTATTTTGCCTTCCCCAAGACCAAGTTTCACGAATTCGGCTGCTTTTTCTGTAATAATCTTGTTGTAGTCAATGCCATTCTTAAAGCAGAAGTAAACCAATTTGAGGAGAATGCTGGCTTTCTTTGTTTCTGACACGCTGAACCGTTCTTTTGACTCTGTAACCAGGCCTTCATTTTTCAGGCTCATGAGAAGGTTATATGCGGCATTATAGGATGTTTGTTTCTTACCTATTTTCCTGACTATATCTGCGCATGAAATTTCAGGATAGAGCCCCGCAACCAAAAAAACATCCAAACGTGAAACCATACTATAAACCGCGCCAAAAACTTAATAAATATACCTATAACTGACTAAATATTAATATTTCGTTAATTTTAAGTCTTTTATAGCCTCAGCCCGCCCATCCTGCTTGAAAGATGAGGGGTTATGCCAAATCAACAATAAGCCTTTTTTGGTTTTGCACTTTTATCTTTATGTCTTCGCCCTTTTTTATCTGCATATAGTCCGCAATTTCTTTGGACACCGGAATTGCAAAGCTGTTGCCGACCTTTGTTATTTTCTTCCGGGATTCAAACGATTGTGCAATATTAAGTTTCGAGACCTGGCCAAAAATCCTGTCCCCTTCCTTGGAGTCAAATAACTCCTCTTTGCATTTTGGGCAGTAGAACGCAGTAACGTTTCTAACTATGACCTGCCCGTCATGGAAGTCCATCTCAGTTTTTATTTTTTCCATGTTGGCTCCACAAACACATTTCATCCTTTCACCTCCTCATCATAAGCATTTATTTCCCAATTGCTGCTTCCCCAGCAGGTTATGATTTTAATCCCAAATTTCACCCTTGCGAATATTACTGTGCAATAAATGTTTTCTACTTTGCAGACTGCCTTCTCCTTGCCAAGCCCGCTTTCCATCACCATGCATTTGGACAGTGACTTTTCCACATCACTTGGCTTCAAAGAATCCTCGACTGCCTCTCTCAGCGCATGCCTGGTCCACAGGAAACGGCCTTTCAGGGAATTCAATTCGCATCACTAATAATGTATGTACAATGTTATATTTAAATATAACTCGTCGCCTCAGTCCGCCCATCTTAGCCGAAAGATGAGGAGTTAGTTACAGCTGGTTGAGAGATAAAGTATAGGGATAGAATGCCATTATTGTAAACAATATTATTGAACTCAGGACATAGTTCAAACTTTCCTTCTTGCTTTTGTGCTTTGTATCTTTGACCAGGTCCCAGCTCTCTTGAACTTTGCTATTAATTTTTCAAGAGGCTCGGCAGCCGCTATCGGAAGGAAACCTAACTTGCCCTTCAGGCTAAGTTCCCTAAAATGGCTGATCTCCCTTGAACGTATCTTTTTAGCCTCAGAAATATAGGGTTCCCTCAAATCCGGACGAATCTTAAAGAGGGTTCGCCTTTCAACTGCATGCCTAATCCTTTGCCTCATATGGTCCTTCAGGCTGGGGGGCCTGAAATATACTTCGGCATCATAAAGAACTTTTATTCTGCCTTTATATTCAAGGTTGATATACCTGTCATCGCCTACATAAGGGTGCTCAGGCAGAGGCTTTTTAACTAAGACACTCTTCCTCGCTGCAAAGCCCATGCCAGTTAGCCTATAGATTTTATGTTTTATACCTATCTCTGAACCTTCGGCATAGAATGCTGCAACAGGTCTCCTTTTTTTGGTTTCGGTAAAAACAGAAGTAGGAACAGGAACTGGCGCAGCGAAATCAATCTTTCTGTCTCGTCTTACTTCTCCTGCAACTTTGCCTATCGAATCCTTCGCAACAACAACATCTGCATCAGAGAAATAGATAACATCTGCTTTTCTGCTGGAGTTTTTGATAATGGTATTGATAGCCAGGTTTTTTCCAGGTTCCTTATTTTCGATAAGCTTGATTTCAGGAATTTCTTTTTGGAGATTTCTAACAATTTCGGCAGTTCTGTCAGTTGAGTCGTTCACGCAGACAATCATCTCCCTGCCTGACTTTGAGGAATCTTTCCATGCATCTGATTCAACAATAGACCGTATAGTAGCCTCAATGGATTCTTCCTCATTCCTCGCAGGAATCCCAATGCAAAGTAAATCTCCCATGAAAAAATAATGTTTAACAAGAATATAAGTTTTTCCTTTTTGCCTCAGTCCGCCCATCTTGCCCGAAAGATGAGGAATTAGTTACGGCATTAATTGTTGCAAGATTATTTTTTATAAATTAATTTTCTTTTTTCTTCTTTAAATTCTATCCCAGACATTTTACAGGAATTAATGAAACCTTTTTTATCTTTCATAAGCCGGGTTTTACAAAAATCGCCTTTACAAATTCTAACATGGTCAACATCCAGTGCAGCTGTTTGCCCCCCAAAAAATGCTAAAGACGTCTTGTGTTTCATTGCCAATTTATCGCCGGAGGTAGGGCTTTCAGAAGGCCGCCATATATTAATCTCAGATATGTCTTGCCAACTGAAAAAATAATGCCTTTTGTTTGGAATCATAAGCGATAGATAATTTGGTACTTTTATTCCTTTTTCATTAATTTCCAAAAAAGGGGGTTTCCAAGAAAAAAAGAACATAAACAAAAAAGGAAGTAAAATCAAAAACATGAATAAAAATAAGCCCGCTTTAAATGAAAATAATTGAATCACCATTTGAGAAGAAGTTCCTTGCATTTCTGGAACTGAAACGGGGTCAAAAATAAGGCCAAAAAAAGAAGAAAGAGTAAGAACTAAAAAAACGAATGTAATTAACCCAATAAATACAATCAAAAAAGTTTCTGTAGACTTTCCCCATAACATTTGAAAGGGTCGCATTGAATCTTTCCAATTCATTTGTGAGTCCTCACAATAAATGTTACTAAATTGATTTTAAATCTATTCAATCAGTTTTCGCCTCAGTCCGCCCATCTATCGTCATTGGTCAGTTGGACATTCACAACACTTGTTGATTACCCACATTATTTCAAGAACTTCTGGAATTCTTCGAAGGTTAAGTGCGCTTGCCTAAGAATTGATTTCATCGTGCCGGTCCTGATTACAGGCTTGAGCGGGACAATTACTGTCTTCTTTTCTCCTAAATCAAGATTCCTGAGCTTTACATGGCTTCCCCTCTGCTTGACAAACTTAAAGCCTGCTTTTTCCAGTGCTTTGATTACTTCCTTGCCTGAGAGAACCGGAAACTTAGGCACTGGCGTTCACTTCAAAAGTCGTAACAAAGGGGCTTGCCTCAGAAAGTTTTATGTCCTTCTCGTCTTCCAAGTACAATTCTACCGCTTCCTTCAAATTAGCCAGAGCATCCTCTATAGAATCACCCTGGGAAGCAACATCCAGTTCAGGGCACAAGGCAACATATTCCCCATCTTCCCTACTAATTATGGCTGACAATTTCAACTCTTTCACCTGATAAAAGTATGCGATAAACTACATAAAAAGGTTTTTATGTACCTCTGTCCGCCCATCCTGACTGAAAGATGAGGAATTATGCCAAATCAACAACAAGCCTTTTTTGGTTCTGCACTTTTATCTTTATGTCGCCGCCTTTTTTTATCTGCATGTAGTCGGCAATTTCCTTGGAAACCGGAATGGCAAAGCTGTTGCCGACCTTTGTGATTTTTTTCCTTGATTCGAATGGCTGCACAAGATTAAGTTTCGAGACCTGGCCAAAAATCCTGTCCCCTTCCTTGGAGTCGAATAACTCCTCTTTGCATTTGGGGCAGTAGAACGCAGTAACGTTTCTAACTATAACCTGCCCGTCATGGAAGTCCATCTCGGTTTTTATCTTTTCCATGTTGGCTCCGCAAACACATTTCATCCTTTCACCTCCGCATCATAGACCTTGATTTCCCAATTGCTGCTCTTCCAGCAGGTTATGATTTTAATTCCAAATTTCATCCTTGCGAATATTACTGTGCAATAAATGTTTTCTACTTTGCAAACTGCCTTCTCCTTATCCAGCCCGCTTTCCATCACCATGCATTTGGACAGTGACTTTTCCACATCACTTGGCTTCAAAGAATCCTCGACTGCCTCTCTCAGCGCATGCCTGCTCCACAGGAAACGGCCTTTCAGGGAATTCAATTCGCATCACTAATAATGTATATACAAGGTTATATTTAAATATAACGACGCCTCAGTCCGCCCATCTTGCCCGAAAGATGAAGACTTCTAGATATTCTGAAAAAATATTTACCCTACTTTTATATGGAAAGGAACTCCGTACTCTTCTGAAAGTGCTTGATAAAATCTAGTTTTTTCTTCAATCTTGGGTTTAGGTGTTTTTGAATCAATTTTGACTATTACGCCAGATATTTGTGAGTTGTCGGCATTTTTGACGAACGCATGCATTGATTCCTTATCCAAATCAGTCACTGGAGAAACCATCTCGAGAGTATATCTATCTCCTGCAACTGTTGCGTTTTCATAAGCATTTGCTGACAGATTAGGCATAGGCCTTTTCCCATCTTTAATCACGACATTCGGAGGATAGTCTCCCCTAAAACCTCTTTTCAATATGTTCATCAAGTGTTCAAAAGGGGCACTAGACTTTACAATATTATGTCTCAAACGAGCCTGATTAATATGGAGTTTATCTCCCTTTTTCATAATTATACACGGCATTGTGCCTCGAGGAGTTTCAAAATGAAAAAATCCGGATTCTCCGTTTGCCAGTTTTTTGGCTGCTTCAAGCGCCGCGGATTTTAGATTTTCAGCAGTTGCTTTGGCTTCAATTGGTTTTACTGGGAGTCCTGCTTTTCTGAAATTTTTAAAAACAGCGCCTGAAGATAATCCCTGCAAATCAGATGTAGTTCCTCTAAAAGAGTAACCTTGATTTCTAATATTTCTTCTTGAAGACTTTCGAATCATTTTTAGTCCCCGTATTTTCCGTCCTGAGATGAGGCGTTAATTCTTTTTAATAATCTCTTTTACTTTTTCAAGAAAGCATTCAATTTCATCGTAAATTTCATTCAGGTCTTCTTCCAGTTCTGTTCTTTCGAGGGAATATTGTATTGAATTCCTTTTGTCCCTTAATGAATCCAGAATAATTGCCTGCCTCATGCTGATAAGTTCTTTCCCAGTATATTTCTCTTCAAGGTATTTACTAACGCAGTAATGGCTCCTTTCTTTTATTCCGTCCCTAAAAAGCAATGCTCTTGCGGCGTGAAAGGATGCACTATAAATGGCAATGAATGCCATATCCTTGATTTCTCTTTCTATTAACTCCTGTGCTTCATCCAAGAAATGTTCTGCCTGTTTGATACTTTGCTCCGCATACTTCAAATTAGGTTTTATCCTTTTTAGCAAACCTTGTTCAAAGCATTCATCAACTTTACTCTTTTTCAAAAGCCTTCACCATATATTATTTTTGATTTATATTCAATCTCGTTGTAAAATATTTCATCCTTCTTTTTAAGATTATTAATGTCTTTGGGCGTAAAAAATTTTATACTTACCTCTCTTCCGATCTCCTCACTCAGCTTTATCCTTAAATTGCCTGCATCAACCAGGGGAGTTTTTATGTCAGATAGAACCCAAAGGTCAATATCGCTTTTCTTGTCTAAACTGCCTTCAACAACACTTCCATAAACACCGATTGATTTTGCATTCTTTTTCAGCCCGGAAAAAGTTTTTGATGTGACAATTCTGTCAATAAATAGCAGGGAAATAATTTGCCTTATTACCGGGTTTTCTTTATTTAAAATTAGAATCTTCTTGTTCTTTTCTTTACTGGTCTTGATTAAATTATCTTTTTTGAATAATTTAATGAATTGCGTTATTTTGGCGGGAGAACATTTAATTTTTTTTGCCAAATCCCTAACAGAAATGTTTTCATCAATAAGCATCTCAAGAATTTTTAAATTAAAAGGCGTTAAAAGCTTGGGTAGTCTATTCATAGTTAATATTATTATGTTAACTATTTATAAACATAATGTTTACAATAAGTGAACAATAGCCTCAGTCCGCCCATCTTAGCCGAAAGATGAGGAGTTAGTTACCATGGGAAAATGGGGGATAAAAATGTATAAATAGGGGTTTGAACTTCCCGAATTATTTATATTTAGTTTGAGATTTGTTTTTGTTTATGGGTTCAAACCGTCAAAAACGTCATAGGCCCGAATTGGGAGGCGAAGCCCAGGAGGAGAACCTCCGAAGACGGTATCCTTGGCGCAGACACCCTGACAATTTGACTGGAAGATTCTCTGCAAAAATTTCGTTTCTAATGAAAGTTATGTCACTTGATTCTAGGATCCATGAATTGTCTGAATTAGTTGGTGGGCCAGATAAGGTTAAGGTTCTTGAAATTGGCGCTCAAAGTGGCAGACTTGCAGAACATTTGATTAAGAATTATGGTTTGCATCCCAAAAATTATGTTATTGGAGATATTGATTACCCGGAGAAAGGAAGAGACACAGGGCCAAGGTTGGTCAAGAAAGTTTTTTTGTGGGTCGAGCAGGGGTTGATGAAAAAAAAGAATATTAACTTGTTAAGGCCCCCTTCAAAAGACATCGGGAAATTCCACTTAATAATTATACCTCGCGTTAGTGCCCGCCGCGATGTTATTGATTCATTAGTAAAAAATTATATTCCTCTTCTTGAAAAAGGTGGCAGAATAGTAATTGACAGATATATAGGTTTTGATGGGAAGGGAAAATTTAATTTACCTAATCTGAAAAATATTAAGTTCTTACTTAAAGAACCAGGAAAATACTTTTATGAAGAATCAGGAGTTTTGACTATACTTAAAACAAAATAATTTTATTGCGATAGAAGAAGGAAACGTGAAAAGTCCTTGTCACTAATTGATCTGTTTAGGATATTTCGCCTCAGTCCGCCCATCTCTCTTCATCGCTGACGCTCAGTATCATCGTCAGATGAACACTTAGACCCTCTATGTATGATGGACTTGGGTTTGCTTTTGGCTCAGGTTCAGTCCGCCCATCTCTCTTCATCGTTGACACTCAGTATCATCGTCAGTTCCACATACCCTGAGCCATAATAATCTTGTTGGAAACTATTTAATATACGCTTTTATGAGGCGCACGACTATTTCTTCGTACGTTTCTCCTTTTTTTCCAAGATCTTTGAGATTATCCCTGGTTTTTGGGCTTATCATAATGGTTGTTACTTTTTTACTGTGTGACATATAACAGAACATAATAGCTATAGATATTAATAAATCTTTCGTAAAATTTGCCTTTGCACATAAAGGGATTACAATTTGGATTCCAAACAGGGGTTTTTGTGCAAATTTTGAACTTTTAAGTGTTTTTTTCTAACGAGTCTCTAATATCTCTAAGCACATCGACAATGTCTTCCAACGGTCTCTTGGGTGTTTTTGAGTAATGAGGAACAGGGCCGGATTTTTTGTCAAATCTTTTTTCAATTTCCTTTTTTTGGCCTAAAGTATTCTCATACTTGACAATTATAGAATAATCTTTTTCAAAAACTTTTGTCTTCCAATGTATGACTTGCTCCCTGAAAAAGGGGCTTAGTGTGTCGCCAGGCTTCAAAATGTCATGTTTTTCATGGATAGATTCGTCTGTTGCCATGTCAGTCGCAATTATACTCAAGTCATATGCTGGACCTTTACCAATATTAATAATTTCTGTATAGAATGGAGGACCTGGTTCGAACTCTTGTGTGTCTCTATTGAAATCTAATTCTGCGACTAAATGGATTTTTATTGACGGGTCGTTTTCCAACTCCCTTGTTTTTCTCATCTCATTTAACATTTGCTTATTGGCCCAAGCATAATAACCGGTTATTAAAACAAGAGCACCAGTCAGAATCAATTGAGAAGTAACAACATCAACCATATTGACCATATAATAATTAAACCTTAAAAACCCTTTTTTGTGTGATTTTTCGAGGGTTTGCTAGGTCCTCGCCCTTTATATAACACCTTAGCAGAATATCTGTATGAGCGTATTGATTGTCACTCTGTATGGACTTCTGGCTCTGCTCGCCCTTTTCGGGTTCGTGCAGAAAGCCAGGAAGAAAATCAGTCAGGAAACTTTTGACATACTGGCGATTCTGCTTATTTTTCTCGGTTTTCTTTTGCAGGCCGTGGCGTTTCTCTGGAAGCCATAAGGGCTGCCTTTTTTTCATAATCTTTTCTGAACCTAGAAAAAGAGCTAACAAAATCAAAGAAGATACTGAAACAGTCAATGGCGGCTCTTATGTGCTTTGATAATTCACCAAAGACTTTAATCACTGGGGAGGATTCGTTGTAAGTATCCAAGGGATTATTATTCGGATATCTTAAAGAAGCCGAACTTGGCAACAAGGGCACCAAAAGATATATGACGTAAAATTGATAGCCTGCATGAAAAAAGAAATATTTCTTAATTTCTTTAAAAAGACTATCCTGCAGTTTATTGAACGATTTTGAATTTATGTCTTTTTTTGCAATCGCCTTTTCATATTTCTCTAGGAAATTTAAAAATATTTTTCTATGCCTTTCTTTAATTTTAAACTCTTTTTCTAATCTTGAAAGAACCTTTTTCATATATTTCAAATCGGTTTTTTCTAACTTAACCTTCTGAAATAATTTCCAACGAAATACGGCCTCATGTAATTTCCTAACATCCTCAGGAGTCATGAACTCCTCAATAGTGACCAGATTTCGTTCTATCCTGTTTTTTTCATCTTCAGTTAGATGCTCTGCAACTTTATCTATTTTTTTAGATGCATCTATCTTACTAACCGTCGCTAAGGATAAATTCAGGTTGTGGCCAATTTCATGCCCATCTTCTATCCAGCCAAAATTAATTAATGCTGCTTTATGAACTTTTTCTAAGCTTTGATGTAAGAAATAAAGTGCCTGAGGATATAATTTATTTTTGTAAAGAATATCTGCAGCTTCTAAATCTTTAAGAGCTATTTTCAAAAATCCGTCTTCTTCCATATCTAAATTGGATTATATGACTTTAACCCCTTTTTGTGCAGAATATAGTTTTTGTGCAAAGCCGTAAAATTTACTTAAAATAGATTGACTACTGCTTACTTCGCATAAGCCACAGCAAATTTGTTTTCATCCGGCAAAGAATCAATAAATTTATCCACCGCAGCCTTTACCTGCTTGGCATCATATTTTTCATTCAACGCCTTATTTTCCTTCCTGTCAATTATTGCGGTCTTCCCGTCTTTCACCCTAATTTCCCAATGCTGCTCAGATTCATCATTTTTGTTTTTCACTATATTTCTTATTCTTTCCTTTTTATCCTCAATCAGCTTGACCTGCTTCCTGAGATACTGCGCAAAGAAATGGTTGAGTTCCTTCACCGGATTTTCTATAAAAAACTGGACAGGGCTGGTTTTTGTTTTCCTTATTAAATTTGATTCTGTCAGGTGATTCAGGTATTTGTATATGGTCTGCTTGCACACCCCGGTTTCATCAATTATCTGCCTGCCGGTTTTGACTTCGCCGCTCAAAAGGCACAGGTATATCCTGGCATGGCCTTTGTTGAAAATGGCATTATGGTATTTCAGCACTTCCCTGATTTCCTCTAATTCCCCTTCCATTGTGAACAGCTGCCTATGAAATAACTGAATAAATTTTGGGAGTTATATGTCTACTCTCGAGGGTCCCCACCCGTATAAACACCTGTTTCCGACCCTTAAATACCTACGGTTGATTGGAAATCAACTGTTTGGTTGATTTATATTGCCATAAAAGATTCGTTCAACGGGTTCAGATGGATTGAATAAATTTTCAGATTTCGAAAGCTTTTTAGTGGTTTACTGATAAAATTATCATATGAAATTTAGGTTATTTGGGACTATAATTCTGATATCTCTGATTCTATTACTTAGCGGTTGTATTTCAGGTGAACTCAATGAGAGAGTAAATGCGGATGGCAGTATTCACCGTCTTATGGAGATTGATAAAACTGGGTTATTAATGAATGCAAGTTGTGATTCTTTGAAAAATATGGCTCAGAACAGTGCAGAAGTTAGCGTTGCTGACTTGGAAAATTTTCAGCACGTCTGTAGAGAAACTGATTCCCAAGTAATTGTTGAATTTGACTTGCAGTATGGAGATGAACAGAACCCGGTAGAAATAATTGAAAGAGAAGACGGCGAATATTTAAGATATGAAAGCGAGTTGATAGCTGTAACAGTTACAAAAATAACAATGCCGTCAAAAATAACTTCACATAATGGAGAGCTTCTAAATGATAATACTGTAGCATTTAAAGGTGCAGAGGTATTTTCTGATATGGGCAATATTCTTGACGAGGGACAGGAAAATACCGGTAAAACGATTTACGTAGAAAGTAAAAAACCCGAATCTGATCTATTAGTATTTATTATACTCATTATTGGCGGAATAGTTATACTTGGTTTAGTTATAATGGCTGGTTTGTTTTTTGTAATAAAAAAGAAATAATTGACAGTGAACGGATTAGAAAATGCAAGTCAACTCCTTTGTAAGAATACAAAACCTTTTTATAAGTTTTTCATGATGAATTCGTAATATTTGTTCTTTTTGGGAGGGGTAAAATATGAATAAGATTACGGGAATATTGATTCTAGGATTGTTAGCAATATTGTTAGTTAGCGGATGCACTAGTTCGCAATATAATGATGAGGCGCCTATAAATAAGGCCGCAAATGTGGTGCAGAAAGGAACGGGATCTGTTGCACAAGTAGAAGATAACGCTGATGCGCCAACTAAACCAGTTGAAACAGCACCGGCAGAAGAAGAGCTAGAGGAAGTAAAAGTTTACAATTTTAATGAGCCTGTTGTTGTTGGTGATTTAGAGTACACATTTAAGAGTTATACTTTGAAGGAAGAAATTGGGAAATATTTAATGACTACTTTCATGGGTTCTGAAGCAAATGGAATTTACCTGATTGTGGAAGTTGAGGTAAAGAATGTTGGCAAGAAGGCAGAGTACCTTACCAGTTCTAATATAAAAATAATTGATGACCAGGAAAGGGAATTTGAAACAGACTCTTCAGCCGCAATCTATCTTGATATGGATCCAGAATTTGAAGATGCTAAAACCTTACTCTTTGATAAGTTGAATCCAGGGCTTACTCAGAAAGGGTATCTTGTATTCGACATTCCTGAGGATATTAAGGGAGTAATTCAGATAGTAGATAATTCATTTTATGCTACAGAAGTAGCTTGGGTTAGCTGGGCAGACTAAGGTTTTGCCTAGCCACCCGCATACTGAGCATCCGCTGTTGAATAGTAAGAAAGCTCTGATAAATGGAGCCAGCCCAAAAGCTTTTTAGTTGTTTCTTGATGGAATTGTCATATGAAATTGAGGTTATTTGGGGCCATACTACTGATATCGCTCCTTCTATTGCTTAGTGGTTGCACTAGCATTACTGACTTGAAATCTACTGTCGATATTGGAGAAAGTGGAAACGGAACTGTTTTGATTAATCTTAGAGCTTCGCAGAACATCCAAAAAGAAATAACAGAATTAGTTGGAGATAAAAAAAATAAAGTAATTGAACGACAAAAAGTTCCTGATACTAATTCAACTTATGATTACAAAGTTACTTTTGATTTTGATAATGTTTCTGACCTAAGCCAGCATGCAAGTTTTAGAAAAATTGATGAGGGGGATAAAGTCAAATTTATTTATGAGGATATTTGGTCATCAAAAAATATAACTGGTAAGGATAGCAGCCTAGTTGATTTTGATGTTTGTATTAAGATGCCTGGTAAAATTAAACGAGTTGAATTTGACTCAATAATTGACAAATCATTTATTGGTAAAAATACTGC
>JBDRHK010000053.1:0-2263 GCA_043816965.1 Candidatus Iainarchaeum sp. | reverse complement strand
AATTTCAAGTTCAACATCCTCCTTTGCATAGGGGGCGGCAACTAGAACTGAACTCAAAAATTGGGAGCTTTTGCTGCAGTCTATAATTGCCTTTCCGCCCGCAAGCGAAGGGCCTTTAGCCCTCAATGGTGGGCAGCCATTCTCTCCTAAAATTTCCAGCTCAGCACCCAAAGCGCCAAGAGTTTCGGACAAATCCCTTATCGGCCTTTCCATCATCCTTTCACTCCCTGTAAGCAGGGTTTCACCCTTCGCCAGCGCAGCAAGTGATGCCATAAACCTTATGCCGACACCTGAATTTCCTAGAAACAGTTCTTTTTTCGGGGCATTAAGTTCTCCGCCGCTGCCCTCAACTAAAATATCATTCCCCTTCCGGTTAATTTTTACACCCATCGACTCAAGGGCCTTGATTGAAAGTAATTGATCCTCGGCAATTAATGCATTCTTGATAAGGCTTTGCCCCTCTGCAAGGGCAGAAATATAAAGTGCCCTCAGTGTGAAGCCTTTAGAACTCGGCGCCCTGACAGTGGCATCCAGTTTTCCAACCGGCTGAATTTCAATATCCATTCAGCTCACTCCGTTGCATTTTTCATTTTGGAAAGGTAATCAGATATCTCGGAAAGCATTTTTACCCTGTTCCCGAGATTTTTTTCAATTATTTTCGCAACCGCACTCCCAACAATTGCGCAATCCGCGCCTGCATCACAGACCTCTTTCACATGCCTGGGCTCTGAAATCCCAAAGCCCACGCAAATCGGGAGCTTTGTGTTAGGCCTGACCTTCTTAATCAGGGAAACTGTTTCTTCGCCTAATTCTGCCCTTGCGCCGGTAACCCCGAGCAATGCAACCAAATAAACAAATCCAGAGGCGCTTTTTAGGATGGTCTTCAACCTTTCAGGGGTAATTGTCGGGGTAACCAAAAATATCTGGTTAATCCCAAATTTTTCCGCAGACTTAAGCAATGGCCCTGCTTCCTCAATTGGGGCATCTGCCGCAAGAATCCCATCAACTCCTGCATCCTTCGCCTTTTTGTAAAAATTGTCAATTCCGTTTGCGTAAATAAGATTGTAATACACCAGCAAACCGATAGGAATGTCATTGTCAATTTTCCTGACTTCCTTAATCAGCTCAAAGCACCTGTCAGGGTTAATTCCGTTTTCCAAAGCCCTCACATCTGCGGCCTGAATTGTTTTCCCGTCAGCAATAGGATCGGAAAATGCAAAGCCCAATTCCAGGGCATCTGCATTCTTCATCATTTCCTTCAAAATCTCAAGTGAGGTCTCGTAATCGGGATCGCCGAGAACAACAAATGGCATCAGTGCCTTTTTTCCCTTCTTTTTCAGTTCTGCAAACCTTTTTTCATAGCGGTTCATTTTTTTTGCCTCCGTGCCACTACTTTAACTTCATTTTTTTGAGTTCTTCTCTTTATAGACCGTCTTTTAGCTAATTTATGTCTTGGAACCTTCCACAAAATATCTGTTGTTTTAGGATTTATTTCCAATCTCCTACCATCCCCAAACAGATTAACATACACAAGAAATGGCCTCTCCGACATTGAACCTTTTTCCTTGTTAAACACAAGTTTTGGTTCTCGTTTCTTAAATTCTTCAGTTAAAGCAGGAATTTCCAAGGCACGAACTAAATTACCTAGCATATCTGGCACACAAGACCAAATCGTTTCACCATGAGCTTCTACTCTTAATTTCTTTTCATTGAGCGAAATTTTTTTTCGGGATATTGCTTCACCAATTACTCTGCTGTTCAAATCAAGGGGGCTATCTCCTGAAAGAACAACAAGCCTATTTTTTGGCACTTTTTTGCAAATTTCCTGTAATAAATTATCCTGTTTTTCTATTCTATCTTCATTCATAATATAAACAAACAATGTTTTTTCATTTTCATATTTGCTTGAAAGGTCTTTGGATATAGCCTTGCAGATTGCAGTCGAAAATTTCTCAGGATCAACTGGGTAACCTCTATTATATTCCCTTGCAGTTTCATAGTATGTCTCCGCAGGTTTAGTTCTACGGTTCTTCAACAAACCAAAAGCAGGATGAACAACCAGTTCAATCTTGTCAATAGGAATAGCATCACTCATATCTCAGCACCTATTTCTTTTGCCACATGGAAAATATCCTTATCTCCCCTGCCGCTCAGATTGATAATAATCACATCATCCTTCTTGCATTCCTTTGCATATTTGATTGCATAGGCAATTGCATGTGCTGATTCAAGGGCAGGAATGATTCCTTCCTCCTCGCTCAGC
>JBDRHK010000052.1:0-19981 GCA_043816965.1 Candidatus Iainarchaeum sp. | reverse complement strand
AAAACTAATTGCTAGAACTAGTAGTTGCTGTCTCTTCCGCCGCCGCCCCTATTGAAATTGGATGGCTTTTTGTGCTTTTGATAGCATTCTCGGCAGTAAACTGGCCTTGATCCGTCAGGCTTAAAGGGGACCTCTGTCTCCTGTCCGCAATCTGAACAAGTAACCTTATTCATTTCTCTGCCAAATTTGTCTTCACTCATATAGTTTTTCACCTTTTTTTTGATTATTTTTTTAACCCATTTCCACAGGAAATTGGTAGATATCTTCTATTAGGGCATATTTATAAAGCAAGCTAGGGGCAACTCAGCCCATTTTACCGGCATTCTAAACCACAAATAGAGAAAATTTATTAACCACTTCCAACTTAATGAATGTGGTTTATATGGCACTTGAATTAGGGGCGTTTGATTTTGTAAACCTATTGGTGGGATTCCTAGGTGCCACAATTTTCCTTGGATTCCTGGGCGCCTGGTTCTACCAAAAAACCAAAATTCCTGACGTTATCCTGCTTATACTTTTTGGGGTTCTTGTGGGCCCGGTTTTGGGGGTCTTCACAGGAATTGACCTTTCCCCAATGACCCCGATAATTGGCACCTTTGCCCTGATTGTAATTGTGTTTGAGGGAGGGGCAAAGCTCAACTTCCTGAACGTGCTGAAGGAGATAGGTGAGTCCTCTGCCTTCACAATAGCTGTCACCCTACTAACTGTTTTCTTTACAGTAATTGCGATTTTTATCCTTGGAATAGTAATCCCTGACCTTGGAATTTCACTGATAGCTGCCCTCTTATTAGGAGTAATAGTTGCAGGCTCAAGCTATGAGATTATTGTGCCAGTGCTTTCCAAAATGAAAGTCGAACCCGCAGCAAAAACCCTCCTCAACCTCGAGCCGGCGCTGAATTCGGCACTTACAATTGTTGCCGCAATTGCAATACTAAAATTCATGCAAATTGCCCAGATAGAGGGCCTTGGGCTCGAGAGCTTTGACCTCCTAGGCTTTATGGGGGACATTACTGCCGCATTTGCGGTCGCAATTGTTGTCGGTGCAATAGTTGCCTTTATCTGGGTCCAGGTACTGAAGCGCCTCTCAGGAAAGCCCTTTGCCTACCTCCTAACAATGGCCTGTGTTTTTGTCCTTTATGCGGTTGCCCAGATTTTGGGTGGTGACGGAATAACGACAATCCTGGTTTTCGGCCTCTTCCTTGGGAACTATGGATTTATTGCCCGGGCATTCGGCTTTGAGGAATATTTCAAGATGGACTATAACCTTATATCCTTCCAGACAGAGGTAAGCTTTTTCGTAAGGACTGTCTTCTTCGTATACCTTGGCCTGATAATAACAATATCCGGCCTTGCAGGTCCGGCACTTTTAGTTGGCGTTGTTCTTTTCATCATAATAATCTTCGCCAGATATATCGCAACAAAGGTCCTTGTTGACACCAATAAAAACCTGCAGCCCTCATGGCTAACAATTTTTGTAATGATGCCGCGCGGCCTTACAACAGCGGCATTGGCGTCCCTCCCGATAATGATTGGCTTAACTGCACTTAGCAATTCATTCACAAACATAGTTGTGGTTGTCATTCTCCTCACTAACCTGGCTTTTGCGTTCGCAGTTTTCATGTTGGGAATGGTTGGTGGGAAAAAAGACATCACAATTGAGGAGCTTAAAACAGTTGGCGGAAAGGAGGTTGCTGTAAAGATAAGCAACGATACTGAGGTATCAAAACCCACTAAAGAGGCGAAAACCGGAAAATAAATAAATTATGTAGAAGTTAAGCATTAAGAAAGAATATAAATAACCTAAAACATTTATTTTGAGTGGTTGAATGGCTAGCTTTGAAAACTTTGTATTGCTTCTCCTGGACTGGTTTCTCTTAATTGTGATTCTGGCGTTAACTGTGAAATCCATTTTCAAAATAATGCCATTTGCAAAGGAAACCTCAGTACTCAAAACCCTGTGGTACCTGTTTGTTGCCTTTGGATACAGCCTTATTTGCGTAACCCTTTTCACATCCTATGTAATCTGGTTTATGGACCTGGCCCTGGGGGTAATGGTTTTCATGCTCACCTGGTTTATTTTCATAGCAATTTTCACCATATACAACCAGGTTATGAACCTCAAGATTGAGGACGAGCTAAAGATGATAAAAAGGAAGAAAATAAGCTTCTGATTACATATGAGTTAGCCTATTTATTCTGTCATCTATCGGTGGATGTGTCGCAAAAAGGCTCTTCATCCATATTTTCTGGCCCTTTAGCGGGTTTGCGATGTACATGTGGGCAGTTGCCTTGTTCGCGGCCTCCAGTGGCTCATTGTCATCTCTTATCTTACTCAGCGCAGATGCCAGCCCCTGTGGATAGCGGGTCAGCTGCACGCCACTCGCATCGGCAAGGTATTCTCGCTTCCTCGATATCGCAAGTTTAATAATTTGCGCAATAACAGGGGTAAGAAGCGCAAGCAGGATACCTACAGCAATTGCGGCAATCATAACAGGCCCCCCGCCTTTCCGGTTTCCGCCCCCCCTCAATCCCCCCCAGAAGAACATCCTTAGGAGAAAATCACTCATAAGTACAGCCATCCCAACCATGATTGCAGCCATTGTCATAACCTTAATATCCTGATTTTTAATGTGTGACATCTCATGGGCAACAACCCCGGTTAGTTCATCCCTTGTGAGCCTTGTTAAGCAGCCAGTGGTTGTGCATATGGCGCTGTGCTCAGGATCCCTTCCGGTGGCAAATGCATTTATTGCAGTGTCCTCAATCACATAAGCCTTAGGCATCGGAATTCCTGCCGCAATGCTCATTTCCTCCACCACATTAATCAGAATTGCGTGCTTTTTCGGATCCGCCGGCTTTGCCCCGGAAATTGCGGTGATGATTTTATCGCTGAAGTAGTAGGAAATCAGAATATAGATTATTGCAATTATCCCAAAAATTGGGACAAAGAAAAAGCCGCCCGAAAAAATGAAATCGGTGATGATGCCGAGGAAAAGTATGAAAAAAAAGAAAACAATAAACAAGAGATAGGTCATTCTCTTGTTTGCCTCAATTTCCTCATAGAAGCTCATTCAATATCACAGCTATTTGAATTCGCCAAAATCTGCCTTCACGGGTTTCCTGTCATCTTCGCTAGCCAGTTCGAAATATTCCCTTTCTTTGAATCCAAAAATCGCTGCAACAATATTTCCAGGAATCTGCGCAATTGCAGTATTGAAAATCATGACGCTGTCATTGTAGAACTGCCTTGCATATGAAATCTTATTCTCAGTTGTTGCAAATTCCTCCTGTAGCTTCCCGAAATTTTCGCTTGCCTTGAGCTGAGGGTAATTTTCAGCAACAGCAAAAATTGTTTTTAGGGCACCTGCCAGCATGTTCTCTGCCTTGGCCCCCTCAACCGGGGTTTTCGCAGACATCAAAGCAGCCCTTGCATTGGTAACCTCGGTGAGAACCTTCTTCTCAAACCTCGCATATCCCTTTACAGTCTCAATGAGGTTGGGAATCAAATCAGCTCTCCTCTTCAGCTGGACATCAATCTGTGCCCATGCATTATTGACCCTTTTCTGTAGCGCTATCAATTTGTTGTACAAAACAAGAAATGCAACCAGAATAATGGCGCCAATTACTGCTAAAACCACTAAAACTATAATTCCAAGTTCCAATATCAAATTCACACCTCCCCTATAGTCTATGATTATGTTAACATTTAATATTTAACGTTATTTAAAACTAACCTGCAATAATTAAAGCAATTTTCTGTAATTGGGGGGAAGGCACTTTATTATATGAGTAAAGTGTTAATTTCTTTTGATACTTATGAAAAAGAAGCCGGATGAAAGAAAGAGGCGAGTTGGAGTTACAGGAACACTTGGGCTGGGAATCTTTAGCAGGCATAAAACCAATAGATTGATTCCTGTTTTTGGTGGAAAAAAGACCACAATGCCCAAATTTAATGCAATCACCCCCCATTCGTTAGGAACCGCCCCCCACCCAACAGATAAACGCATCAAAGTGGTTGCCTACAAAGATAGGCGAGGGAAAAATTTAGGAAGAGACGCAAGAAGAAGTGGTTCAGTAATCAAAAAAAGGAAAAAGTAAATTCTGCCGTACATCACTAGATTAAATTTTAATCCTATTCCTTGAATTGTAAAAAATAAGGCACCTGGCAGCTAGTTTTCAGGGTGATACTATCTAATAATTGCTGCCAGAGTGCTTGAATTTGTGAGATTGATCTTTCGTGCAGCAAAACGGCTGCCAGAACCAGACTTCATTTTAGGAACCCAAATATAGGAATCATTTTCTTTTGCGAAATTCAACCAATCCATAAAATCCCCACCTCCTTTGCGAGGCTACTACTATTGCAACGTTATTCTATTTAAATATGTAGGTATATTTTATATAGTAGATATATTTTATATAGTTGATACAATGGCTGAAGATCCCTTTCCCAATGCTGCTGAAACCCTTGAAAGAAAGCATTTTTTGAGCATTTCCAGGGAGCTGCTTAAGTCCCCCGATCCCCTAGGTTTTAACGCATTCCTGAAGGGCAATCCCCAAATCACCCCCAGAATTCTCTCAACAAGGCTTAAGGAAATGGAAAAAGACAGAATAATTACCAAATCAATTACCATGGCCCCGCCTATGAAGATAGAATATCGCCTAACCGCAAGGGGAAGGGCACTGAAAGATGTGATTGCTGCTATAAATAAGTGGGGGAAGGGCTTTCCATAAGCCTTTTATAGTGCCCCTCAACAATTCCCCTGTTCACATAAGGCCTATGGTGCCTGAAGCCGCCGCCAAAACTCTGCGGAATATGCAGCAATTCATGAATCAGGGTTTTTACCTTATCCTCGTCACTTTCCTTATCGAAATTCTTAGAAAGCAGTTCAATTACGTAAAAAGCATCACAATTCATCCCAAGCTGCATTGCCTTTCCCAATGAATGAATCCTTGCAATAATTCTTCTTGTTTTGCTTCCTGAGCTTTCAATGCAGCAAACCCTGTCAGGATTTATATGGCTAAAGCCCAATTCCTCAGCCAATTCCCTTGTTTTCTGGGTCCATTTTTCAGAATAGATGTATTTCATCAGATTATTTAGTTAGATAAAATTTTTATAATAGTTAGGACATATTAATAACAATGATATCTGAAGAAGAATTCACCGAAGCAGTAAAAGTTATAGGTGATGAGAGAAAGAAGGGCAAACCCAGGGATGAATTAGTGGAGATGCTGAGGGTTGCAAAATACACAGATATGGACGTAAAAAAAATTATGGGCGAAGTTTTTAAGGAACAGACCACCAAGAAGAAGAAAGAAGCAAAGGAAGAACTTTTCGACCTTGAAGAATACTACAAGTACAAGAAGGAGGAAAATCTCCTTTTCAAGAGTTCATCAGTTGAGGCCATTGATGGGAAGAAGATAGATTTTAAGAAGCTGGATTTCCTAAGCAGGTATTGGATGATTTTTTCCGGACAGCTGTCTGCTAAAGCCCTTGTGGATGAAGAAACCACCCCCCTAAACACCCTCCTCGCGGTTACTGTTGTTTCATTCATCGAGAATTTCGCATGGATTATTCATTACATGATTATTTTCTTAATATTAATCGTATTTGTCCCGTCAGTGGTGCCATATTCAATAGGGATGTTTGCAAATTTAGAAACTTTGGTTCCGACAGCAATATCATTGGCAATAAACCTGGTAAATTTAGTTGTGACTTCAATTGTTGGCGCCATTCTTTTAATCCCGATAATGTTTATTGTGGGGCTCCCGGCATCCCTGACTATTTTTGCATTGGCCAGGCTGTTTGGGGGTGAGGGAAAATATTTGCCATTCTACCTTAGGTTTATGAAGATGATGGCAATAATAGAATTTGGAATTGTAATAATTTCCCCACTAATACTTATTGCGGCCTTAATTGCGGCCTGGCTTGCTTTGAATTTTGGAGAATTAGGTTTTTGGATTGCCCAGGCAATCTTTATAATAATACTCCTCATAATATCTTTTTTGGCTCTGAGACTCCACACAAGGCTGATTCAGGCATACTTTTCCATAGAAAAATTTTCCGCAATTGCTGTAATGGCTATATCCCTGATTGTATGGGCTGCCCTGATTATCGGAGCTCTCTTCGTGATTTTCATGCTTTTTGAAGCTATGCTGACAGCATTAATTCCCGTCTTTTAGTGGCCAAAACCATCTGAGCTAGAATATTGTGGGGAAGAATATCGCCATCAGGAGAAATAGCAGAAAAAATAGGAAGCCCTCATCCAAATCATTCCACATCCAGAAAATCACAAAAAAGATTGCAGGAATGAAAAAAAGGTAATTTGCATCGCTCGTAGCAAGATACCATCCTAAAATTATTCCCAGTGCAAAAAAGCTAATCAGCACTGAGCCAATCTTTCGCACAAGTACAGGAATGCCATCAGCAATGCCCTTGAAAAAGTCATAAACATATCCCATAGAAAATAATCTGCTGGAAAGGGCTTAAATAACTATTGAATTGCTAAAAGGGTCAAATTCTATTAGGAATCGTTGATTTAAGGCAGAACAGATAGTTATGTATACTTGCTTTTTAGCGTAGTTTTAACAGATTCTTCCTGAATTTTGGCCATTTCCCTGTAAAAATCTGAAGAATTTATTCCATTTTTGGCATTAAGGCCCCCCTACCAGGTGATGGCAACCGCCTTTTGGAAAAATTCCGCTTATCGCCGAAAATATCCTCCAAATACCTTATCCAAAGTCCATCCAAGCATAACTCTGAATAAAAT
This sequence comes from Candidatus Iainarchaeum sp., assembly GCA_043816965.1. GTDB lineage: Archaea > Iainarchaeota > Iainarchaeia > Iainarchaeales > JAFCCJ01 > JAFCCJ01. Next base: position 13,214 of record JBDRHK010000052.1, on the reverse strand, counting down.
TCAGTGCCGTCCCTGAAAAATTGGCAGGACAAAGCACCTAGCTGAAAAATTCTGGCACTAAAAACACGAAATGAAAAACTAACTTTTAGCTGAAAAATAGTCAGGATTGCTTATCTTTATTGCAAAAAAACCTCTTATTTTCAAACCATTTTTCGCCTTTTGCTGTCTTTGACTACCAAGTACGGGGGTATAGCGCCAAAAACAGGCAAAAAAGGCAATTTAAAAATCCAAAGAGATTTTTTATTAAACAAAAAAAGTATTTAAAAAAAAGTTATGTATAAGGCATTTCAGATGCATTTCAGCCAGCAGGGATTACAAAGGGCAGTTGCCCCTTATGCCTGTTGGTGTCAATCCTTTTTGCTATTGCCTCAACAGCAGCCTTATTCCCATAAATCTCGGCTGCATCCTTTATACTATTCCCCTCATCAACAAGCAGCTTCAGGATAGCATCAATTTTGCCATATTTCATCCCAATATCCTTCTCATCACTCTGCCCCTTCCAAAGTTCAGCACTTGGTTTTTTGGCCAGAATCTCCTCAGGAATTCCGGCAGCTCTTGCCAGTTCCATTACATCTCCCTTGTAAAGCCCGCCAATTGGGAGAAAATCAGCCCCGCCATCGCCATATTTGGTGAAATAGCCCAAAAGCAATTCACTTCTGTTGCCTGTCCCCACAACAAGGGCATTTTTCGAGTTTGCATAGCTGTAAAGCAAAACCATCCTTGCCCTTGCCCGTAAATTTCCTTTTGCAATATCTGTTAATTTCCATTCAACAGCCTCAAATTTCTCAACAAATGCATTAACTGGCTGCAAAATATAACCAATTCCCAAAAAGCCGGCAAGCTTTTTGGCGTCCTCAATTCCTTCTTTGGAACTCAACCCCTCTTCAGGCATTATGATTGCCTCCAAATTTTCCTTGCCCAAAGCCTTTACAACAAGGAAAGCAGAGAGTGCAGAATCAATCCCCCCACTAAGGCCAATAACCGCTTTCCCTTTCCCGCACCGGCTGAAAAATTCCTTTATCTCCTCAGAAATTTTCTCAAGCCGTTTTTCAGCATCCATTGTAATCAATTTCCCCTGCAAAAAAAAGTTAAACTACACATTGGCAAAGGCAAAGGTATTTAAATGAGGAAAACCATTAATTGTTAAATTTTTATAATTCGATTTTGAAACAAAACCAAACAAATTAGAAGGAGGTAATGCTGAATGAAATTTAGAGGACAAGGTACCACAGAATACCTAATTATTCTGGCAGTGGTAATTGTAATTGCACTTGTTGTTGTTGGAGTAATGGGTTTCCTACCAGGCCTTGGAACGTCAGTCACAGCAAGCCAAAGTAAGGCTTATTGGGGAGCAGCGTCACCGTTGGCAATAACCGACTGGGAATTTGACAACTCTGCATCTGGCTGTGATTTGGTGATGAGGAACCAGACAAGCGGCAAGATAACAGTAACCGCGGTTGAAATTGAAGGTGCTGCATTGACAGTAAGCAGTACTGCCCTGACAGCAGGGCAGGAATCAGCGCTTGCAATAACCGGCGGATGCCAGACCTGCACAGCTGGAAACCCTTACGACTTTAATGTTGCAATCACCTATGATACAACAAAGCTCACAGGGAAAACACAGACAGGGACCACGTCATTGGTCGGAACCTGTGCGTAAATAAAATTGCTTAACCGGATGGGCAGGAACAATCCTGTCCCCTCCTTTTTTCTTATTTTTTAAAACGCATTAATCCAAATTAATATAAACCATAAAGCCCTATAGTTTAAAGCGGTGCTCTGATGAAGCTTAATTTGCTGTTAATCCCAAATAAACAGTATACTAAAGGCATACTCAAGCTTGCAAAATACATGTCAGACAACTACAATAAGATCTGCTATGTAAGCCTTAACGAGTTCTATGATTCCCTCAGCACCAATTTGGAAAAAATCAATGCCGATCCCAGTAAATTTTTCATTGTAGACGCAATAACCAAAACCGCAAACACCAACATCCTGGAGAAAAGCAATGCGACATTTGTTTCCTCACCAAATGCGCTGGTTGAATTAAGCCTTGCAATAACCGACTGCCTTGAAACGCAGAATCCTGATGTGCTTATACTGGATTCCATTTCCACACTCTTGATTTATGAAAAGGAGTCAACCGTCACAAAATTCGTCCACTCCCTCATAGGAAAGATAAAGGTTGCAGGAAGTGACTGTTTCCTCACGGCCCTGGAAGGGGATTCAGATAATGAGACAATCTCTGATTTGGGGATGTTTGTGGACAATTTCCTGACAATGAGTGAGTTTGAGCTGAATCTCGCCACTGGTTTGGAGGAATTGCCCTACCTGCCTGAGAATCTCACTACCGCGGCCCAGATTAAGGAAGAACTAAAGGAAATTCCAAAACCAGTTGCCGAAATTGCAGCAAAGGAAGAAACGCACAGGATTGCAATCAAGGGTGAGATGCAAAAGCTGCGGGACAAGCTTGACACAATAACCATAAAGCCCCAGACAAAAAAACACCTTGACTTACTTGAGAAAAAGCTCGACAGGATAGAGGCCAGGCCAGATGAATTGGCCAAAGAGCTGGGCGCGCTGAAGGAGTCCATAGACTCCATAAAAACCCAGCCAAAACTCGGCGAGGAATTGAGTTTAATTTCCTCAAAGATAGATGAATTAAAAGAGATGGAGAAAAGGCTGAACAGGCTTGAGAATAAACCAGGCGGGGAGGAAATCAATAAGGCCCTTGTTGACGAGTTCAGGAATATCGGGAGGAAATTGGACAGCCTGACTCTGGCAGAGAAAAGAATAGATGTTCTTGAGAAAAGGCCGATTGACAATTCCCTGAGAGAAGAGCTGATAAAACTCGGGAAACGTTTTGGTGAAATTAACCGGCTGGAGGAAAAGATTGATTCAATTGAGGTTGGGAAGGGGGTCAGGAAGGACATTTTAGCCCTGTCCAAAAAATTTTCAAAGATGAAGAAAATTGAAAAAAGGCTCCAGAAATTCGAGGAGAAAAAGCCAGGCAAGGAGGTAAGGAAGGAGCTGCTAAACCTGAGCTCAAGGCTCAAAAGAATTGAGAAAAAGCCGGAAATTTCCAGGAACATCCTGCTCATAAACAAAAGGCTTGAGTCCCTCAACAGGGGAATGGAAAAACAGCGGAAACTTGAGAAGAAACTCGAGAGAAAGCAGGCAGAGGCATCGAAAAGAATAATCGAAAAGATAAGGCCCTCCACAATGGCAATACTTGCCGACCAGAAGGCGGCAAGGGAGGTTGAAAGGCTTGAAAGGCAATTGATACTCCTTAACAAGAGTTATAGTCTTGGAGTAATTAGCAGTGATGCCTATGAGAAGGACAAGGCCAAGCTCGAGGCAAGGCTGAGAAAATAAAAAATTAAAAGCATAGATTTTTAAAGTAGAATAATTATATCTTATTAACTATTTTAGCAGTGGTTTTGAATGGCGTCATCCAAAAAGAAGAAAAAAACAAGTTCAGGCGGCAGAGCTAAAGCCAGGGCAAAGCCAAGAAAGAAAACAAATGCTGCGCCCAGAAAAAGGGAACCAAACATCCTTTCCGAAGCTTTAAAGGATATTGAAAGGGAACTTGCCAATTTGAGGAAGGAAAAGATTGGTACCGAGGTAAAGATAAGGTCCCTTGCGCAGAATATTCAGCAAACCCAAAACAAGGAACTTGAGCTTAAAAGCAAGATTCAAAAATTAGTGGCGAGGGAAGAGTCACTGGACCTGCAAAAGGACAGGCTGAAAGGAAAGATTGACAGGGTAAAGGAAAAAATACAGCGCGTCACTGCGATCGGTGCAGAAATGGAAGAAATAGACTGATTGTTTTATCCTGGTCAGAAAAGCAACTAAATAAATTATCAGCCTATTTTTTATTTTTTGGGGTAGCGTCCCTCGGCATTCGAATTTTTTGATTTGCTTCATGGCCAAACGGCAAAGGAGGTCCTGGATGCCTGATTCCTCTGCTGGTTGGAATTGTTCCTTTCCCCCCTGCAGGATATGTCTTTCCGAGTCTTTTCATAACGATCACTCTTCCCTGAACAATTCCTGATTGATGTAAATTTCCAGCCCCTTGGATGTAATTTTATAAGGGGTAATTTTCTTCTCATGGTTTGAGGACCTTAGCTTAAGAACTTCCATTGCCTTTTCCCTTATGTTGTGGATTTTAATGTTGTACAAAACAACCACCCCGTCGGCAAGAAACTCCTCAATCCCCGAGCGGCTGTAAACCCCCGGTGCCTGCTCGGTTTCACCCAGCACAATATTCACCGAATTATAATTTTCCAGGGTTTCAAAAAGATGCCTTAGATATTGCCTGTAGCCCTGCTCATTTTCCATGAACGCAATTGAAAGCGCAGAAAGGGAATCAACAACAACCCTGTCAGGCTTGAATGGGAGGTTAAACTGGAAAGGCAAATCAAATTGCTCAAATTCAATATAAAGCCCGCCCCGTTCCTTTGTGAGTGTTGCCTCAACCGCCCTTGCAATGGTTAGGGGGTCAATCTTTATCACAGCAAGCATCCCCTTTTCCTCAAACCCTGCAATGTCCCAGCCAAAATTTTCATGCATATTCTCCCTGAGCTTTTCGGCACTTTCCTCCAGGGTAAGGTAAACCCCCTTCTCCCCATTAAGGCAGCCGTTGTACAGGCTCTGCATCCCGAATGTTGTTTTGCCTGTTCCACACCCTCCTGAAAGGAGTATTGTATCCCCCCTTTTTAGCCCCCCCTTTGCGATAAGTTTGTCAAAATTACTCACCCTCATTGGCATCACTTCCCTAAACTCCCCAGGACGCCTTCCCCCAATCTGCTCCTTTATCTTATTTGCTGACTCAATCTTTTTCCATTTTTCAGATTTACCGTCAGCATCCTTGCCCCCTTGCTTTGCCACAGGCGCTTTCTTCGGTTCAAGTAATTTGGAAATTAATGGCTCTTCAGATTTAGGAGTGCCCGTACTCTTTCTCACAGGCACCAATGGCTTTTCCCAGAAATCATCATCTAATTTTATCGGCTTGGGCTTTTCCGGTTTTGCAGGTTTCTCCCCAATCCCCTTTTCAGCCCCCCCGCTCTCTCTTATCAGGGACGCGGGCCTGAATTCCTTAATCTCTTTTTTTTCAGATGCAGATTCCCCAACCCCTTTTGGTTCCTCAATCTCCTTTGGCTCCCCTGCCCCTTTAGTCTCTTCAACATCCTTTGGCTCCTTGGCCTTTAACGCAGTGCGCTTAAAAAGCCCATCCAGAAAGCCTTTTCCCCCTCCCTTTTTTTCAGGGTTCTTTTTCACAACAGGCCTGTTCCAAAAATCATCTTTGGAAGAAATTTTAGGCTGGCCAAGTTTAGCCTCCCCGACAATTTCTTTCTCAGGCTCAACAGGCCCCCCGGAACCAGATTCCTTAATCTTTGCCGATTCGGCCTCCTCATCCTCATCACTTAAAGTTTTGCCAACCTTTGCCTGCTCAAGGATTTCATTGGCCTCGCCCTTATCAACCCCGACATCAGTCAGGCTCCTGATTATTTCATCCTCAGATGTTTTGGATGCGAGGAGTTTTTTTGTTGCATCAATCAGGATTTTTCTTTTCTTATCCATATCACAAATAAAGATGCTTAACATCTATAAAAGAGTTTTGCAGCCACTTAGATTAAATAAAACCCTGCTACTTTTTAGCCCCTTCCAAATCCTTTATTTTCTTGTCAAGTTCATTTATTTTTGCCTGGTATTTTGCAAGGTTCTTTTTGTAGGAAATAGCAGGCATAACCCCTTTTGTGAAATAATCCTCCTGCAGGGACTTGATAAGGTTCATGGTTTTGTCCCGCTCATTCTTCAGCAACTTGGTCTTAAGGTTATGCGAAAGCCTCGAATATGCAAACAGGCTTACTGTAACAACAAGTACAATGATTACGAGAATGTAAATCCAGTTATCCCTCAAAAAACACCCGATTTGGCCTGTGGCCACTATATTCTTGGTTGCCTGCCCAGAGTTACCTGCAGTGTCAGACGCAAAAAATCTGATGGAAACAGATCCGGCATCATCGCAGCTCATAAGATGTTCAGATGAAAAAAGCCCCTCCCCGATTTCTGACAATAGAATCTTCACCCCTGAAATCTCCGCCCCTATCTCCTGAAGATTTTTAACCGCCTTGCCATCAGAATATTTTATCCTGGCCTCAAGGGGAAGTGGCGTGCTCAAATCATATTCATGGACCTCAGGTTGTATTACCTCAATTATTATCTGTGCCGATTCTATTTCTATGCCAAGGCTTTGCTCCCCGCCAAAAATATTGCCCCTTTTAGCGCTTTGTGCAAGAACAATAAAATCCCACGCTGTTTTTTCACTGTCAAAAGGAATTGCCAAATCAATGGAATAAATTCCCCCTCCCCTGTTTTCCAGCTGCAGTTTCTCCCCCATAACGCCCCAGCTTATTACATTTGCATCTGTAACCGCTTCCCCCGCATCAAGAACCTTTACACTCAAAGTCAAATCCTCGCCCTTCTTGTATTTTCCAGGGCTTGGGCTGAGGAAGGTTATGAGATAAAACGCGCCTTCATTTTTAGGATACATGTAAAGCTGGGTCTCATCATCCTCCCCGCCCTGCAAAACTTTAAGGTCCCATTTGGCCTTCGGATCAAGGAAGCTGGTTTTATAGTTTAGGAAATACCTTGAATTTTTGTTGCAATAGATCTTTTCCTCATGCAACTTTCTCCCTGAAGCAGTAATCAAAAGCGTAAGCCCTGTGTCCTTAAGGCATTCCCCGGTTATTGAAATAAATTCCCCTTTCTCATAGCTGGCCTTGTCAGTCTCAACACTAATTGCAAATGCCGAAGCCGCAAGCAACACTATCAAAAGAAGAACAACAATCCTGCGCATAAAAATCACTTTTCCAAATCTTTTAATTCTCCCTCATATTTAAGCATTATCTTATCATATTCCCCACGGTTAATGGCTCCCTCCTTGAAATATGCGGTCTGAAGATTCTTAATTTTCATCATAAGCTCTGTTTTCATGTCTTTCCTGCTTGCTTTGCGTTTCTGGTGGATAAGGAACAAAACTATTATGAGTGAGACACTCAAAATAATAATCAGGTTTTCCTGCAATAGGTAAATAGGTGAAATCCCGCTGGAAGTGAATTCCACATCCTTTTCCACAGAATTCCCGAACAAATCATGGGCAGTTATTGAATAAACAAAGTAATTATCAGAAGAAACCCTGTATTCGGCAATGAATTCCCCGGGCACTCCAGAGCCGTGCCTTTGCATCTCAATAAGATCATTCCCGATAGTAGTCTCAATAAATGCCTCCTCAACAGGCCGGTTTCCCGAATAACTAAGCCTTACATGGAATTTTATGATGTCTCCTATGGCGAAATTACGCTGTTTTGGCTCCAGAATGTCGATTAAAAGCTCGGATTCAAGAATCTCTGCCTCAAAGGATTTCTCCCCGCCAAAGAGCTCATCCCCAATGATTTTCAACGCAGAAATCACATATCTCTGATTCCCAAGTTCTGCATCTATCTCCACAGGCACTGTGGAGCGATAACCTCCTCCCTCTTCCACAAAACTTACCAAATCATTTGATGCCGTAAGTATCTTGACATCTGCCCCCTTAATCTTTTCCCCTGACTGATCAATAATCTCCAAAAACAATGCAATTGATTCCCCGCGATAGTATTTCTCTTTTGGGCCCCCAATAAAATTTATTTCCACAATATTCAAAACCGAAGGCGCCATAAAACTTATTTTCTGTTCTGCATGCCCGCTGTTCCCTGAAGTATCCTTGGCATCTGCAGAAATAATCCAGTTCCCTGATGGGTCTGAAAAGTTGCTCTTATAACTCGCCTCAAAAAACCCGTCCTCATTCGAATAAACCATTTCCTCATGGATTGCCTGCCCGCCCAGGGTAATTCCTATGCCCACACTGGTTTTTATGCCTACTCCGCCCCTTTTTACAAATCCCCCCAAATTTATTTCCTCTCCGACAGCATAGCTATCTTTAACAGCCCTTAATTCCAAGGAAAGCCTTGATGCAACAACAACTTCTTTTAACACATAAATCTCATCCGCACCCTTTGAAACATTGATAATAATTGGCTTAACTCCACCTGAAACATCCCCCGAAACATAAATTTTATTCCCATAAACCCCGTCATTTATGGCCAGGTCATTATGTTCGCCATCATCCAAAAGAACCACTTCCCCAAAAAAGCCCTTTGCCGCAATATCTGCATCAAGGACCGAAACATTCCCGTCCGAAAGGCGCAGATTGAGAACGAAATCGCTTCCTAAAAGAAAAAATTCACCATCCTTCGGAGCAACAACTTCAGCACTGAAAGCTGTTGCGCAATCAAGGGCGCAACTTTCCGCAGATTCTGCCAATTCACAAAGGCCATTTCCGCAGCATTCAGCATCAACCGCATTTTCACAACTAAGTCCATTGCATTGCATTTCTCCGCAAATAGACCATTTCCCTTCACAGCTTCCGCAATCACCAGGGCAATTGCATTTGGTTTCACCCTCGTCACAGACTCCGTTCCCGCAGCTTAATGAATTCCAGCACACCGTATTGCAGCTTTCTGAACCAACACAAACATCAGCTGTTCCTGAATCACCGTCATCACAATCTGCGTTTTTTGAGCATTCAGGTGCGCACATCTTGTTTTCACATTCCGACATGCATGTTCCCACAAAAAGGCAGATATCTGTTGTAAAGGGATTACTGTCTGAACAATCCTTGTTGCTGTTGCATGCAAGTTCGCAGCTTTCGGAAGAACAGTATGCATCACACACCCCTGCATCAATGCATTTGTCATTGGTCAGGGCACTCCCATCATCACAATCACTATCGAATTTGCATTTGGTTATGCACTCAAGATTTGAGCAGCTTGCGTCACAGCTGCCGACATTCAGGCACTTGTCACCGGTTAATGGATTGTCATCATCACAGTCAATATCTGTGCCGCAATCGGCACTCTCCCCGCAAAGATTGAACTGAATTATCCCCGCACTCTTTACATTGTATGCGGTAAATGTCAGCCCTTCTGAAGTGTTCCATACAGTATTGGTGCCCTCACTCCCCTCATCCAAAGACAGATTGGCCTTTCCCCCACCATTCACGGAATTGTATTTTAGCACAAGCTTTAGTTTGTGCCTTGCCTCAATCAGGGCAGGCACGGGAATTTGTGCAGAAGATTCATTCTCGGAATTATCAGGGAATGCAGCCCAATCAGATTCAGCAAGCAATTCCTCGGTGTTGTTCAAAGGGTCAAGTTCATATAATATCCATTTCCATGAGCCGGAATCATTTGAAATTCCCATTTTTGAGAACCAGACATAAACCTTGCCTGAGATTAGAAGGTTCTGGGAAAAGCCGCTTGAATACCACCTTACCCATTCATTTTCCCCGATTTTAGTATTTACCGAAAGATCGGCCTTTGCAGAATTTGCATTTGGCGGGGAGCTGTTCATCGAATAATAAGGCGCTTCAGGCAATGTTTTTGTCCCCCTTAACCAGAAAACATTTACCGATGCAGATGCATAGGATGACAATAGGAGAAAGGCAATCAAAACAACAAACCAGCAGGGATTAATTTTCATTTAAGCTCACTTTCCAAAAACTTGAACTTAATGTCTATGTTGAATGGCTTGTGTCTGTTCAGGAAAGTAAGGCTCTTCTTTAAATCCTCTAGTTCAGTCATATAATCCATTATCAAAGAATCATAGTTGCGCTTGTCCATAGTGGCATCCTTGAAATACTGGGTTTGCGCATCTTTTATCAATGCAATTATCTCCCCGCCCCTTTTCTTCATAAAGAAAATCTTCCTGAAATAGTTGAGATATGTAAATGCCACAAAGGCCACAACCACTCCTAAAAAAGCAAGAATAAGTACGGTGAGCGAAAACTCCCTTACATAATGCCATATTGAAATTCCGGAAACTTCCAGTTCCAGGCTTCCTGCCTGTGAGCGGTTTCCATATTCATCTATGGCTAAGAACTCCAATATCATGGCCCCTGAATCAGATTCCCTAATTAAATATGTCCCTGCATAAACCCCGTTTTCCACAGATCTAAACCCAACAGGATTTCCATTGACATTTGCATCTATAGTGCTTTTTGTTACCGGCTCATCATTGGGATAAGTTAGCCTAATCTTAATCAGCAGTTCTTCCCCAATTTGGTAATGGGTGGTGCTTGGCTCAAGCAATTTATAGAGTATCTCTATTGCGGTCACTTCTATCGAGGTTTCAGTTCCCCCGCCATGGGTCGTGGCCCCGTCCACTTTCAGGGCAATAACCTTGAATAGATGCGTCCCAATTTCAGAGTCAAACCCGATAGGAATTGTCCCCAGATATTTGCCATCTTCAATTTCCCTGAAATCTATTTTTTCGCCTCTTAGGCCAATTGTTGAAACCGAGGCATCAGTTATAAGGCCCCCCTCCTTGTTTCTGACCCTTGCCACCAACTCAACACTTTCCCCCCTGCGGTAGGTTGTTTTGTTCAAATCTTCCAGTTCAACCTCAAGGAAAGAGGTTATGTCTGGCGAGGAGAACTCGATGGTTTTTGTCACAAGGCCGACATTCCCATTTTGGTCTATGCTGTGAACAGTTATAATCCAGCTGCCAGACCTATCCAGAAAACTGCTGTGATACTCAAACTCATATTTCCCCTCTCCTGAGGAACTGATTTGTTTCTTGTAAAGTGCCCTGCCTTCTACTAAAATATTGGCATCAATCAGATTCTCAAATGGCGTCTCCTTTTTCTTTAGAAAACCATAAGCCCTGATAACATCCCCCACATTGTACTTTTCCTTGTCAGTGGCAAGCGTGATATTAAGGCGGGGGGAAACAAGGTATGTCTCAACCAGCAAACCGGTTCTCCCTGCAAACTCGGCCTCGATTGTCACAGGATGGCTGCCTTCCTTAACGCCCTCCAGAATGGTAAAAGTGTTTGCATAAACATTGTCGTTTGAGATTCCATCACCATGTTGTCCGTCGTTGAAGAGAACCAATTCGCCAAAAAAGCCTTTTGCGGTCACTTTCGCATTGTTAATCTTAAGCCCATCAGCCTCAACAGAAACTTTTACAGTTACTTCCTCGGCGATAATAAGCGGCGATCCGGTGGGGGAATCTATGGCGGTTATTTTAACAGACCTTGGCTTACAGTCTGTTGCGCAGTTTGAATAGTCCTCCCCAAGCTCACAAACGTCATTTCCGCAGCAGCCAAGGGTTTTAAGGATTCTGCATGAATGCCTGTCACATCCATAGCCGGTGCAAACCCCGGCAGTTGTTCCTGTACAGCTTCCGCAATCACCAGGGCAATTGCACTGGGTTTCATCCTCATCACAAATTCCATTTCCGCATGTTGTAGAATTCCAGCATATTGCGTTGCACTTTCCTGCACCAACGCAAACATCAGCTGTTCCTAAATCCCCGTCATCACAATCTGCATTTTCAGTACATATTGTGGAACAAACGGTAGAGACACAGGAAGAATTGCACTGCCCTGCACTCTGGCATGAGTTACTGGTCAATGGGTTGCCGTCATCACAATCTGAATTAGAATGGCATGCAATTTCACACACATTGTAGGAGCAGAAAGAGCCGCAATCCCCTGGCCCCTGGCAGGTTTCAGTAGTCAATGGGTTGCCGTCATCACAATCTGCATCTGACCCGCAGCCTATAATGCATTCCCCGGAATTAGAACAGGCTGCCAGGCAGCTCCCTTCATTGTAACAGATATCAGCAGTCACAGGATTGCCATCATCACAATCAAGGTCACTGCCACAGGCAACAGGGCAGGATGAATTAACGCATCTTGATTCAATAGTGCCTGGGCTTGTGCAGGTATCTGTTGTCAATGGATTATTGTCATTGCATTCGGCATTGCTGTTGCAGGTTATTACTGCGCTTTCATTTGAACAATATGCTGTGCAGGAGTTAGGCTCATGGCATATGTCAATTGTTCCTGACTCCCCGTCATCACAATCGCTGTTGGAAGTGCATGCAGGGCTGCCGCATATGTCGGATGAAGTAATTATCGTGCCCTTTAGATCGTTGATGAGGTAGGTATTTCCCTTTGGGTCGTTGAAGGAAAGGGCGTGCCCTGAAAGGTATTCATCAACCTTCAGTGAAATCTGCCCGCCTGAGGAAGCCGCGGTGTATTCCAGCACTCCCTTCAACCTGTGTCCTGCAGATATTGAATAAGGGGAATCAATATCACCTTGCATAAGGAGGGCCGAGGCTGCTACAGACATTTCAACAAGATCGCTCTCCATTATCAGTGTGCTGCTTCCGCTCAGAGGGTCAAAGTCATAAAGCAGCATTTTAAGTTTTGCAGAGGCGTTAGATGAGGATATGCTTGATATCCAGCTCCATGTTGTCCCTGATATAATCTGGTTTTCCGCCAAAATAAAAGTATACCATCTCCCTATCTCATGGGTTCCTGAACTGACATTGGTCGTCAAATCTGTCGTGGTTGAGGAGGCGGTTGGGACATAAAATGAAGCGCTATAATAAGTGCCGCCGTCAATAGAAATTTCATAATCCGAGCCCCTTGCATAGGTGACTATTTCCGCAGCAGATGCATTAACCGCGAGCAGCAGAATTGCAAGCCCTGCCAGCAGTTTTACGCAATTTCCTCTCGTCATTTAACCCTATATATTATGTTTTTGTGTTTAAATTACTTTCCAGAGCATAATTAGCCTGAGGAATTTATTATCTATTTTCATTGATTATTGTATCCACAAGATCCCAAGTATCTCTTTTTTCTGTGTCGTTCCTCATTATCTGGCTGATCCTAATAACAATTTTTGGCGTAATTTGTATTTTTTCTTTTAATTTTTTTAAATAACCATTAAATTTGGTTACAGATTCTTCAGAATCTTTAAGAAGGCCCTTTCGAACTTCTGAAATTATAAAATTAAGTACAAAGCTATCCAACTTCTTTGGGTCACTAAAAATTTCATTAATTCTTTTCCCAGGGGTTTCTTTAATGGCCTCTGAAATCGCTTTTTTGGATATCCCGATAATTCCGTCCTCCAGGATAATCTTAATCATCTTGCTATTCAAAAGCTTTTTCTTTCTGGGTATCTGCTAACCGAAAATGAGAAATAGTAGTTCTTCGTCTTACTGTTGTGTCCCAACACACTGAACTTGAGCTTAAACTCATCAGGGAAAATGAGGAGTTGAAGCAACGCATTTCTGCTTTGGAAGCCAGACTGCGTGCT
>JBDRHK010000051.1:0-7141 GCA_043816965.1 Candidatus Iainarchaeum sp. | reverse complement strand
TTTTTTGAGTTCAAGGTTTTCGGCCTCAAGCCGAACAACAAGCATTTCAAGATGCTCAACTCTGACTAATAGTGATTGGGAGTTCACTTAAAACACGAGAAAACGTATGTAAATACTCATATTTCCAGTTTTCGGTCAAATCGTTAGCAGATACCTTTATCTTAGACTGACAGGCGTAAATGCACGGGGGCGGATTCGAACCGCCGAACGCACTAAGCGACGAGATCTCTCCCACAGGTTCCCGATTAATTGCCGGAAATTGCGACTTGAGTCTCGCGGGTTTGGCCGCTTCCCTACCCGTGCATCACTAAAAAATAGCCCTAAAGAACTAATAAAAAGCTTGCCTAAATCTGTTTAAGATGCCAAAAAGAGGTGATTTTGTGGAAAAATCTGTTTTTGGCAAATAAATCAGGAAATTGTGCACATGTAGATGTCCGAATTCCCGTTTCGGTAGTCTGTCCAGACTATTGTGTTTTCATATATCTTGCCGTTAAGCTGGTTCGAAAGGTCACTTGTTACTTGGGTCTTCTCATCGTTGGCTCCGCAGTTCTCACCTATTGTGCACAGGTAGATGTCCGGGTTATCATAGCCGGCCCCATTCCGGTAATCCCGCCAGACAATTTTATCCCCATATGTTTGTACATCTGTTTGTGACGCGGGATTGCTTGTTACCTGGGTTTTTTCGTCGTTGGCTCCGCAGTTCTCGCCTATTGTGCACATGTAGATCTCGTAATTTCCGTTTTGGATATCCACCCATACAATTTTATTTCCATAAACCTCCGGAAATGCCTGGTTAGTTAGTCCGCCGTCATTTGTTATATAGTCTTTAGCGCTATCCGCATCACAGTTTACACCTATTGTGCACATTCGCAAATCATAACTCTCATACCAAACTATTGTATTGCCATATATTGAAGGGCTGAATTGGTTAGTTTCTTCTGAGGTCACTCTTGTCTTCTTATCATCAGCCCCGCAGTTAACCCCGATTTTGCACATGTAGATGTCGTAATTATATGAATCGTAAGTGTCATCTGTCCAAAGGATATAATCCCCATAAATCTGCTCGCTCGTCCTGAAGCTTGAGCCTACCCTAGATCCTGCCCAGTCCGTTACCTGGGTTTTTTCGTCGTTGGCTCCGCAGTTCTCACCTATTGTGCACATGTAGACATCAGGAATATTGCCGCCCCTGTAATCATGCCAGACCAGCCTATTTGCATATATTTGTATATTTGATTGGGATTCCGGATTGCTTGTTACCTGGGTTTTTTCGTCGTTGGCTCCGCAGTTCTCGCCTATTGTGCACATGTAGATGTCTCCCTCCCCATTCCGATAATCAGTCCAGGCAATTATATTGCCATAAATATTTGGCACTAATTGTCTTGCCGAATTACTGGTAACCTGAACAGGCGTGCAAAATTCTGCCTGTTGCTGTTCCACACAATTTCCATTCTCGCAGACCATCCCATCCCCACAACTTGTGCCATCAGTAACCACATCATTTGAGCAAACTCCTTCGCTGCAGGAATCGGTTGTACAAAGGTTGTCATCGTTACAATCTACATCTTCACAGAGATTAATTGCAAAGCAGTTGCCGTCTGCACAAACTTCATTTTCAGCACACGCTACATCGGCACAGGGATCCTCTTCAGGGGGCCTTGTTTTTCCCTGGCATTTTGAGGTTTCAATATGCTGGATTCCTAATTCATCAACATATTCAAGGGTTACATCAACGCTGGAGCTGCTGCTGAATGAGCCGGCTATTTTGAAATGTTTGCTTTTTCCGGCTTTCATGCTTTCCCCCAAAAGTTCACCCGTTGTATCGCCGCTTAAGTAGAAATTCATTTCAAATACATCTCTCCCAGTCATATTCAATAAAACCAGATTAATGT
The DNA here is from genome assembly GCA_043816965.1 of Candidatus Iainarchaeum sp. Classification (GTDB taxonomy): domain Archaea; phylum Iainarchaeota; class Iainarchaeia; order Iainarchaeales; family JAFCCJ01; genus JAFCCJ01. The sequence continues at coordinate 5,252 of JBDRHK010000051.1, read as the reverse complement.
TTTGGGCTGAAACACTGAAGTCCTTAATCACAAAACTTTCGAAATCTGTGCAGACCCATCTCCCTAAATTGCCGGGATTAATCATTAAAATAAGTCCCCCAACAACAACAGTAACGACAACCAAAGCAAAGCCATAAGTCAGCAGAAATTCCAGACCGCTCTGCGCAGAAACTTTTGGAGATTTCATCAAATAGATAACAAATAAGTAATATTTAATGATTTGGTTATCATATCTCAGATAAGGTTTTTCAGGAATTTTTTAATTTTGCCCTTTTCAGGCAGGACAATCCCGTGGTGCCTTACCTTCTCCCCCGCAACCCAATTCCCGAATCTCAGGCATTTTTTCAGGGGCAGGTTTTTCAGGTATGCGATAAGGAAAGCTGCGTTAAAAACATCGCCTGCGCCGGTGCTGTCCTTTGCCCTGTTCTTTGTTGCCGGTTCGCGGATTATTTTATCAGTATAAACAACTGCCCCATTTCTCCCCCTTTTGAGAATTATAATCCCCGAGCCTTTTTTCGCAAGGGCCTTTAAGCCATCGTTCATTTTCTTTTTAGTTGTCAGCTTCAGCAGCTCAATCTCATTGAGGAAAAGCAGGTCAATGTGCTTAAGCAGGGGGAGCATCTTTTCCCAGTTCCCATACTCATCAAACGTAACATCAAAAGCAATCAGGCAGTTCTTTTCCTTCAGCCGTTTCAGGAAGGGGACAAAGCCATTGTGCAGGCCCAGCAAATGCTGCCACCCTCCAAAGTAAACCAATTGTTTTCCATTCAGTTTTCTACATAATTCCTCTTCCACCCATTTAAGCCCCAAATCCTCCAGCGCCCCTTTATTGGAAAGAATCCTTCTCCTCCCTTTTTCATTTACAAAAACCAAAGAGCAGCCATTAATCTTTCTGGATTTGTAAAGTGTGCCCTTAACTGAATTCTTTTTCAATTCGCCGAGAAGAAACTGCGTAACATGGTCCTCGCCGATTGCGGAAATCAGTTCAGCCCGCATGCCGATTTTTGCGGCAGCGACAACAAAATTCGCCGCATTTCCCCCAATCGAATAGGTGATTTTTTCGATGTGCGCTTCCTCGCCCAACTCAGGCATTTTCCCTGTTGTGGAAAGCACATCCAGGTTCAAATCCCCGATTGCAATAATCTTAGCAGACATTGATAGTAAATAGGCAAAGAAGTATTTAAGGTTTTTGAGGCAGAATATTTTAGTAATGAAACTGCCAGAAAATGGTGATGCAGCATTATTGCATAAAAATCCTAAATAGGCTTTATCTGACTGTTTATGCTCTCAACAAATTCCCTGCATAAATCAGTGGCATTCTCGTCAGCAACAAAATTAACCGGTATGGCTGATTCATAATAGAGGCCATAATAGGTGCATTCAAATGCCAAAATGCCCTCAACCCCTGGAGGGGGACTGAACTCAATTCTTGCCCTGCAATAACCCCCGCTTTCACCCACAATAGTTGCAGTCGCCAATCCTGTCCCTTCCCCTACAATAGTAACCTTTGCTTTGGTGCAGGTTTTTATTGCGGTCTTGAAGCATTCCTCAGAAGAACCGCAGTCAGATATGCGCTCTTCAGCCGGTTTTCCCGCCACCAACTTGCAATCCTGCGGGCAGTTTGAGCTGTTTTCGCTTAATTCATCGCAGTTCCCATCTCCACAACCGGCATCAATGCAGCCAAATAGCAATATTGACAACATAAATATTGCAATAATCTTCGCAGACATTGATAGTAAATAGGCAAAGAAGTATTTAAGGTTTTTGAGGCAGAATATCCCTGTGATTGAATGAGCAACATACACGAAATTTTTGATTTAGTAAATGAAAATAATGAGGTTATTGGCCAGGAAGAACGGTGGAAAGTTCACAAAAAAAGGTTGTGGCACAGGGCAGTTTATATTTTTATTTTTAATAAAAAAGGGGAATTGCTGCTGCAGAAAAGAAGCATGGATTCTGACACCAGCGCAGGGCTATGGACTGCCTCTGCCTCAGGCCATCTTGGAACTGAAAAGGATTATCTTGCAGCTGCGAAAAGGGAATTAAAAGAGGAAATAGGGATTGAAATTCCGATTAAGAAAATAGGTGCTGGGGAAATAGACAATTCAGTTGACAGGATGTTTTTCAAATTGTATTCGGGAAAATACGATGGGAAATTCAAAATTCAGGAGGAGGAACTCAGCAAAGTGAAATTTTTTACAGTGGACGAAATAAAGAAAATGGTTGAAAAGACCCCTGAAAAATTCTCGCCAAATTTCAGGGTTGCCTTCGGGCTCTACATTCGAAATATTTATTAATCCCCTAACCCTAATAATAACATGGAAATCAAGGATATTGTAAAACTGGTTGCGGCAATACTGGTATCGCAGGCCGCGGGAATTATAGGCTCGGTGTTTACCTTTTCCTCTATCCCGACATGGTATGCCATACTTGATAAGCCTTTTTTCTCCCCGCCTAACTGGGTTTTCGGGCCTGTCTGGATAATTCTTTATACGCTGATTGGCATCTCCGCATATCTCATATGGAAAAAGGGCCTTGAAAAAAGTGAGGTGAAAATCGCCCTCGGGTTTTTCGGCCTACAGCTTGTTCTCAATGCCTTTTGGTCGATAATATTTTTTGGATTGAAAATGCCATTGGTTGCTTTCATCGAGATTATTATTCTTCTGGCACTGATAATAATTACAATTCTTAAATTCCACAAAATTTCTAAAAAAGCTGCCCTACTTATGGTCCCCTATGCCCTCTGGGTCGGCTTTGCATCAATCCTGAATCTTTCGATTTGGCTGCTTAATTAGCAAGGCAAGATTTAAATACCACAAACAATTACATACATAGCATGGATTTTCTTGTCAATCCCGATATTTTTGCATGGATTATTCTCCCGCTTCTCATATTTTTAGCCAGGATTATTGATGTTTCCTTGGGCACAATAAGAGTCATTTTTATTGCCCGAGGGGTCAGGTACCTTGCGCCGGTCATCGGCTTTTTCGAGATTCTTATCTGGCTGGTTGCAATCAGCCAAATAATGACCCATCTCAATAGCCCGATTATTTTTCTCGCATATGCCGGGGGGTTTGCGGCAGGGACCTATGTCGGGATGTATATCGAGGACAAGCTGTCAATAGGCAAGGTAATGATACAGATTATAGTTAAGGATAATGTGGAGGAGCTTATTGAGGTGCTGAAAGCTGCAAAATACAGGCTGACAAGCATTAATGCCGAGGGGGATTCCGGGCATGTAACCATGATTTTCACGTTCACAAAAAGGAAAAATATAAGGAATGTGATTGACATAATCAAGCAATACCATCCAAAGGCATTCTATTCGATAGAGGATGTGCGGTCAGTGGGCGATGGCTTTGTCGCGGCGAAAAAGAAATCCTCCTTCGCGGACCACATAAAGCATTCCTCGCCTTTCAAGAAGGGGAAATGAATCCCTTATACATAACTGTTAGGGCTTATTGGCGCAATTAATTTCGGAAACTTTTATAATATCTTTTAATGCCTAATATTATTGGGTTCAGGCATGGGGAAAATTTTGCTTTTATTGGTGGCAGTTGTTCTAATCTCTTTAATTACTAATGTTGCGTCCCAGGCAGATGCGCCCCAAAAGGATTTCTTTTCAATGCTTGCTGAATTTATCTCCAATTTCTTTGCCGGTTTATTTTCAGGCGATTTCACACCAAACGCCAATGTAATTCAGCAAACCCAGATAATACAGATAGGCCCTTACCCTGGAAAGTGGGCATGTGACTTTTACCAGATTCCGTTTCCGGGAGTGAACAAAAAACTTGTTTCATGCCCTTATGAAACCCCGGGGGCGGCAATAAACGATGCAGCAAATGCTTACTGCAGAACTGCCATGGCATCGCCCTGGGCAGAGGCAGATATGTGCAACGAGCAGGGGGTTATTGTTTGTGTTCACCCCTGTGAAACAAGCCCCGCACACATAATTCCTGCCAGATGCGCTTTCGACAATGACCGGCCAAGGGGAAACCAGGCAGAACCATTGAACTGGTGCCCACCTAAGGCAGGTGTTACTGTCCCCTCAGGTGCCGGAAGGCCTGACAATTGCTTCGACACCGCATACCAAGCACACAGGGGATACAACGAAAACCAGGCATTGTGGGATGGTTATATGGCAGACACTGACGGTGTTTGCCAGTCAGAGTATGGAAAGGGAATTCCCGGCCCATGTGCCCATTCGGTTCAATTAAGCACCAACGGAAACCCATACTATTTGTGCTGGTATAATAACCCATAATTAGCCGAAAAAACAAATATTCCCTAACTATGCCTTCTCATAATGTCCAAAATTAAGACTTTCACTTCTTCAGCATTGAGTAGGCAGCACCGCCGATTGCACCCGCTATTGCGCTCACTATTCCCAGAATTGGAATTCCCAAAATAATTGTCAATACTACAACAATGACCCCTTCAATAAGTGTTTCTACCGCATACTCAATTCCCCAGGTTATTCCAAAAAGAACGGCAACCCCGTAATTAATTACTATAAAAATCAGGGCAATAATTATCATAACAATTGAATACACCGCTCCGCTTACTGCACCATTGGTTGCTCCTGCCCCCATAGCAATTGCAGACTTTGCCGCATATGCCCTTGTGGAGAGATAACCTATTGCAATAGGAACAATAAGACTAAGCCCAATAAGTATTACTGCAAGAACCATTGTGACTGCCAGAATTTGAATTGCGTTCATAATCAGTGTCATTGCACCAACAATAACTCCCCATGTTGCCGCATACTTCGCAGCCTTTTTCCACGAGGCAGAAAACATCTTTTTAATCTCAAAACCCATTTTCACACCTTAAAATTTCAGAAGTTATTTGTTTAATTAGTGTTTTTTGAAATATATAATTCTTTTGAATTTGCAGGAAATTATTAACCAATCTTTACCAATTTCACTGTAAAAATCAGTTCCTTTCCTGCAAGCTCCCCTGAATTGTACCCTTCTCCGGCAGGAATAATTATTTCCTTTTCAGTTCCTTCCTCCATTCCATTAACTCCCTCATCAAAATGCTTAAGGAGCTGGCCATCGCCAATTGTGAACTCCAAGGGCGCCCTTCCCTCACTACTGTCGAAAACTGTGCCATCCTGCAATTTACCTGTGTAATGGACTGCAACCTTATCTCCTGTTTTTGCAATGTTTCCCATATAACTCACCTCTTTAATTAATTACAATATCAGGCAATTATTTAATATTTTATGAGTCCATATTTTTTGCCGGTTT
>JBDRHK010000050.1:0-24622 GCA_043816965.1 Candidatus Iainarchaeum sp. | reverse complement strand
CAAAGGATTAAATACTTCCTGAATTCTATTAATTAGCATGAACAAGGCACAAGGCTCTCTGGAATATCTGCTGCTTATTGGCGGGGTCCTATTGGTTGCGATAGTGGTTATCACCCTGCTTTACATAATTTCAGAATCCGGGATAGGGGGGACAGACACCTCATTCAGGGATGTCCTTTGGCAGCAGCTGAGCACAGGCTCGAAAATCAAGGATGGAAGCTTTGAGGATCCTGCAGGAGGGCCGCTTACCGAGTTTGGCGGATCTGTTTCAACAATTACGGATTCCTACTTTAATGGTTATGCTGTGGACTTGGCCGGGGGAAACATATCCCAAGGAGGAGCAGGTTCCCATCTGGCGATTTTTGCTGGCAAGGATGCTAAAGGGGCAATTTGGGCAAAAGGTGCAGGATGTACATTCGACATCGATCCTGATGGGGACGGCAGCTGTACTGCAAGCGCAGGTAACCCATCCAGCATAACAGACTCGTATGAAAAGCACAGTTTTGATTGTTCCTTTAATTCCAATTTCGATACACTTATTGTCAGCGGGGACTGCATAGTTGACGGCCTAATCCTCAAGGCAAGCTAAGGAAGCCTTTTTAAAGCTTATTAAGGGAAATTATTGTACAACAAACGCTTTTTTTGGCGTTCGCGCGATTGCGCTGGAACAAAGAAACTCCGAAAGGAGAGGTGATTGATTGGGAATTTACGATGTGCCGGCAACAGAGCTTATTGATGCCATTGCAGAGGAATTTAAGGCAACGCTGAAGCAGCCTGATTTTGTTAAATGGGTAAAGAGCGGAGCACACAGGGAAAGGGCACCATTAAGGCCTGACTGGTTTTATGTAAGGGCGGCAAGCGTCCTTTACAGGGTTTACAAGGACGGACCTGTTGGAACTGAATCATTGAGAACCTATTACGGTGGAAAGAAGAATAGGGGCGTAAGGCCTGAGAAGTTCAAGAAGGCCTCAGGGAAAGTTATAAGGGCCTGCCTGCAGGCACTGGAAAAAGAGGGTTTGATTAAGAGGGCAAAGAAAGGCAGGGGAATCTCCTCCAAGGGGGAATCATTCCTTTCCAAGACTGCCAAGGAAGTTGCGGTTAAGATTAAGAACAGGAGACCTGTTGTGAAGGAATTGGCCCTTAGGAAAGAGGTTAAGGACCAGGCCGCCACAGAGGTCAAGGAAGCCCTGAAGGGGCAGGAAGACAGAAAAAAGGCCAAGGAAAAGGGCATCGGGAAAAAGAAGGAAATGCCCAAGAAAGAGGAACAGTCAAAATGAGCGAAGAAGATGATATTCGTAAAAGGAAAATGGAGGAACTGAAACAGCAATATGCCCAGCAAAATTCCGAAGAACATAGGCAATTGGAGGCTGAATCCCAACTTAGCGCTGTTCTCAGGAAAGTTCTGACAGATGAGGCAAGGGCAAGGCTGAACAATGTGAAATTGGTTAACAAGGATCTTTATCTCAGGGTATCGCAGGCCCTTCTTTACTTTGTGCAGGCAAACAGGCTGCAGGGAAAGATGGGTGATGCCGAGTTAAAGGATTTGCTTTCAAAAATGAGCGCGAAAAAAGAAATCAATATCAAGAGAAAGTGATTTTTATGGCAAGGAACAAGGATGAGGAAAAGAAGGAATTCCTGATTGCGGCAAGGAAAGAGGTTGGCGCAGGCCTGACCAATGTGCCTGTCTGGATTATGCAGAAAGCCGGAAAAAGAATCTGGAACAGAAGGCAAAAAAGGCACTGGAGAAGCACAGATTTAGGAATGAAATACAAGAAGAAGCAGGCTGAGCAGGGCAAGATTAAGAACAAGAAGCCTGTCAAGTCCGGAAAGATAAATAAGAAATGGGTTAAGAAAGGGGACAAGGGCAGGAAGTGATTTTTATGAAAGGGGAAGAGGCAGAGTATGTGATTCCGCTGAGGAAAGTTTTCCTGCAGCCAAAAACAAAAAGGTCAAGAAAAGCTGTGGAAGCCGTAAGGAGATTTGCGGCAAAGCACACCCATATGGACAAGGTTTTGGTTAGCAATGATTTGAATGAAATTATTCTGGAAAAGTCACATCACATCCCGAGGAAGCTTGAGGTTGTTTTCTGGAAGGATGGGGACATTTTAAGGGTTTATGCCAAAGGTGGCAAGGAACTGGCAAATGACAAGAAGTTAAAGGCTGAGAAGGAGAAAGAAAAGAAGAAAAAGAAGGACGAGAAGAAAGGCAAAGAGGAAGCCATGACTGACGCCCAGAAGGCAGTTAAGGAAGAGGAAGATAAGAAAAAGGCCGATAAGAAAGAACGGGAAAGAGCCTCTGAAAAGGCCGCAATCAAGAGAAAGTAGGGTAAATAATGGAGATTGTTAAATCAACTGTCAATGCAAGCCCATTTTTGGGAGTTTTTTGCGTTGCAACTGATGATGTTTTGCTGCTTCCAAACAGGATTGAGGCAAAGGAACTGAAGAATTTCGAAATATTGGATACGGAAATAATTAATGTTTCTGTGGCAAGCAGTTCGTTGATAGGGGTGTTTGTTGCAGGCTTGGGAAATAAATTTGCCCTCCCATATTTTGCGGAGAAAACAGAGATTAAAAAATTTGAGGAAAATAATCTTGAGGTTATTGCATTGAATTCGAGTGCCCTGGGGAACCTTGTTGCGCTGAACAGGAATGGGGGGATAGCCTCCCCACTTATTGGAAAAAAGGTTGTTGATAAAATGCAGGATTTTTTCGGGGTTGAATTTTTGCAGAAACAGGTTGCAGGGTTTGATTTGCCAGGGGCGGCGCTTACAGTAACAAATAAAGGCTTTATTGTGCACCCAAATATTGGGAAGGATGAATTCTCAGAACTGGAAAAGTTTTTCAAAGTTAATGGGAGCATAACCACCCTGAATTACGGTGACCCTTTTGTTGGCAATGATATTGTCGCAAACAGCAACGCTGCTGTTGTCGGGGCCAATACCTCGGGGCATGAGCTGATAAGGGTTGATGAAGGATTGAGAGGGGAATGATATGGCAAGGAAAGATGGAAAAAAGGAACTGACACAGCAAACATTTGAGGCCAGCGGGACATTTTTGGAAAGGGGCAAGGAGAAGAAATTCACAAAACTGGTTTTTGGCTTTAATGAGAGAACTGCAAGGGAAAATTTATTTGCACTGATGGGCTCAAAGCATAAACTTAAGCGAAGGGTCATTAAAATAAATGGGATAAAATTGTTGGAGGGGAAATGAATGGAAAGTCCAAAAGAGGTTCATATAAATCCCCAGCAATTGGCCGGGATTTTTGAGGGCGAGAAGCAGAAGATGGAACAATTAACCCAGAGGTTTAATGCCATGCAGGGAGTTGTTAACGAAACAAAGGGTGCAATAGATGCCCTAAAAATTCTTTCAAAGGCCAAGAAGGGCCTGGCTGTTAAAATTCCACTTGGCGGGGGAGCGCTAATTGATGTAACTATTGATAAGCTGGAGAAGGTTCAGTTAAACCTCCCTGGAAGTTTGTTGCTTGATTATACCCCTGAAAATGCCATTAAAGAAATGGAAAAAAGGCTTGCCAGCATTGAGAAGAATATTTCCCTGCTTGAGAAGGAGATTCAGCAAACTTACAAGAATCTGGATAATATTTCAAAGGCAGTTAATAGAATTTCTGCGGCCAATAAATAGATTTTTCCTTTTTTCCCCTGATTCATTAGCTGTTTAGTGGTGTAAATGTTTGACTTACTGAAGAAAAAGATTGGCTCCTTTGCTGATAAACTAACCGGAAAACTTGAAGAGAAGCAGCCAGAAGAATCTGTTGAGAATAGGGAAGAGCCGGCAGTAGCTGTTGAGGAGAAAGAAGAGGAACTTTCAATTCCTGAAGATGAATATGTTGAGGCCAGCGCAGGAGAAGAAAGGGCTCCTGAGGAGAAATTGAAGGAAGTTAGAGGGGAAGAAGGAAAGGAACTGAAGGCGAAAGTTTCTGTTAAGAGCAGAATTACGGGCTTTATATCCGGGGAAATTAAGATTGATGAAAAGGATTTATCTGATTTTTTGGATGAGTTTGAGCTTTCGCTTTTGGAGGCCGATGTCGAGCAGGAGACAGCGGTTGAATTGATTGCCGAATTGAAATCTCAGTTGGTTGGAAAGAAAGTTCCAAGAGGAAAGGATATAACTGCTTTCCTGAAAGAGGAAATCAAAAAGGTTCTTTCATCAATGATTTCCACTGAAGAAATTGATTTTTTTGGGATGGCTGGGAAAAAGAAGCCATTTGTTGTTATGTTTTTGGGCCCTAATGGTGCGGGGAAGACTACTTCAATTGCTAAAATTGTCCATGCAATTAAGGAAAGAAATATGAGCTGCATTCTTGCCGCTGCCGACACTTTTCGTGCAGCATCTATTGAGCAGATTGAGGTGCATGCTGAAAAATTGGGGGTCAGGGTTGTGAAGCACCAGTATGGGGCAGACCCTGCGGCAGTTGCGTTTGATGCGGTGAAGGCTGCTGAAGCAAGAAAGATTGATTTTGTTTTGATTGATTCTGCAGGCAGGCAGGAAACGAACAAGAATTTGATGGAAGAGCTGAAGAAGATTGAGAGGGTTGCAAAGCCTGATTTGAAATTATATGTTGGGGAGGCATTTACCGGGCAGGCATTGTTAAACCAGGCAACTGAATTTGATAAGCATTTGGGTTTGGATGGATTTGTTTTAACCAAAATCGACACCGACACAAAGGGCGGGACTGCGATTTCACTTTTGTATAAATTGAAAAAACCTATTGTGTTTATCGGCACAGGGCAAAGATATGAGGATTTGGTGGAATTCAAGCCGGAGTATATTTTGGATAGGGTAATTTCCTAAATTCGTCAAAATTACATAATCATAAATATTAGTTTTGTGCTTATTCTTGCGAATGAAAAAATTAATTTTTGTTGTTTTGGTTTTTGTTTTCCTTTTGCCTTTTGTTTTTGCTGAGGAAACAGAATGCATGACAAAGGAGGATGTTGAAGCAGAAAGGGAAGCCTGCCTGTATATTTATGAAAATTCGGTTTATTCTGTTGGGGGGTATGGGAGCAGGCATTTTGAGCATGATTGTGGGGAGGATGTGACTGAGGTTATGAGGGGGACACACACAGGAGATCCTGAGAAATATTTTGGGGAAACTTACAAGGCGGATTTGTGCGGATTTTATATCCCAAAGGATTTGGCGGATTTTCTGACATATGGCCTTATGGGTTTGGTAATAGTGGCAATATTTGCAGCTGCTTTCTATTTTTTAAGGCCGCACCGGAAATAATCTTAAGGTAAATCCGCACCGGAAACGAGCTCCCTTCCTTTGTTCTTTAAAAAGGCCTTGAACTCATCTTTTTCGGAGGTGGAAAATATGTTTGCTTCAAGGATTTGCAGGTTTATTCCCGGAACAACGGTTAATAGGAACCTCTTTAGCTCCCTGAGAAGAAAGAACCTTTTTAACCGTTTCTAACCTAAATGAATAAGTTCTTTTTTTAGGAGGTAGAACGATGAAAGTTAATGAATTAAAGGCCAAGGCAGCTATTGACTCCATTGAGGGGGAAATTGTCTCTATTGGAGAGGTAAGGAGCTTCGCAAATGAAAGGGGAAGCGGAAAAGTGGCAAATGCCGCCTTAAAGGATGATACTGGCGAGGTAAAGATGACTCTCTGGAATGAGCAGACCGAGCAGGTCAAAGAGGGCGATAAAATTAAGATTGAGGAAGGCTGGTGCAGCGAATACCAGGGCCAGATCCAGATAGGCACAGGCAAAAACGGCAAACTGACTGTTTTGGAATAGTTCCAACAAATATTTAATATTTTGCCGGATTTAGTCTTAAACCGGCGACCGAAGGCTTTAAAAGGACTTAAACCGCCAATAAATACATAAACACTCAAATTTGAGGAAATAAAATAATGAAATAAAGGTAATTAAAATAACTGGTTCTAGCATTAAATCTGCTTTTTAAGCCTGGATTTGCCTGCATAGGATTGGTTGCGTTGGTTGCCTAACAAGGAGGATTGGATTCAAATGAGTTTTAGTAAATACAATACAAAAAGGTTCGAGAAGGACCCCCCGCTTAAGGAAGGGGAAATCAGGGAAATGGAGATAATCGGCGTCGGAGAGAAGGGCGACGGAATCGCAAAAGTTGAGGGTTTCGTTGTTATCGTTCCTGGCACAAAATCCGGTGACAAGGTACAGGTAAAAATCACCGCAGTCAGGGGAAAGGTTTCTTTCGGCGAGGTTGTTGGAGAAGGTTCAGGAGACGATGAATCACCTGCTGAAGACGTAGACGAGGAAGATTCTGAAGAGGAAGAATCTGAGGAAACAGAGGCAGACTCCGAAGACGCAGAGGAAGAGAAATCTGAGGATTCCAAAGAGGCTTCAGAGGACGAACCTGCTGCAGAGGAAGAGGAAACCGAGGAATCAGATGAGGAAGATGCCGAATCTGAGGAAGAAGAGAAGGAGTAGGTGATTCTTTTGGAACTAACTATGCAACCTACTGAAGAGCTCAGGCTAAAATTGCTTGCTGAGGAATTTAAACTCAGGAAGAAGCAGCCAGAGGCATGGACAAAGACCAAATACAGGCCTTTTGCCAATTTCAGGACTAAAAAGGCAGAGACCAAATAAGTCTCTTCTTTTTTTCATTTTATCCTATTTTTATATTTTCTTTTTTATACTTTATATATCTATATAGATGTGATTGGATGGGATTGGGAGAGAATTTAAGGAAAGCAATTGAGAAAATCAGGAATTCCAGCGTTCTTGATAAGGAGACAGTTAAGGCCGCAGTTAAGGAATTGCAGCGGGCGCTTATCTCAGGCGATGTTGATGTTAAACTGGTTCTTGAAATAAGCAAAAAAATTGAGGATTCCGCATTTCAGGATCTCCCTAAGGGAATAAACCGCAGGGAGCATGTGATTAAAACCACTTATGATTTGCTTGCCGAGAAATTGGGCGGTGAGGCAAAGGCCCCTGAAAAGCCTGAAAGAATTTTATTGGTCGGATTGTTTGGTTCCGGAAAAACCACAACCGCAGCTAAGATTGCAAAATACTATTCGGCCAGGGGGATGAAGGTTGGTTTAATCGGGGCAGATGCATTCAGGCCTGCGGCATATGAACAATTGAAGCAGCTTGCTGACAAGGTAAAAATTGATTTTTATGGGGACAAGAAGGAGAAGAATGCGGCAAGGATTGTTGAGGCAGGGATGAAGGAATTCAAGGGAAAGGATTTGGTTATTGTTGATTCTGCAGGGAGAAGTGCGCTGGATAGTGAACTGAAAAAGGAAGTTGTTGTCATCGGGAAGGCATTAAACCCCGATAACACCTGGTTGGTTTTGGGTGCAGATATCGGGCAGCTTGCTAAAAAGCAGGCAAAGGCATTCCATGATTCTGTCGGGGTCAATGGGGTAATTCTCACCAGAATGGATGGCTCTGCAAAAGGGGGTGGGGCATTGGTGGCGTGCAATGAGACAGGGTCACCGGTAATCTTTATTGGGACTGGGGAAAAGCCTGCTGATTTGGAGGTATTTGACGCACAGAGATTCCTCTCCAGAATTATGGGTTATGGTGATTTGCAGGGGTTGCTGGAGAAGATTAAGGAAATTGAGGCAGAGGAGATGAATGCAGAGGCATTTATGGAAGGTGAATTTAACCTGAAAATTTTTTACAACCAATTGAAGGCCGCAAGGAAGATGGGCCCTTTGGATAAGGTAATGGATATGGCCGGTTTGGGGCAGCAGGTCCCGAAGGAAATGATGGAATTGGGTGAGGGCAAGCTTGATGGCTTTAAGGTTATTATGGAGTCAATGACTGATAAGGAAAAGGAAAATCCTGAGCTGCTGAACAAGAACAGGATTCAGAGGATTGCCAAAGGTTCTGGCAAGAAAGAGTCAGATGTAAGGGAACTGCTGAAGCAGTACAAGGTCATGGAGAAGATGGCTAAAAAGATGGCAAAGATTGACTTGGAGAAGATGCAGAAAAAGGGCGGGATGAATCTGGAAAAACTGATGAAAGGTTTCGGAAGGAAAAAGAAGATGAAGATTAGGTAGGTATAAATAGTAGTCTGGTTCTTATTTTTTAATGCCGAAATACACACGCCCGGTTAAAAAAACTAAAAGTGGGAACGACCCCCGAAAATGGGGACTTGAGCCAGGGGTAGGAGTAGAAGTTAAGAAAGGCGAGGGAATAGATAAGGCATTGGGACGATTTGCGAAAGAAGTCCAAGCAGAAAGAAATAAAAGCATGCGGAAAAAGAAAAAAAAGCGAAATAAATAGTTTTGGTTTTTAATTTTTTATGAAAAGAAAGACCTAATTAAGTTTAAAACCATTCAACATTAAATTATAACATGGAATTGCTGATTTTCAGGGTTTTTGTCCTCATTATCGGGTCTGCGGCTGCCGCCTATACTGATGTTAAAACAGGCCTGATAAATGATTACATTACATATCCGATGATTGCGCTGGGGATTTTGTTCAGCCTGATTGAGTTTAATTTGAATGCGTTTATAATTGCGGCAGCTGTTTTTGCTTTTGGGTATTTGCTTTATTTCCTTGGGCAGATTGGGGGCGGGGATGTGAAGCTGTTCACAGGAATTGCGTTGCTGATGCCGTTTTTCGGCGAAACCAACTTTTTGTTTCCTTTCCTTGGCGAAGCAGGGATGCCGTTTGTAATCGGTGTCCTGTTTGTGGCGACGATTCTTGCGTTTTTGTTCAATTCAATATATTACATTATAAAATATGCAAAAAAGGGGATTGACTTCAACTACAACAAAAACGGTTTTATTATGGGCGGGATTCTTGCCGTGTTTCTTGTGGTTTATTTCTACCTTATTCTCCAGTTAGGGGTTTCAATGAACTTTGTCATTTTTATGGGAATTTTAATGGTTATTGGCATCATTCGCCTTGCGCTGGAACGGGGAATCAGAAAAGAATTTTATCTGGAAACAGTTCCACTGGAAAAGTTAGAGGAAGATGAAATTGCAGCCATTGAGTTTATTTATTCAGGGATTGTGGCGAAGGCAGGGCTTGGCATAAAGAGGACTATTGGAAAGGGGGAGATTGAAAAACTGATGGAATTGAAAGTAAAGGAAGTGGCGGTTTTCAGGAACCTCCCGAAATTTGCGCCCTTTGTTTTTGCCGGGGTTCTTGTTGTTATCCTTTATCCAAATATACTTGAATTTATTCTTTTTTGAGCTAATGGTTAATGGTGGGTAATTTGAAAGACAGGGAGTTTCTGGCTGAGGCAATAAGGCTTGCGGCAAAAGGCATAGGGAATGTATCGCCAAACCCAATGGTCGGGGCTGTTGTTGTCAAGAACGGGAAGATTATAGGCAGGGGCTGGCACAAAAAGTTCGGGGGCAGGCATGCTGAGGCTGTTGCGTTGGGAAAGGCAGGGAGAAAGGCAAAAGGAGGAACGCTTTATATTTCTCTCAAACCCTGCTGCCATTATGGGAAGAACCCGCCCTGCACTGAGGCAATAATCAGGGCAGGCATCAAGAAGGTGATTTATGCATCAAATGACCCTAATCCAATTGCATGCATAGGCACCGGAAAAATGCTGAAAAAGGCAGGAGTTAAAATAAAACTGATTGAGATGGAGGAGGCACTTGAACTGAACAAATTCTATTTCAAGCGCCAAAAAACAGGCACTGCCTTTGTTGCTCTCAAGGCAGCAATAAGTTTGGACGGGAAGATTGCTGATGAATTGGGGAAAAGCAAATGGATTTCATCAGGGAAGAGCAGGGAGCTTGTGCATAAAATGCGAAACGAGTTTGATGCTGTAATGGTCGGGATAAACACTGTTTTGAAGGATAATCCAAAGTTAACTTGCAGGCTTAAGGGAGGGAGGAATCCTGTTAGAATAGTCCTTGACACCAGGGGGAGGATTCCACTGGGTTCAAAACTGCTGAAACAGGAGGGGCTTGCGGTTATTGCAACAACCAAAAGGGCGCCAAAGGCAAAATTGCAGAAGCTTATGGCAGTTGGGGCATTGCCTGTGATTGTGAAGGAAAGGAATGGGGTTGTTGATATGCAGGGGCTGATGAAGGAGATTGTCAAGATGGGTGTCCAGAGTGTTTTGATTGAAGGCGGGGCAGGGCTTAACTCCTCAGCCCTGAAGGCAGGCATTGTTGATGAATACTATTTCTTCCTTGCGCCGAAAATTATGGGCAGGGGTTTGGATGTTTTTAACGGAATTAAACTGAAAAAAATGCTGGAATTTAACAATGCCGAATTCCAGAAAATTGGTTCTGATGTTTTGGTGAAAATTAAATCCGGTTAACTACTTGAATGCCATTCCTTCCACTGAAATTATTCCCTCTTCTTTTTCAATCGAAAATTTAACCCCTAGTATTTTTTCGCATACAGAGATATTATTTTCAGTGTGCGCGGTTATTTCTGTACAGGTGATTTCACTATTTCCCTTTGCAAGTGCCATGAAGGGGATTAATTGGTCAGCAAGGTGTTTGTCAACAGGCCTTTCCTTACCAAGTTCCGAAAGCAGGTTTTTTGCCGCCTTTTTGCCCACCTCATTTGCAGGAAACCCTTTCTTTCCAAGGGCATTTGCGCCGATAATTTGCCCTGATGAAAGATGGGCAAAAAGATCAATTCCTGAGCCAATTGTATCAATGTTTTCTTTGGCCGCCACGCATTCTGAGAAATCCACATTCAAATTCCGGAGTTCTTTTTTTGCCGCAATCATCTGGTTCCTTGCAACATCTGTGGCAAGGGATGCGCAGTGGGAAAAAATCTTTATTATTTCAATATCCCCTTTTTCAGTGATGTTCAGCGGTTTCAGCGGCAGTTTTGCGGGAGAGGACTTGAATGAGATTATGCCCTTGCCTTTTGGGTAGTAGCCCCTTTTTATAAGTTCTGCAGAGAAATTGCAGCCGATTGAATTCAGGATTGGGAGAAGGACAAGGCCCATGTAGGCAAAGGGCGGGCTCCATTCAACATCTGTTCCCCCTGTAACCCGCAACTTGGTTTCTGTTTTCAGTGAAGGGAACATTGCAGACTGCAAAAGCAGGGTTGCTGAGCCTGCGGTCCCTATATTCACTTTCAGTGCGGTTTCTTTCAATTTTCCAGGAAGGAAGTTTACAGTTCCAGAGCCTTTGGATGCGCCATTGATAGTTGCATTACACATACCTGCCACTGTTTCCAGTGCAGTTAGGTGCTGTGCCCTTAAACCAGGATTCGGCCTGTCTGAACGGATATTCACAATTTCAATCTCCTTCCCAGTAAGGGAGGCAAGGCCTATTGCGGTCCTGAAAACCTGCCCTCCAGGGGCGGCATCAACCTGAATCATATTATTCCTTCAACGAAAAAAGCTTTTAATAAGATTCAATCCAAAGGAATGTATGAATGTTTTAATCACAGGTTCCGGGGGCTTTGTTGGAAAAAGGCTAGCGGCAGCACTGAAGAAAAAAAGGCATTTGGTTAAGGAATTTTCCCGCGGACAGGGGAAGGATGTAAGGAATTTTGAACATCTTAAGGAATCTGTTAAGGGTACTGATGCAGTGGTGCATCTTGCCGCAGAACTGGATGAGAATTCCCCTGAATTGTTTTCGGTGAATGTTGATGGCACAAAAAATTTGCTTGAGGCAGGTGCGAAGGCAGGTGTTGGCAAATTTATCCATCTTTCCTCCTGCGGGGTGATGGGAAAGTTGAAGGGCAAGGCTGACGAAAAAACGCCAGTTAATCCTGAAACCAAATATGAGGAAAGCAAGGCAGAGGCCGAAAAAATTGTCCTGAGTTATCAGGAAATTATGCCTGTCATGGTTCTGCGCAGCGCACTGGTTTACGGCAACAACAACTACTGGAGGAAAATTGTGAGGTTTATACAGCGCGGCTTTCCCCTGATTGGGGGAGGAAAGAACAGCTGGCAGATGATTTATGTGGATGATTTGGTGAGTGCGATTGTTTTTGCCCTTGAACAGGAGGAAAGCAGCGGCGAAATATACATAGTTGCCGAGGAGAAGGGAAAGAAATTGAGGGATGTTTATGAAATAATTTACAGGGAGCTTGGGATTAAGAAATCTGTCGGGAGCATGCCATACTCGGTTGCCAAACTGCTTTCCTATTTTTCATTGCTGAAATCAAAAATCCTTGGCGGGAAAACAATACTCACGCCTGCGCATGTTAAAAGGGTGGTGAGGGAAAGGAACTATTCAATCGATAAGATAAAGAAACTTGGGTGGAAACCGAAATATTCCACGGAGCAGGGGATAAAGGAAATGCTTAAAGAAATGAGGGAAGAGAAATTTATTGGGTGAAATATATGGTGCCAGCATTAAGAAAAAAAATAGCATTGCCACCAGAAATCAAACCTGGAAGCACTGCTGCACGATTTATAGAAAAAAATAGTAGCAGAACTCCAACACGCCAAGAATTGAGGAAAGCCGCTAGTAGAAGGGGGCCTCTTACGGAGAGGAATTTTAGAGCCCGAGGCGTTGGCGCCAGAAATGCTGCAGCTCTTGCTAAGCGCCTTCGGAAATAAAAAAACTAGAACTACTTCAACTTTTCTTTCCCGGCCTTTTTGACTGCGGAAGTTATTTTCGTGAGTTTGGCTTTTGCGGTTTTCATGTCAGAACTTGTTTCCTCAATTGCGGTTCCGACATGGATTACATCTGCACCTGCCTTTATTGTGTCATAGGCATATTTCTCATCCCTTACCCCGCCTGCAACAATTAAGGGAATGTCAATTGCATCCTTTACCATTTTCACCATTTCAGGAGGTGCCGGGGAAGGCGCCCCTCCGCCTGCCTCAAGGATGCAGCAATGCGCCCCCATGAATTCCCCAGCTAAAGCTGTTGCTGCCGCAAGGTAAGGAAGTTCGCGGGGAATTATTTTAGCCCTTCCAACCCAGCCAACAGCCCTTCCTGGCTCAACTATTATGTATGAGGTGGGAATTGGCTCAAGGCCTAATCTCTTTATCGGCATTGAGGAAACTGTCTGCGCGCCGGAAATGTAATAAGGGTCAAGCGAATTCAGCATTGACATGAAATAAATCGCGTCTGCGTGCTTGGAAATTGTTGCAATGTTCCCCGGAAAAAGCACAACAGGGAGGGAGGAATTTTCTTTTATCTGGAGAATTGTTCCGTCAAGAAGTTCCCCCTGGGCGCCAACACTTCCGCCAACCGCAATTGCGCTTACACCAACCTCTTCGGCAAGTTTTGCTGTCCTGCCGGCTATCTCCGGCGACTGGTTTGGGGGGTCAATAACCAAAAAGGTTAATCCTCCCTGTTCGGAAATGTCATCCACCATTCTCTTGTAGAACTGCCCAAAATGCTTTGTCATATGGATTGCCTTCAATATTATTTGGTAGGATAGATTTATAAAAATCCTTATCACTGGGAAAGCATCTCAATGCCCATTTTAATGTTCTCTTCCTGTCCCTCTTTGAGCATTAATCCATGGCCTGGGAAAAGATAGTCAAAATCCAGTTCTTTAAGCTTTTTCAGGGAATCTATTAGGTCCATTTTGCTTCCACTTGGAAGGTCATGCCTACCCACAGAGCCATTGAAAATGGTGTCTCCACTGAAAAGGAGTTTGTTTTTTTCATCATACAGGCAGACACTGCCTAGTGTATGCCCCGGGGTGCTTAAAACCTTCAATTTAAAGGGGGCAACATCAATAATGGAATCAATTTCATAATTTTTGGTGATTCTGGGGAAATAGAGGTTATTGAGCCTTGCGGCTGCCGTAAATATCACGTCCTTAATGTTCACATATGTGGCATCGAATTTGTGCATATATTTCTCGGCATTTGGGAAGATATAGGAGGCGCCAAAATGGTCAGAATGCCCGTGCGTTAGGAGTAGAGCATCAATGTCCTCAGGCTCAAAACCCACTGCAGCTAAAGAATCCTTTAATGCTGGCCCCCTTGATTTAAGGCCTGTGTCTATTAAAACCGTCTTTTTGCCCACTAAAAGATAAGAATTCGCACTGTAATCGGTCGCGTAAAAAGCAAATAAATTGGGAAAAACCTCCTCAAACACCGGGAATCACAGAAAAAAGAGTGCGAAATGGCTTAAAAAGCTTGTTAGGGAAATAACTTCTACATAACATACCCCCTTTAGAATATTTCAGTTTCTGAATATTTCAGGCTGTTGATTGAAATGAACCCTTCACTGGAATCAAAAGAGGACATTGTCAAAAAGATTGTTTCTGCCGGCAAAAGTAAGGAATCAGTAGAGAAAAAAATATCTGACAAGATGGAGAAATTCTCCGGCTTGCTGAGTGAGCAGGGGGCGGCATTTATGGTTGCAAAAGAGATGGGGGTTGAGCTTTCTGGGGGCGGCAGCAAAAGGATAAAAATTTCTGACCTGAAAGAGGGGATGAATGGCATCTCGCTGAGTGTGAGGGCAAAGCAGATTTTCCAGCCAAAGGGTTTTGAGAAGGGCGGAAAAAGCGGAAAATTGTGCAGCCTGATTATTGACGACGATTCAGGGGAAATGAGATTAACTATCTGGAATGATGATGTGGATAAATTAAATGACCTTAAGATTGAGCGCGGCTCCATAATTATGCTGAAAGGCTGTTACACAAAATCTTTCAATGATAAATTGCAGATGAATTTGGGAAAGGGCGGGCAGTTGCTTCTGGATGAGAAGCAGAAACTGGAACTTCCTGAAGCTGAATCAAAGACCCTTAATCTGAATGAATTAGTTGCTGGTTTTGGAGATGTTGATGTTTTTGCGAGGATTGCCGCAATCTTTGAGGCCCGCGAGTTCAGTTCTGAAAAGGGCTCGGGAAAGGTCGGGAATTTCCTGCTTGCCGATGAAAAGGGAAGGTGCAGGGCCGCTGCCTGGAATGAGATGGTTGATGTATTGAAGGAATTGAGTGTCGGTGATTTGGTAAAGGTTGAGGGGGCCTACACAAAGGAAGGGCTACAGGGGGTTGAGCTGAATCTGGGCTGGAAGGCAAGGATTCTGAAAAACCCGAAGAGGGAAATGCCTGCGCTTGCAGAATTGAGCGCGGAAAATGCAGAGGAAAAAAAGATTAACCAGATTGTGGGGAATGAGATGGTTAAAATCACAGGGAAGATTGGTGAAATCAGGCCAGGGAAGTTGCATTACCTTGTTTGTGAAAAATGCGGGAAATCTGTTTCGCAGATAGGAGAGAATTATATTTGTGAAAAGTGTGGCGAGGTTAAAAACCCAAAAAAGAAGGCATTGGTTAAGGTTGAGATTGAGGATGACACCGCAAGCATTGGCGTTGTTGGTTTTGGCGGGGACGGGGAGAAATTATTGGGTTTGGATAATAATGAATTCAGGGATCTGCTTGAAAGGAAAAATCCCGAGGATATTGTTGAGGAACTATTGCCGAAATTAAAGGAGAAGGAAATTACGATTGTTGGACGGGTAAAGAAGAACATGTTCGGCGATGATGAGATTGTTGTTAGCAGGGTTGGGTAATTAGCGAAGCCGTATTTTATTTGCGAGCGTAGCGAGCATGGTGTCCTCCGCGAGGACGCCGTCCCGTAAACCCGGATAGGGGTTTCGCACCGGAAACCCACCCCCAAAACTATTTATAAAGGGCTGAATCTAATTAGTATGAGTGAAGGCAGTCAGGGGGGAGCCCATACCCAAAAGGCGTTCCCCAAACACCGACCTTCACAGGAGGAGATAATATGGGGACCAAGAAGATTACTGAAATTAAAGACCTGCCTGGTGTGGGCCCGGCTGCGGCCGAAAAACTATTTTCTGCAGGGTATAAATCCCTTGAGAATGTTGCGGTAGCATCTCCAATGGAGTTAAAGGAGATTGCCGGTTTAGGGGATGGAACAGGGGAAAAGGCCATAAAAGCTGCAAGGGATGCACTTGAGATGGGCTTTGAATCTGCCGATAAGCTGGCTGAGAGGAGAAAAACCGTTGGAAGGATTACAACAGGCTCCAAAGAGGTTGATACACTTATTGGCGGGGGAATTGAAACCCAGTCAATTACTGAAATTTACGGGAAGATGGCTTCAGGTAAAAGCCAGTGGTGCTTCCAGACTGCGGTAACTACTCAACTCCCTGTTGAAAAAGGCGGTTTGGGGGGGAATGTCCTTTACATTGATTCCGAGAATTCCTTCAGGCCTGAAAGGATAATACAGGTTGCAAAGAAGCAGGGGCTTAAGCCTGAGGAAGTGCTGAAAAACATTTTTGTTGCACGCGCCTACAATGCCGACCATCAGATGCTGCTGGCGGAAAAAGCTGTGGAAATGGTGAAGGAAAAAAATATAAAAATGGTGATTGTCGATTCATTAACCGCACAATTCAGGTCAGAATTCATCGGCAGGGGAAAGCTTGCTGACAGGCAGCAGAAGCTTAATGTGCATATGAGAACATTGCAGAAGCTTGCAGAACTGAGTAATGTTGCGGTTCTTGTAACCAATCAGGTTATGTCAAGGCCGGATATTTTATTTGGCGACCCTACAGCCCCAATAGGGGGAAATGTTGTGGGCCATGCATCCAAAACCAGGCTCTATCTGAGGAAAAGCAAGGAGGACAAAAGGGTTGCAAAACTTGTTGATTCACCGTCACTTCCTGATGGGGAAGCAATATACCGGGTTACTGAGAATGGGATAGAGGATATTTAAGGCCTGAGGAAATATTTAAATACGGGCAGGCCTTAATATAATAGATTTTATGAACCAGAAACCAAAGGAGAGCCAGAAACCAAAGGCTGATGAAAAGCACCATTATGTTGATTTGGAACATCTTCACAGGCATAAAAGGACATTGGGGCAGAAGGCTGCTGATGCAATTGCCGAGTTCGGCGGAAGCTGGATTTTCATCAGCTTGTTTTTCCTTTTCCTAATTGTATGGATATCAATAAATTTCTTTTACCTGACCAATGAAAATGCCTTTGACCCTTTCCCATTTATCCTGCTCAATTTAGCCCTTTCCTGCCTTGCTGCAATACAGGCGCCAATAATCCTCATGAGCCAGAACAGGCAGGCATTCAGGGACAGGGCAAAAGCTGAGAGGGATTACTATGTCAACAGGAAAGCTGAGAGGGAAATTGAAAACATACAAACAGACCTGGATGAAATCAAAAAAATCCTGAAAAATACGAAATAATTATTTCTTTGAAATTTTCGCAATGAAAAAGCCCTCTGAATTGAAATCCATAGGATAAATCCTTGCGCAGTTTTTCATTTCCTGGGAAAATTCCTTATCTCCCCATTTTGTGATGCCTTTATGGAAATCCAAATCTTTTAATGAAATATTTTCAATTACTGCTCCTTCATTTTTGTCAACCAGATGCTGGACAACTTCCTCATTTTCCTCAGGGGCATAGGTGCATGTGGAATAAACAAGCATCCCGCCTTTTTTTAAAAGGGAGAATCCTTTCAGCAGCAGCTTTTTTTGCAGCTTTGCATTTTTCCTGATTCTTTTTTCGCTCCAGATTTTAAGAGCTGCCTTATCCTTTGCAATTATTCCTTCTCCTGAACAGGGGACATCTGCAAGAATCTTGTCGAATTTTTCCGGGAATTTTTGGGCAAGGAATGTTCCCGGAACTGCCAGTGCATTGGTTGCGCCATATTTTTTAAGGTTGAACTTCAGGGAGCTCATCCTGTTCCTGTTTGATTCAACCGCAAAAAAAACACCCTTGTTCCCCATCATTGCCGCAATTTGCGTTGCCTTTGCACCTGGTGCGGCTGCAAGGTCAAGTGCCCTTTCACCAGGGGAAGATTCAAGGAATATCGGAGGGAGCATTGAGGCAAGGTCCTGCACAAAATAAAATCCCTTTTTATAGGAATCGAGTTCGCTGAATCTAACCCCTCCTTTCACAAGAAATGCGCCATTTATCGGCAAAAATCGGCTTGCTTCAATCCCTTCAGAGGATAGCTGCTTCAGCATTTCACCCTTGCTGCATTTAAGGGGGTTGTGCCTTATGGCTCTTGCCGGTTTCTGCTTAATTGCTTCAATAAACTGTGGAAATTCCTCGCCAAGCAATTTCTGCATTCTCTCTTCCAGGGGTTTTGGCATAGTTATTTCCATTTTTTTACCCGTAATTCTTTTCCAGATATTCCACTATTTTTTCAGAATCAGGAAGCACCAGGCCCCTTTCCTTGTCAACCAGCACAGGCACAAGCCTTTGGCCGGAAATTTCCTCAACTTCATCCCTGCGCTCTTTGTCACCAGAAACATTGCGAATTATGTATTCAATCCCAATCTCTGTGAGCTTTGCCCTTACCCTTTTGCAGTAACCGCATTCCTCCAATTGGTATAGCTCAATCATCAGGCCCCTCTTTTTCCTGGCAAATAAATATTTTCATAATAATCACAATAAGAATTAATAGGGCATTCCCCGCATTTTGGGGAACGGGGCAGGCACATCCTTTGGCCAAACTTAACCATTAATTCATTGATGGCAAGCCAGTATTTTTTAGGCAGTGTTTTTGAGAGGGATTCCTCTGTTTCCTCAGGATTTTTTGTTTTAACCAAACCCAAACGATTGGAAATTCGGTGAACATGGGTGTCCACTGCTATTGCTGGAATATTGAATGCATAGCACAGAACACAATTTGCGGTTTTTCTCCCTACTCCTGGAAGTGAAACCAGAGCATCAATTTCATTCGGAACCTTTCCGCCAAAATCCTCAAGCAAAACCCTGCTGATTTCCTTTATTCTCCTGGCCTTTATCTTGTAGAAGCCACTAGCCTTTATTAGTTTTTCAATGTCTTTAATCTCTGCTGCGGCAAGCTTTTTCGGAGTATTGTATTTCGAAAATAGGTTTTTTGCCGCCTTTGCTGTGTTTGCATCCCTTGTCCTTGCGCTGAGGGCTGTTGCAATCAGGACCTTGAACGAGGCTTGATGGGAGATTATTGGCTTGGTTTTGCCAAGAAATTTTTTGATTCCACCTACTATGGCAGATATCTCTTTTTTATCCCTCATTTGAAAATCTCCCCTGTTTCCATGCTCCAGAAAAGCAAATCCAGTTCATCCATCGGGATTTTAATGCGCCCTGAAAATTTCCTAAACTTTTTCTCAATTTCCAGGTATTTTTTTGCGGTGAGTGATTTCGGAATCTCGTCTATAACACCAAAGCCTAAAAGGTTTTTCATTATGTGCCTGTCCAAAATTGCAAGATTTCTGTGGCCTGTATTGCGGAGAAAGTGGCTTGCCTCCTTGTAGCCAAATCCCTTAACATTTTTAACAAGCCATTCCCTGAGTTCGGATGAAGTTTTAAGTGAATCAATCCTAAACTTTATTTCCGGATAATTGTTTTTTGTGTGAATAAGATATGATGTTTTGTTGTTGTAGAACCTTATTGGCTTAACATATTCTTTGGGGTCAAGTTCCTTTCCAAAAAACCCCTGCTTCATTAGCCTCTTTACTGCAGCATCACAGCTCTTTGCATTCGACTGCGGCGTGAGAAGGCAGAAACAAAGCTCGTAGAAAATGCCGCTGCCTGTTATCTTTGAAAATTCCTCCAGCCTTTTCCTGATTTCACCCTTACTCTGACGGTAATTCTGCCTGAGCAAGGAACGGTCATTTTTTGCCATTTAAACCACTATAAAACATCTGTGTTTGATAATATTTAAATTCTTAACGAAATTAGGTTAAAAAAGTACGAAATTAGTGATAAATTTATATATTCTTCGCAAATTATTATTCTTATGAATTATATCCTTGATGACAGGGACCTCCAAATAATCGATATGCTGGAGAAGAATGCGAGGGTTGCCTTTACCGCAATAGCAAAGGCCATAAAGGTCAGCGAATCAACTGTAAGGAAAAGGGTTGGCGAGCTGGAGAAGGAGGGAATTATCAAGGGCTATAGTGTTGTCCTTGACCCCAAAAAGCTTGGCTTTAACACGGTTGCATTGGTTGGGCTGGACACCGCGCCAGATAAATTCCTCGAGGTTGCGAAAAAGATTGCGGAATTTGATGAGATTAAATCCCTTTCAACCTCAACCGGCGACCATATGATTATGGCTGAGATTTGGATAAAGGATAACAGCACACTTACAGACTTCATTGAAAATAAGGTTTCAAATATGGGCGGGGTAACAAGGGTTTGCCCTGCAATAATTTCACATACCCTAAAATAAAAAGGAGGTGATGCGATGGGAGGATGTTGCGGCGGGCCACCGAAGTAAGGCCTGTATTTTATTTAACTGGCATGGGGAAATGGCTTCACACTTCTTTTACATGTATTATTTTTACCGGGCAGTTTTCTTCTGCATCACTGTTGCAGCCAGATTCCTCAAGCAATGCCTGTTTTGGGGAGGATTTTCCGTCCTCTTTCATCTCCCAGTTATCAGGGCATATTGCAACACAGGTACCGCAGCCAATGCACTTGCCCCTTTCGTGCGTTATTTCAAAAGCCATCAAATCACCAAAATAAATACCAATTCAATCCATTTAAATCTTGCCATTATCTTGTAACGCCTGTTTTTTTGGCTGCGTCTGCAACCGCCTTTGCGATTGCATTAGCCACTCCCCTGTCAAGGGGGGCTGGAAGAATCATCTCTGGATTTGGCTCTTTCACATATGAAGCAAGGGCCTTTGCCGCGGCAAGCTTCATCTCAACATTAATCACTTTTGCCTTTGCATCTATTGCGCCACGAAAAATGCCCGGGAATGCGAGAACATTGTTTATCTGGTTTGGGAAATCACTTCTCCCCGTACCTATGACTGCC
The DNA here is from genome assembly GCA_043816965.1 of Candidatus Iainarchaeum sp. Classification (GTDB taxonomy): domain Archaea; phylum Iainarchaeota; class Iainarchaeia; order Iainarchaeales; family JAFCCJ01; genus JAFCCJ01. The sequence goes on along the minus strand of JBDRHK010000050.1, from coordinate 4,028 downwards.
GCACCGGCAGCCTTTGCCTCAGCAGGCATTATTTCAGGGGTTGGATTTGCCATGGCAAAAATAATTGGGCCCTTGTTCATTGTTTGCACCATTTCCTTCTTCAATGCCCCTGCAACTGAAACACCGATGAAAACATCCCTGCCCTTTACCGCAACAGAAAGATCCCCTGTTAAATTAGAGGTATTTGTTTTTTCGGCAAGTTCTTTTTTATACGGATTCAAATCCGCCCTGCCTTTTGAAATTATTCCCTTGCTGTCGCATACCACGATATCTTTAACCCCGTAATTAAGCAAAGCCTCCGCAACCGCTGTTCCCGCAGCGCCTGCGCCATTTATCACAACCCTCATTTTAGGAATCTCCTTCCCTGTGACTTTTGAGGCATTAATTATTGCTGCAAGAACCACTATGGCAGTCCCATGCTGGTCATCGTGAAAAACAGGTATTCCCAAATCCATGAGTTTGGATTCCACCTCAAAGCATCTGGGGGCTGAAATATCCTCAAGGTTTATTCCTGCAAAAACTGGCGAAATTTTCCTCACCACATCAACTATTTCATCAGGGTCCTGCGTATTCAGGCAGATGGGGAATGCATCAACAGCTCCAAATTCCTTGAACAATGCCGCCTTTCCCTCCATAACAGGGAGTGCCGCCTCAGGGCCAATGTTCCCAAGCCCAAGAACAGCAGAACCATCACTCACAACAGCAACCATATTGGATTTCATTGTTAGGGAAAATACCTCGTCAGGCCTTTCTGCAATAAGCCTGCAGGGTTGGGCAACACCAGGCGTGTAGCAGAGGGAGAGGTCTTCCATTGTTTTTATCGGAACCTTTGAAACTGTTTCAATCTTCCCCTTATGCTTCCTGTGTAATGCGACTGATTCCTCATATACATCCGGCACTGCATCAAATCCTTAACGTCATTTGTTCATTCCAAGGGCATCCCGCAGTTCCTCTGCCGAGAAGCCATTGAGAATTTTCCCATTTGCATCAATAACCGGAAAATGGACATCCCTGTCATCCTCGGTTCTTACCGACCTTCTTTTCTCCACCATTTCCCTTGCCTTTTCCTTGTCCTCGATAACATCATAACTCTCAAATACGATATTATTCTCTTTGAGGAATTCCTTTGCCAGCTTGCAGGTCGGGCAATTAGGCAAGGTATATACTATCACAGCCATAGAATCAATCCTGAAGTCATTTAAGATCAAGGGCTTCCTTAATGGCTTCCTTGTCAAACCCTATAATTATCTTGCCATTTATATCAAGAACTGGGACTCCCTGCTGGCCTGACTTATCGACCATCTCATGGAGATTCTCATGGTTCCCAGAGACATCTATGTCCTGAAATTCAATATTGTTCTCCTTCAGGAATTCCTTTGCCATCACGCAATAGGGGCATGTTGGTGTTGAATAAACTGTTACGCTCAATTGCTTCACCTCACAGAGAATTGAGTATGATAAATATATAATATTAATGATGACGATAAAAGATAAAAAAAGAAAGAGGAAAGGGCAATAGCCCTTTTCACTTATGACCTTTCAATTATGAAAGTTCTGCATCAATTATCGCTTTAAATGCAGAGAATGGCTGGGCGCCAACAATCTTCTGTCCGTTGATAAAGAATGTCGGTGTTCCGCTTACCCCTGCTGCCTGGCCTGCCGCGAAATCTGCACTTACTTCTGCAGCCATGTCGCCGTTATCGAGGCAGGAGTTGAAAGCGCCAGTATCCAGGCCCAAATCAACCGCATACTGCTTCAGGTCAGAAATTGCCAATGCAGTCTGGTTGTCGAACAAAAGGTCGTGCATTTCCCAAAACTTGTCCTGCTCACCTGCACATTCGGCAGCCTCTGCAGCCTTCTGGGCATTCTGGTGGAAGCTGAGCGGGAAGTCCTTGAAAATTAATTTTACGTCTCCCTCATATTCTTCCATTACCTGTTCAACGGTAGGGATTGCCCTTCCGCAAAACGGGCATTCAAAATCAGAGAATTCAACTATTGTTATCTTCGCATCTTCCGGGCCTCTTACGGCATCATCATCATCTGCAAGGTTCCCTACATCTGCTGCGGGCGGGGCTGGCGGGGTGTCATTGCCATTATCACCACCATTATCTAGAGGCGGAACAACAATTGCTCCTGTGCCACCTCCACCTGTAACTTCAATAGAATCTATTGCAACTGTTAAACCTGTTATCTGGCCGGATAAATTGCCTCCGACCATAAAAACTGTTCCTGCCACAATAAGCGAAGCAATTACAATGCTTATTGGAAGCAGGTTATTTTCACCAACTGTTCCTTTTTCATCACTCACTTTGATTTCCCCTCCAGAAATTAATCTTTATCTATTCCTTTAATAAAATATTTAAAAAGCCTATGATTTTGAACGTATTTCGGCTTATTAATTAGGTGTCGAGGTAATATATAAGGATTACTATATAACGTTAATTGGTTAATTTAGCCCAATTCCTGGTTAATCATTGAACGAAAGGTGTTGATTGAACTATTAGGCATTTTTTTGCCATTTATGAAAAACGCCGGGGTACCGCTAATTCCCACAATCTTGCCATGGGAAAGGTCCTCATTAACCTCAGAATTCTTGCTTCCTGAACCCAAACAATCTACAAACTGCCCCTCATTCATGCCTATATCTGCGGCATACTGCCTCAGGCTGGCAACCCCCAGATTTTCCTGGTTCTCAAAGAGCTTGTTATGGTATTCCCAGAATTTGCCCTGGTCATAGGCACATTCAGAGGCCTCGGCAGCAGCCATTGAATTGGGATGGATTGATACTATTGGAAAATTCTTGTAAACCAGTTTCACCTTCCCATCATATTCATTAACAACCTGCCTTACAGTTGCGGCTGCATCTGCACAAAACGGGCATTCAAAGTCAGAGAATTCAACAATTGTTACTTTTGCATCTTGGGGGCCTAAAGTTGGTTCGTTTTCAATGTATGGGGTTAGGTCAACAAATTTTGGCGTGGTGAAGGTAATGTATATTGCCGCAATGATTACAACTATTACTGCCAAAGGAATATAATTCCAAATCTTAAGCGGTTTTTCCTCTTCTGTTTTCGGCCTTTTGAATTTTGACAACTAATCACCCAAGGCCGGCAACCAATTCCATTATGGCTTTTTTTGGGTCCTCAGATTTAAGGACTTTAGACGCAACAAAAACTCCCTTGGCACCAAGATCAGTGCTTTTTTGGACGTCTGCGGTTGAATTTACTCCAGCACCAGTTATCAAATTGATTTCTGAATTGATTTCTTTAACTGCATTTACAGAATCTGAAATTATTTCCGGTTTTGCGGTTGAGACCGAGATGTCCCCGCCAATAAGTTCAGGGGGCTCAACTGCAATGAATTCAGGGAAAAATGCCGCAACCTCTTTTGCCCTTTGAGTTGTTTCAGCGCAAACCATGACAATTAGTCCTGCCTCTTTTGCCCTTCTTACTGCGGATTCCACAAATTCGTTGTCCTGCTTGTTTTCGGCGTGGTTTATTACTGTTCCAATTGCGCCAGCCTCCTTAACTGTTTCAGGGAGAATTTTTCCTGTGTTTGAGCCATAAGACACAGGGTCTATGTGCTGGGCAAAAATCGGGAGATCGACTGCTTCAGCAAGCATCCTGATATCTGCGGCCTGCACAACCAGCGCTATTGATGTGCCTGTTTCCTTTGCAATCGCCTCGGCAATTTTCCCAAGAGCCAACGCCTTTTTGCCTGTTCCATTCTCATATGTTTTGAAATTCAGAAAAAGAACCGGCAATTCCATATAACCACAGAACCTTATGGTTGGGAAAGGAATTTAATTCTTTATGCAGGAATCGCTGTAAGAATCACTGCAGGATTCACAGCGGCAAACCATTGATGCCAAAAATAAGCACTGCACTGATGAGAAGGCCTATTATAAAAAACGCAAGCTTTCCCTCCCCTTTTTGAGGGAGCATATCCCTTACAACAATATAAAGCAGGGCACCTATTGCGAAAGAGTAGAAGGCGTAGTGGACTCCAGGATTCAGCTGAAGAACCAT
>JBDRHK010000049.1:0-2286 GCA_043816965.1 Candidatus Iainarchaeum sp. | reverse complement strand
GAGGAATTCTGCAAAAATCTGGGGGAATTTTAATTGCTTGGAAAAATTTTTGAAATGACTGCCAACAACTTGAAAGCCGCCCAAATGAGTGTGGATGTGAATAAATATCTGCTAAACTCGGCAAAGTATTCCCTTCTTGCGACAGTCTTTTTCTGGTTTGTTTATGCCCTTCTTTTCGAGGAAATAATTGTTGGTTTTGCGTTTGCGCTTGGATTTTTTGCGGCGGCAATTTGCTTCTTCCTTTATCTTCCTGTGCTGAAAAAGAAAAAACTTTCGGCTGAAATTGAGAAGGACCTTCCCCTTGCACTTATGGCAATCAGCGCAGAACTCAATATGAACATTGGCTTTGAAAAGGCGCTGAAAAATATCTGCAAAGAGGACTATGGTCTGGTTTCGAGGGAATTTCAGAAAGTCTGGGGCGAGGTTTCAATAAAGGGCTCCTCCCTGCAGGAGGGGTTTCTCAGTTTAGGGGAGAGGTATGATTCAAGCATTCTGAAAAGGGCGCTATCGCAACTTGCAAATGTTTACGAGCAGGGAACAGGGAGAATGTGCGGGGAATCTGTGAAAAGGGTTGCAATTGAACAGCTTGCAAGGCAGCAGGCAGAGGCAAAAGAATTTTCCGGAAAACTTGTTGTGTTTTCCCTGATGTTTATCGCGGTTTCTGCAATTATTCCTGCCATGTTTCAGGCATTCATGATTGTGGGGAGCATGTTTATGGAAATCGGGTTCAGCGCAATAGAGGTGCTTTTAATTTCCGCGATGGTTTTCCCGCTGATAGATATCGGCATTCTCTTCTACATAAAAAATAAGACGCCATTGTTTATGAGGGACTGATATGGATGCAATAAATTATTTTTTCGGCAGGGGAAGGGCGGAAATATTTTCCCTTGTGCTTGAGCAGAACGGTTTCCAGGGGGGAATTGAAAAATTCGGAAAAATTGTTGTTATTCAGGCAGTTGGTTTTTACCTCCTTGCACTGGCAATTCTGCTTTACCTTAATTTTAATGAACTGCTCGCAATTTCAATTCCATTCATTGTCGCAATTTTTGCATTTCCGCTCAACTACCTTGTTCAGTCACTAATAAATGAGAACAGGAAAAGGGATTTGGAAAATCTCATCCCTGATATGCTCCTTCAGGCATCTGTTTTCCCGAAAGGAACACCAATTATGAAAATAATTTCCTATCTTGCAGGAACTAAACAGGGTTCTTTATCCGGTGAATTCGAAAAATGCAGAAGAGAAATTGAGAGAGGGGCATCTATTGAAGAGGGATTGAGGAATATTTCGAAACGGAATAAATCAAAAATAATTAGCAGGGCAATGAGATTGCTTGTGCAGGGTTATAATTCAGGGGCTGATTTGTGCGATATACTAAAAGAAACTGCGGAGGACATGATGGAAACCAACAACATTCTCCGCCAGCGGATTTCAACACTAATCGTGGAAAAATACACCCTTCTTTTTGCCGGGGGAATAATTGTTCCCCTTGTTTTGGGGCTCCTTGTGGGAATGATGAATGGGCTGAATTTCTCTTCCATGAATGAACTTTCTATTGGAATGGATTCCGCACAAAGAACTGGGATAATAAATGCCGCCCTTTTGGGAAATTTATTCTACATTGTGGAATACTCAATAATCGCCTCCCTCTTCATAGCAAACCAGGAGAATAATATGAAAAAGGCGCTTATTTATTCAGCCTTTCTCCTGCCAGTGAGTTTGGTTGTTTACCACTTGGCGCAGATGCTTTGAGTGATAAAATGACCGAAAATGCAAACATTTTAATATTTTTCTTATTTTTCTTAATTAAGGTGATTTTTATGGTGAATGTAACTTTTAGTGTTCCGGAAAAGGTCCATAAAGTGATGAAAAAACACCGCGAAATCAGGTGGACAGAACTTGCAAGAAAGCCGGTGGTTGAACTTGCCGAAAGGTTGGAGGAGCAACCAGAAACAGATATTGTAGATATACTAAGAAAGGAAAGGGGAATGGAGCAGCAATCCCTTATGAAAAGGGCAAAAAACAACCCTAAGAAAGCAATAGAGTTGTGGTCTAAAGATCTTGAAAAAAGAAGGAAGGCTGCTAAAATGCCAAACTGGTGGAAGAGTGCAGCAGGTTCTTTGTGACACTTCGGTTTTTCTTGCCTTGTGGGCGCCAAGTCAGAAGAGTGTCCAGGAGATTTTCTCGAGGAACTTTTTTGCGGATGCTAAGGAATGTAAATATGCAATCAATGTTTTAAGCATAACAACAGATGAAATACAGAACAAATTCCCGTTCCTTCTTAAGGA
>JBDRHK010000048.1:0-3945 GCA_043816965.1 Candidatus Iainarchaeum sp. | reverse complement strand
CTTCCTGATGAAAAGGCCCTGATTGAAACCCTGAAAAAATTCAATTATGAATTAACCCAATCACAACTCACAAAGGAATCAGGTTTGACCAAAGTACAGGTCCATAGGGCAGTAAAAAAACTCGAGGATAAAGGAGTTCTTGAGAAGCATGATTATGGCCTTACAAACAAAATAATTCTTAAAAAAGAACTAATTGAATGAATTGAAGAAAAAGAAAGGGCTTTTAGCAGCCCCAGTCCCCCTTTCCGCCAGAAACTTTCTCGTTCTTTATCACTGATTTAAAGAAACCTGCGATAAAACCGAGCATTGCGCCAATTGCCGCAAGATTTGCGTTCTCAATCCCGACCTGCCCAAAGCCCTCAATGACAAGGGAGCCCAGAAACGGCGTAATTGAAAGAATGAATCCTGTTATTGCGCCAATAAGGGCTCCAATTATCGCAAAGAAGAAAATCGCAACAATCCCCAGTATCACCACAATTATCCCAATGATTGCGGCAATAAAACCGCCAATTATCGCACCTATCATTTTGTCCATGAAATCACCTTTCAAATAAAGAAGGAAAGTTAATTTAAATCTTTTTTGCGGGTTTAGTGATGTCCTGCCTATTTATTAAATACTTTTGCAGGATAAAATTGTCTGATTGAATGAATAAAATAAGGGTTGGCCTTATCGGCCTTGGAACTGTTGGAACAGGGGTTGCAAAAGTTCTTCTCGAGAAGAGGGCATTTCTGAAAAAACGCACAGGGATTGATTTTGAGCTTGCCGCTGTTGTCGACAGGAACATTAAAAGAAAGCGGGATGTAAAACTCCCAAAAGGAATTCTTACCACAGACATCAAAAGGATTCTTGAGGATGATTCCATTGACATAGTGGTTGAACTAATTGGAGGATACCATCCTGCAAAGGAATTTATTGAAAGCGCGCTTGGCAGAGGGAAGTCTGTGGTCACGGCAAACAAGGCACTGCTCGCAAGGCACGGGATAGAACTTTTCAAACATGCAAAGAAAGATGGCGGGGACATTTTATTCGAGGCGAGTGTTTGCGGAGGCATTCCGCTGATTTTGTCAGTTTCCCTTGGCCTTATTGCAAATGAGATAACCGGAATTTACGGAATTGTGAACGGAACCTGCAACTACATTCTCACTAAAATGGCAGAAGAGGGAATGGGTTTTGATGCCGCATTAAAGGGTGCGCAGGAAAAGGGATTTGCCGAGGCAGACCCCTCAGCCGATATTGACGGCCTTGACTCAATGCACAAGCTTGTGATACTTTCCTCAATAGCTTTTCATCAGGGCCTGAGGGAAAAAAACGTCTTTGTTGAGGGAATAAGAAATATAGATATTAATGATTTGAATTATGCGAAGAATCTGGGCTACACACTAAAACTCCTTGCAATCGCAAAACAATCCGAAAAAGGGATTGAATTAAGGGTTCACCCAACACTAATCCCTGAAGAATCATCCCTCGCGAGCGTGAGGAATGAACTGAATGCGGTTTACCTAACAGGCGATATTGTGGGGGAAACAATGTTCTATGGGCGGGGGGCAGGAATGTTCCCAACCGCATCTGCAGTTGTGAGCGATATTATCAGTGCAGCCCAGGACAGGCTGAACCAGAATTCAGGGGAGTTTCATTTTATTGAACTCCCCTCTAAAATAACCAAAAGGCTTCTCCCAAAAGATGAATTCAGTTCAGCATATTATCTCAGGATAAATGCAAAGGATGAGCCAGGAGTTCTCTCTAAAATCTCGGGAATTCTAGGGAAAAATAAGGTGAGCATTTTATCAGTAATCCAGGAAGAAAAATCATCGAAAGGGTTTGTTCCCCTGATTTTTATTACCCATAAATCAGTTGAGCGCCTTGTGCAAAAATCAATAAAAGAAATTAACTCCTTAGATATTGTAAAGGGAAAAACAGTTTCTCTCAGGATTGAAAAGGAATTTTAAGAATTATTTATTACTTAAGAATTATTTCTTCCCCGCTTTCTTCCTTTTTAGCTTGGAAATCTCGCCCTCTAACTCGCCAATCTTCTTCTCCCTGCCATCAACCATTTTTTTGAATCTCTCAACCAAATCCTTCTTCTCGCCCAGCTCCTTTTTTATGGCGGCGATTTTCCCCTTAAGTTCCCCCCTTGCCTGCTCCCTGACAGAAATCTTCTCCTGTTCAAGGTTCAGCAGTTCCTTTGAATAGGTGTTTCTCAGTTTCAATGTCTCGTGCTCGGTTTCAAGAACAATCTTTTTTGCGTAATCCCTCTCCTTTTTCAGGGAAGCGATAAGTTCAGAAGTTTTCCGCTGATACTGGGAAACAATTTCCTCAAGTTCGGAAACCCTCCCCTCCAAATCCTCCCTGGAGGAGGTTAAATTCTCAGCCTGCCTTTTGTGCATCCGCAATGATTCCTCAACCAAAGAATTTGATGACCCCAATTTCCTCTCCAGCTCAGAAAGGTCATTCTCCAAATCAGAGGAATTTCCCTCCTCCAGCTTTCCCCAAAAACTTTTGCTTTTCAGCTCGGCATACTTTTCCTTGACCTTCTGCAATTCATCCTCCTTTACATCAATCAGTTCCAGCAAGGTCCTGTTGGCCTTGCCTTCGATAGGTTTTCCCTCATTCTTTCGTGCAAAAACTTCCAATCTTTCAATAAGGTAGCGGGTTTTAAGGAGCAGGGAGAGCACCTTCTGCTCAAGTGAAGAATAAAGGTCAGGTGCATGCACCAATTCCTCCAAATCAACCCCCCTGTCCATCGCCTTTTCTATCAGGCCCTCCTCCAGTTTCCTGTTTCTCTTTAGGAAGGCAATTAAGGAATTGATTTCCTTCATATGGTTGCTGATTTCAGGCGCATTTGTATAAGCGTGGTGCTGGAACTCATTTCTCACGAATTCCAGATTCAGGGAGATTTCCTCAAGCTCATGGATTGTTGAAGCTAAATTATAGATAAAAGAGGTTCTTGAATAATCCTTCCAGTCCTTTCCGTCAATCCTGTTCTGCAGGGCGTCAACCATGTCCACAATTTTCCCGCAAATCAGCAAAGTTTCTGCCATCAAAAATCCCTATATATTGTACATTTATCTTTAAATAGATTAACTCTGTCTCTCATATATGCGACTTTTTGAGGATTCTGGCTTGTGCCTTGAGGAGAACGATAAATTCTTTATCGATGCGCGTGCGAAAAAGGATCAGGACATTGTGATAACCCACGCCCACTCAGACCATGCGAAAACAACAACCCAGAACAGATATTTCATGACCAAAGGAACCTCGTCTCTCCTAAAAAAAGGAAAAAAATCAGAAATCAATGAAATTCCGTTCAGGAAAAAGTTTTCCCTTGGGGAATTTTCGGTATCGCTCCACAATTCAGGCCATATTTTAGGGAGCAGCCAGTTGAAGGTTGAGGGAAATAAAACAGTTGTCTTCACCTCTGATTTTAAGCTGCAGGATTCCATTCTATTCAAGGGGGCAGAAATCATTCCCTCAGACATTCTCGTGATTGAATCCACGTTTGGGGCTCCGCAGCATTTTTTCCCTGAACGCGAGATTGTTTATGCAGAAATGAAAAAATGGCTGAAGGAAAAGCTGAAGGAAAACAAATTCATCGTTTTGGGAGGTTACAGCACAGGGAAGGCGCAGGAGCTAACCCGGTTGGTGAATGAGTTTTTGGGCGAGGCGCCTTTCGTGCATGGAAAAATCGCCGAGCAGAATTCCGCGTATGAGGAGAACGGGGTAAAACTTGGAAAATACCTGAAACTGAACAACAATCTCCGTGAGGGAAATGTGCTGATAATGCCCCCGCATTTAATCGGGCCTTCATTGCTTGCGGCCCTTGCCCATGAGGCGGGAAGAAAAGTGGAATGCGCTGTTGCAACAGGATGGAATGGAAGGGGCTACAAAACCTTCCCTTTGAGCGACCATGCGGATTTCAACCAGCTAATGCATTATGTGGAAAAATC
>JBDRHK010000047.1:0-8798 GCA_043816965.1 Candidatus Iainarchaeum sp. | reverse complement strand
CAGGAAACTCAGGGCAGGGGTCAGGAAAAGGCTTTCGGAAGGGGAAATAAATGAAATCGTCCACAAGGTCAGGCAAAATTAAAATCGTGCTTGATACCAATATTATAATTTCAGCACTGCTTTGTTCCGAGGGAAGCTCGGCGAAAATCCTTGAGAAAATTATTGCGGGGGAGATTGAAAGTTTTACGAGCAGCGGGATAATTGAGGAACTGCGGGAAGTCCTTGACAGGAAGGAAGTGAAGGAAAGGGTTGAGAAAAGGGCGAGATTTTTCCTGCTGGAAAATTTTTACGGGCTGTCAGAAATCGTTGAGCCGGAGGGGAAAATTGATGTTGTAAGGGAACATAAGGCAGACAACAAATTCATTGAGGTTGCGGTTGAGGCAGGGGCAAAATATTTGGTCACAGGAGACCGGCACCTGCTTAAGGTCGGGGGGTTTAAATCGGTTAATATTGTCAAGCCGAAAAGGTTTTTGGAAATTCTGGAGGGATTAGTTTGAATGAAGTGGAAAGGGCCAATAGAAAGATTGATAGGATAAACCACGAAATTAATTCAGGGAAACGCAAACTGCTCAGTGCTGAAGAGGCCCTGGGAAAATATTCAAAATTGTTGAAATAGCTGGTCGGCAATCACAATGAATATGAGAGATGGTATGGGCAATACTTTTGAGCTGTTTATATTTGCCACCCGCATACCCGGGCAGCTGCAGGGAAGTAAAATCAGTTTGAGCCAGGTTCAAATGGCCGATTATTTATTGAACTTGAGATTCTGGATTTGGGCCTTAATTTTATATAGAGCCATAGGATCATTGATGCCCACCATAAAACATTGAAAACGACAAAAATAATTCTTGCAGGGTCATTCATTAGCTGAATTAATCCCAGGAATTCCCTGTTGGGCCCGGCAAATACAGTGTCATGTATTGAAATCAAGAAGCTGATTACCGCCACCGAACCTAATATGGCGTGAAATTTAAACATTTTATCGTTTGTGAGCAAAGCAAAGGGCACCACCCACAACAAATGCTGGGCGGAAATTCCCGGGGAAAAAACATAGAAGCAAAGGAATGCCATAATTATGAGGTTGATAAGTGTGTCTTTTTTGCCACGGAAAAAATAGAGTGCGAAAAGGGAGGCGAAGAAAAACAATTTCCCAACCGCAACAACTATTTCCGGCGCCTTAAACTTCCCACTGGCAAAGAGATACCATATTGCGGAGACTATTCCCCCGTAACCGAAGTCCGGAACGCTGGACGATGTAAGAAACACATTGTTTATAACTCCGAAGAAGTTCCAGTAGAGGAAGGGGAGGAAGAGGAGAACCATCGGCGCGAGGGAAACGGCCGCGAACTTAATTCTTTCTTTATTGCCGGAGGCGATTTTCATGAGGAACAGGGGAAGCAGGATTATGGGAAAGAGCTTGAAAGCAATCGCCGCCCCCAATGCCAATCCTGGAATCAGCAACTTATCCTCCTTGAATTCAAACCAGTAGAATGCAGTAAGCGACAGGAGAAGGGGAACAGAATCAACCTGCGCATAGAATCCTGTTGTAATCACGCTGAAAGGAATAAATGCGAAAATCATCGCGGCAATGAATGATTTTTTTTGGGAAAATTTCATTTTACGCGCAATTTTGAAAATAAGAAGTGCAAGTAATGCGTCCGTAATTATCAACGGAATTTTCCACCAGAGAATATAGTCCTGAAGGGCAAATTCTGACATGAACTGGGCAAAAAGGGGCATGGCGAGGTATAGGGGAGGATAAATGTTGTAGAACTTCTCTTCAGTGTAATAATTCTGAAGGTCATTCCAGACATCATTTCCCTGATTTTGGATTGAATTCCAGTCGCTGATGTAGCCAAAACCAAGGATTGCCGGAACGAGCCTTAGGGCAATTACGGCAAAAATTATTATAATTTGAATATTTCTGGAATTCAATTAGCTGCCCCAGCAATAAATGCGGTGACAATTAATAAAAAAGCTTTCCTATGAATGAAAATGATAGAGGTTGTTGAAATGAAGGCCGTAATTCTTGCAGGGGGAAAAGGCACAAGGCTTGGAAGCCTTACCCATGAAATTCCCAAGCCGATGATAATGGTCGGAGATAAGCCGATTTTAGGGCACCAGATTGAGCTTCTTAAGGAATATGGCATAACTGATATCACAATTATTACTCATTATCTTTCAGGCGTAATTGAGGATTACTTCGGAAATGGCAAGAAATTTGGTGTTGACATCAGTTATTTCAGGGAAGAGGAACCCCTTGGAACCTGTGGCGGAATTAAGGAAATTGAAGGTAATTTGACCCAAGACTTTCTGATTCTCTACGGGGACGTAATGCTGAACATGGATCTTGGCAGATTAATCAGTTTTCACCAGGGGAAAAAGTCAGCCTGCACACTTGTATTGCATCCTAACGACCACCCCTATGACAGTGATTTGGTTGAAGTGAATCCAGAAAACAGAATAACCGCATTCCATTCCAAACCGCATGAAAAGGGAAGATATTTCAGGAATCTTGCAAATGCCGCAGTCTATATAATGTCCCCTAAAATATTGAAATATCTTGGCAAGGGAAAGAAAGCAGACCTTGCAAAAGATTTATTTCCTTCCTTGGTTGATAAGGAACCGCTTTATGGTTACATTACTGCCGAATATCAAAAGGATGTAGGCACCCCTGAAAGGCTGGAGGAAGTTAACAAAGATTTTGCTTCCGGGAAAATGGCGAGATTAAATATGAAGAACAAAAGGCCGGCGATTTTTATGGATCGTGACGGGGTAATTAATAAGGAGGTCAATTACCTTAATAAAATTGAGCAGCTTGAAATTCTGCCAGGTGCAATAATGTCGGTGAAAAAAATTAATCGGTCGGATTTTCTCGCGATTGTAATTACGAACCAGCCGGTTATTGCCCGCAATATGTGTTCAGTTGCCGAACTTGATGAAATACACAGGAAACTGGAAACTCTGTTGGCGGAAGATAAAGCAAAATTGGATGCCATTTATTATTGCCCACACCACCCTGACAAAGGCTATCCTGAAGAAAGGGCAGAATACAAAATTGATTGCGGGTGCAGAAAACCAAAAATCGGGCTGGTAAAAACTGCCGAAGAGAAATTCAACATTGACCTTAAAAATTCGTTTTTTGTTGGCGATGCCGATAGGGACATTCTTTGCGGCAAAAACGCAGGAATGAAAACAATTGCCGTAGGTGGATTCAGGGGGAAAGAAAAACCAGATTACGCCTTCAAGAATTTAGGCGAAGCAGTGGATTTCATACTGGAATCTAGCCGCTGAACCTTGCCTTAATAAGGGAAAGGAACATCCTTGGGCTGTTTCTCAGGGCGGACTTGGAATTATCGGCTTCATGTTCCCAGATTAGCGGCTCTTCCTTAACTCTCCCGATTTTGTCAACTCTCCAGAGAAGTTCGACATCAAAACTGAAGTCAGTTGTAACCATCTTTGGAACGACTTTTTTCAGAATTTCCCTGCTGAAAACTTTCCCCCCGCACTGGGTGTCCTTCATATCTAGGCCGAAAAGAAGGTTAACAATTAGATTAAATGCCCTGCTTGCGGCCCTCACTTCTAGGGGCTGTTTTTCAAGTTGTATTGCGCCTTTTGCATACCTGCTACCCGCAACACAATCATAATCAGGCAGAGCCAAAAGCAGTTTGTTGAATTCTTTTGGGCTTACAGAAGAGTCGGCATCAGTGAACCCTATGATGTCCCCCTTTGCTGCCTTGAATCCCTTAAGGACAGCGCCGCCCTTTCCAAGCCTTTCTTTAAATTTTAGCAGCCTGATATTGCCCTTTCTTGCGGCAATCTCCCCGGTAATTTTTTCTGTGCCGTCTGTGATTCCGTCAGTAACAACAATTATTTCAAAATCCTTGTATTTTTTTGAGAGAAAAGAGTGGTATGCCTTAAGTGTGTTTCCTATCCTATGTTCCTCGTTGTAGGCAGGAATTACCAGGGAAAAGGATTTCATCTAATTTTCCCCTTTTGAATCAGATATCCTTTCCTTCAGGATTTCAGTAATTAGGTGTTCAAGTATTAAGTGGGCATCCTCAATTCTTCCGTAGTGGTTCTCGTTGAAGTTAATATTATAGTCTGAAATTGATTTCAGTTTTCCCCCATCAAACCCGGTAAAGCTTACTATTATCGCTTTTGCGTTCTTCGCAACTTCGACCGCTTTAAGCACGTTCGGGCTCTTGCCGCTGCCACTTATCACAATCACAACATCATTTTCCATAACCAGATTTTTTAGCTGTTCGGAAAAAATATTCTCATATCCCGAATCATTTGCAAGCGCCGTTAATGTTGCAATATTGTCAACAAGGGGAATTATCCTGAACCTTTTTTCATCGGAATTAGGGTCTTTAACTGTATTCTTGCCCAAATCACAGCTAAAATGCAATGCAGTGGTAGCGGAACCGCCGTTGCCAAAAATAAAGACCTGTTTCCCCCTCTTCCAGGTTTCGAACAGAACATCCGCCACCTTTTCTAATTCTGATTCATTTATTGCATCCAGCCCCTGTTTCAACTTTTCAAAATAATCCTTAATGCCCATATTATTCCTCCACATAAATAATTTTTGTTCCTTGCGGCTCGAATGTAAACTTTTCTTCCCTTAGGCTCTTCAGTTTATCCCTCACAGAATCCTGATTTTCAGGCTCTACATAGAAAAGTAGAAACCCCCCATTTCCTGAACCGCAAAGTTTGCCCCCAACTGCCCCGGCCTTTTTCGCATTTTCATAGTAATCATTGATAGTCCTGTTACTTATATTGCTCGCAAGGCGCTTTTTAAGTTCCCAGTTCTCATGTAATAATTCCCCAAAGTCATTTAAAGAATTATTTAGGAGGGCATCCCGCGATTTTACCGCGAGAGATTTCATTTTTTTAAGCACTTCAACATTCTTGCCGATATTTTCCTTCTGCCCCTTAAGTACTGTTCTTGCTTCGGACGTCATTCCTGTGTAAAAAAGCATCAGGTTGCCGAACAACTTTTTCTTAGTTTCCTTTGAACAAATAATCGGTTCTACAAAAACACTTTCGTTCTCATTGAACCGGATATGGTTCAACCCTCCAAATGCAGAAGCATATTGGTCCTGCTTGCCTATAGGTTCTTTCAGCAGGTCAATCTCAATTTCACAGGCCTTTTCGGCAAGATAATTTACAGACTTAAATTCGCCCTTAAATGAGTGGAGTGCGTTTAGCAAGCCAACTACAAATGAACTTGACCCTCCCAAACCACTTCCTTTTGAGGGGATGTCGGCCATTGATAGTATTTCAACCTTGCCTGTAACTCCAGCTGCATTCATCCCTTCTTTCAAAAGCGGATGCTTGATCTTGTCAACATGGTCAACGATTTCAGTCCGGCTGTATCCCAGCCTAATATCCCCATCAAACCTTTCGTTTACTATAATGTACATATACTTGTCAATGGTTGTGGAGGTTACCGCACCGCCGTATTTTTCGTAATAATCCCTGATGTCAGTGCCCCCGCCGCAGAAACTTATTCTCATGGGTGTTTTGCTTATTATCAATTTTTTGCCTCCAGTAAATTACTTCCTAGATTCAATCATCTCTTTTGCAGCCATCTCCACAGATTGCCTGCTGTTGAATTTTGGTTTCCATCCAATCTTATTTATTTTCTCAATCGAAAGCCTAACCTTTGGCGCGTCACCAATCCAGCCCCTCTCCCCGCCGGTAAAACTATATTTAACATCCTCCAGGCCCATGGCTTTAGCAACAATATCTGCGATGCTTTTAACATCAATCCAGTCGTCGTTTGCTATGTTGTAGGTATCGATTGATTTATCTGAATTACTTACCACGGCATCAACCGCATCAAGGCAATCACTTATGTGCAGGAATGACTTCAATTGGTTTCCATCCCCCAAAATTTCCATCTGATTTGAATTCTTCTCCAATTTTTCAATGAAATCGCCAATAACTCCATGGGTTCCATTCTTTCCCACAATGTTTACCAGCCTTACAATGCGGGAATTAATTCCAAAACTATTGCCGAATGCGCTTACATATGCCTCGCCAGCAATCTTGGAAGCACCGTAAAGGGAGCAGGGGAGCATGGGAGAATAATTCTCGGGTGTGGGAATGACATTAGGCTCGCCATAAACTCCTGAAGAGGAGAAAAAAACAAGCCTGCCAATATCGGCCCTCCGCATTGCTTCAAGAATATTGTATGCGGTAATTAAGTTATATTTCAAATCAATGCCGGTATTTGCGGTTCCTCCCCTAATGTCTGCATTTGCCACAAGGTTGTATACAACATCCGCATCCTTTACAAACTGAACCGTTTTTTCCAAATCAGAAAGGTCGGCCTCAATAAATTCCACATTTTGCCTTTTCAGGCCCTCCTCAATAAACTCTCTTTTCCCGGTCCTCAGATTGTCGATAACAACAACTGAATTTTCAGGATTCTTTGAAAGTTTTGACAGCAAATGGGAACCTATAAATCCAGCACCGCCACATAAAATAATTCTCATAAAATCAGCCTATTTAACTTTAGGATAAAAGAACTATTAAGGCGCAACAAATTTAAAGATACTGGGAGGCGAGGAACGGTTTATCCTCCGGTTTTTTGGGCAATTGCTATGATGGCGGTTCCCAGTGGAAAATCAATAAATTGCATGAAAAAGCTCTCAATTCTCAGGAAAAAGGTGAATAATGTGTTAAGCAGCCAGTTTGTGTGAATCACATTACGGTTTTTATCGTCAATATCTGTTCCGAACAGCAAAATACGTATCCAGAGAGGAAAAAAGTAGAAAAGCCCCCGGTAGCTGATTTTTATTACTTTAAATCCGGATTTTTCAAGGAATTTCTGAAGTTCTGGCCTGCTAAACCTTTTTTTGTGCATCATGTACTCGTCCCTCATTGTCCATAGAAAATCAAAGGCAGGTACTGTGAGCAATAAAAAACCATTGTCCTTCAGAACCCGATTGAATTCCGAGATTGCCTTTTTATTTTCCTTAACATGCTCCAGAACGTCAAGACCTACGACCAAATCAAATTCATTATTCCTGAAAGGCATATTCCTTATGTCCCCATTTGAAACATTTTTCAATCCTTTTTTTTTGCAGAAGGCCATGGCTTTTGGGGAGATGTCCATTCCAGTTACTTCCCCAAATTCTTTCAGGAATTCAATTGAGGCGCCGGTTCCGCAACCAGCATCAAGTATCTTTAATTTTTTTTCCGGGAGGAATTTCCTCAAAAACATCAAGACCTGCCCCTTTCTCCCCAAAAACCACCAATTGCCATTTTCAGCCTCAAATAATTCTCGGTAAGCAGATTCTTCCATCATTCCACCTTTAACTATCTTTGGGAAATTAGGTTATTAAAAGCATTCTCCCCACAAATAATGTTGGTTTTGATGGAAAGGAATCTGAAAATCTCGCTGATTGCCCTTTTGCTGATTCAAGTCCTTATTGGAATTGCAATCAGCTCTGCAAACCCGTTCATTGATGAAGGGCAGTATATTTCATACGCATACTACACTTATGCGGGGGAAACACCCTATCTGGATTTCTTTTCCCTGCATGGCCCCGGAACAATGTATCTCTGGAGTTTCTTCTTTTCAATTTTCGGGGATTCAGTTTTCACGGCGAGAATGGTTGTCCTGTTGGTTGAATTGATGATAACAGTTCTTTTATTTACCCTCGCGCGGAAAATGTTCGATGACCAAACAGCATTCCTCGCAACAGCTTTCTATGCGTTCTTCATGCCTGTTCTCCATGGCCTGCTTGCAATTATTGAGCCATTTATGACCCTATTCTCCCTGATTACAATTTACCTTCTTTACACCTACTTTTTCGATAAAAAAGAAAACAAATTTCTGCTGGGGGCAGGAATTGCTTTGGGTTTGGGAATTTTATTCAGGCAGTCTGTAATTCTCTTAATCCCTTTCCTCATTCTTTTCATTTTCATGTTCAACCAGGAAAAGAAATCCCTCAAGAAATTGTGGAATGAATTAGGAATTTTCATTGGCGGGATTGCCGTTTTCCCGATTCTTGCGGCAATCTTCTTCGCCCTCAGGGGAGCGCTGAACGAATTTCTTTATGGCGTGCTTTTCTACAATCTTACAAAGGGGTTTATCTACAATAAGATGGAAACAGGCCAGGGAGCGCTGGGAGTGATTAATGAGCTGCATGAGTTCGCTGTCCTTGGATTGGTGTTCGCCGCGGTGATTTTCCTTTTCTGGAAAAATTACCTGCTGATGAAGAAGCGCTCAAAGTATTTCCTGAAATGGAACCTTCTCCTGCTTTCAGTGGTCGCGCTTGTGTCCAACCTATTCCCGATTTACGATGAGCTGCACCTGCTTCCCGCGCTCCCTATCTTCGCAATCCTTTTTGGATTTTGGGGGGTAAAGGTTTTCGAATACCTGAAACTGAAAAAGAAGGAATTAATTAATTATGCCGTGATTTTAGTTTTTGTATTGTTCGTTCTGGGAATCTCGGTTTTCTCAATCAACTACTATTCATCCCGTCTTTTGGTGGACGGTTTTGGGGAAATTAACGCTGTGGGGAATTACATCCAATCCAATACTGCCGAAAATGAAACAATTTTCTCCTTCCCCTTCCACCCTTACACTTATTTCGTTTCCAAGCGCCCGCTGGCAACACACTACTTATACATTGCTCCCTGGACTGCGAGGGAGGAGGTAAAATCCGGAATGCTCAGCTCCCTGCAGCAGAGTCGACCAGCCTATGTGGTTTACTACAGGAATTTCTCGCTGGAGGGGCAAACTCCTGAGCAATATGCCCCTGAAATTTCCCAATGGATTG
>JBDRHK010000046.1:0-15788 GCA_043816965.1 Candidatus Iainarchaeum sp. | reverse complement strand
GAACAGTAACAAAGCTGGGAACAAGCGCAAAAGTAGACTGCCCAAAACGCTATCTAGGCAGGCACGCATACCTCATAATATGCAAAAAACCAAAGAAAATCAGTAAAAAACGTTAAATCACTCAATTTTGTCCCACAGCCTTATCTGCCAAAAACAAGAAATATAGATTCAAGAAGTGTTTGCAAAGATGCAGCAAAGAATCTGAGTTGAGCCCTCTAGCCTAATACTGCAGATAGGAGGCATATTATCCGGTGATAATCGCATGCCTATATCCTCTCCCTGGTCAGGTCTGCAACAAACTGTTCTGGCATCCTCCGCAATCTGGTCTGCTTCAAAACTACATGATAAATTTACGCCAATTCCCTCCTCAAAATTATTTTCTAAATTCTCCAGTTCTGCGACCTCTTCAGAGGTAACCCCTCCCATGCCAAACCAGCCCATAATGTAAGCAAATGCAATTATCGCAACTAGGACAATTCCCAAAACAATCAATAACTTTTGATTCTTATCCAAGTTCATGTTTCCCTCTTCCTGCCAATAACAAACACTAAGTGTTACTATAATGCTTTAAGTCATTTAAAAGCCTAACTAAAGGAGGAAAGCGTCCTTTGCTTCCCCCCCTCTTTCAAATCTTCCTCAGTGAAGCCCAATTCGCGCATTATTTTGATTACTGCTGGAAGCAATTGATTTGAGATGTAATAATCGGCGTCATACTCTCCCTCTTTTACATATTCTTCGAGTTCCGCCTTATCAGAAATGCTTTTTCCTTTGCGTGTAATTATATAGCTGATTGTTGACCCCACGCCCAATTCCTTCCCCCTTTCAACAGCCTTCCTTGCGGCGGCAATATGCGGCCCTATTGCAACATATTTATTCAGCGGCCTTTGAATATTGGTCATTATTGTAAGGTCCTTTTTCTTCACTTCACCATTCTTCAGTGCCTTAACCCTTTCGCGGATTATCTCCCCCGCCTTTTCAGGCTTTCCTTCCTTAAGAACCGCCTGCAAAACATCTCTCTGAGTCTGCTTTGCAATTCCTGACCAGTCCCTCCTCACATATTCAAATCCCACTATTTTCAAATTGTCATCAAAATCAATCAATGCATATCTTTTTTTTGCTGCTCCGCCATCCCGTTTGCTTACAAAAATCCCGCGCTTAAAGAAACCCTCAAACTCCAGCTCCATTGCACCAGGGAGCTCGGAGTTTATCTTCTTTGCAAACTGCTCAACCTCCTTCTCACCCCTATCTTTCGGGACAAGAATAAATAAGCTGTCAGTGTCGCTGTAGATTGGAGTAAATCCATCCTCCTCCGCCTTGTGCATAACTTCCTTTATGTAGTGCCTGCTCCAGGCGGTAACTGCCCTTGCCGACTCCCTCGAATACCATCTTGCCCTTGCAAAAGCCAGATAGCCATAGTGGGAATTCAGCAGGATTTTCAATGCATGCTGCCTTGCATCCAGCAGCCTGTATTCCTTTGAGCCTGGCTTGTGTTTCTTCATCTCGCCCTTTACCGCAATCCTGTTTGCGAGAATCTCCTCCAGTATTTCAGGGAAGAATCCCCGTTGCTTCTCGCAGAACCAGTCCTTATCCGGGGAGATATTCTTCCCTTTCTTGCAGCTCTCGTGATTGCACTTTAAAGTTTCGGGAGAAATGTTATGGGAGATGATTATTGTGGGGTGCAGGGAGCGGAAATCCAGCACCGCAATATTCTCATGCAGACCGGCAATAGGCTCCTTGACATACCCTCCCTTAAAGGTCTGCATCATCCTCTGCTTTGCCTGCTCCTCTGAGGGCTTGTTGGGAATCAGGTGCCCTGCCCCCAAACTCTTTTCAATCAGCAAAGATTCAACCAATTGCGAGGAACTCGCGCGGTTGACATCAAAAAGTGTCATGTGCGCAATTTTGCAGAACTCGACAAGCAATGGCAAATACTCCTCAGCGAGCTTCAGCGTGTAGAGCGCATCCTCTCGATTGTATTTCGCCAGCCCCTCCAATTCGCCCCTATCCCAGAGCTCGTTAATCTCATTATGGCCAATCTTTTCCTTCGTTTTCCCAAAAATCCTCTCAACAACGCTCTCCAAATCATATTTAATCAGCGAAACCACGCCGAATTTTGCAAGCAGCCTCAACATTTGGTAGGCGTCCAAATGCTGAATCCCTTTAAGCTGCGCGGCATGGTCAAGCCCCTTTTTCCTAAATTTTGGCTCGCCGCCAATTCCAAAATTTACGTCAACGCCAATCTTCTTACCCCTGTCCCTTAGATATGGGAAGTCAAATGAATCACCATTGTAGGTGACAACAATATCAATCTCTTTTTCCACAAACCAGCCAAGCAATTCCTGAACCATTTCCTTTTCGGACTTTACAACTTTTGCCCCCTTTCCGGAAAGCTTTTTGTATGTAATTGCCTCGGCCATATCCTTCCCTGCAACAGCAGCCATCAATATAGGGTCCTTCTCAGGATTGCTGAACCTCCCTGGAGAATAGGTCTCAAGGTCAAAGGCACCGATATTCATCTCGCCGATAACATCCTTTTTCAAATCCATCTTCTTAATTGATTCTATTTCATCCCCATCCAGTTCAATTTCCACCCAGTTCATGGGTTCAATTCCCTTGTCGATAAGGAACCTGCGGGTGAAAGGAATGTCGTACTCCCTTACCCCAATCACTCCCTTAAGCCCCTTTATCTCCTCCCTTGCCTGCACCAATTGATTGGTGTTGCGGAAAAAAATCTTCACAACTTCAGGGGCATTTGCCATCTTCACCGCCTCAGCTTTCAGCGGCCTTGCCTTGTCCTCACCAAATTCATTTTCAGAAATCTCAGCAGCCCTTTTCTTTGCGTCATCAACCAATGCATAAAGATATGGCTTGAATTTTTTCTCCTTAAAAACTTCCATCCCCTTTTTGGTTTTCACATAAAGAAGCAGCGAAATTTCCTTTTGCCCATCAACAGAATAGCTAACATCAAGCAAAATTCCACGTATTTTGGCAGAAACCATAGATATGTTTTTAAGCAACAACATCTATTTTAATTAAAGTGATTTGATATGCCGCATGGAGCCCCCTCAAAAGCAGGATTCATTTTAACGCAATTGCAGACAGATGTAAGGGCCCTGAATTCTTCCATAATGATTATTTCCCAAAAAATGAAATATTTGGTTAGGAATGAGAAGGTTTTGGGGAGGAATCTTCTTGTGCTGAACAAGAGGATAAAGGAATTTGAGGGCGGAAAGGCATCTGCCACTGGCGGGGAAGTCGCCACAGGGGAAGTTGCCGCCAAACTTGATGAAATAATTTCGCAGCTTTCAAGGAATTCCTCGGCAATAGAGGAGCTGAAGTCATCGGTTGCCGAGATTCAGGCAGTCTATGCCAAGGCCGAGGACGTAAAGGAAATGAAATTTGTAATTGACTCCATAAACCCGCTCGAGTTTGTAACCTATAAGGACGTAGAGGAACTGGTCGGGGAGAAGATTAAGGGAAAAAATGCAAAGGCAAAATCATAAACTGAAATATTTTGGCAATTACGTTTCCCAACAATTTTAACAATACTTTTATCTTGGCAACCGCCTTTATTTTAGCAATTATTTTTCAGAACAGGCACTAAGCCCTGGCCTCAACAAAACCCTGTAACCCTTTCTCTGCTTGATCTGCACTCCTGCCTCATTTCCGCCGACTATATTTATCTTTGATTCCCCAAGATTTGCAACATCTGGGAGCAGGTCTATGGTACTTTCAGTATCCAGCACAAATGCAATCCCATATTTGTTCAGTTCAGATAGCAGTGCGGAAAACTGCTTTGCATAACTATTTGGGTTGTCTTTTGGTATTATTTCACCGGCATTTGCAAGTATAACCACAAGCTTAACAGTCCTTGTTGCCCCCATCTTCTTGCTTTCCTGAATCAGGCCGTTCAGAATGTTGTGAATCACAATAAGTGAGGCCCTTAAATCATAGTCCTCGAAGTGGATTATTCCTGAGCGGCCAATTCCCTTTGAGGGCTTTTTGGAAAGGTCATCCAAATCATTTTTGCCCTCAAACAAGTTAGGATAGGTGGAGCCCATAAGCGAAATAATCCTCGCGGCCTTGAATATTTCAAAAGAGGTGGCATTGTCTTTGGGCTTGGTTTTCCTTATCTTTGATGCCAGTTCTGCCATGCCCCTGCTTGGTTCGCTTTTCATTAAATCAACAATTAGGTTGCCTACGTTGTTCTCCCCGACCCCAAAGGAATCCAGCATTCCTTCAGGGCTGAGAAATTCCAAATCCCCGAAGATTTGCTTTGAGAGATAATAATGTTTTACAGGAAAGCCCATTGGGTCTGCCTCAACCTGGTATTTTTGCAGCTCGGCAAGTTCCTTTGATGATTCCCCGAGCCCTGAAAACTTGCTCCCACGTTCAAAAATAACAACAGGAATTCCTGAAAGCAGGAAACCCTCGGCAAGAATGTGCAGGAAATGGCCCCTTTCTGATGCACTCCCGCCACTTACAATTGTCCTTGTGAAAAGGCTGATAGGCTCAACAACCTTGTTTTTATCCTTTGTGAGGCCGAGCATTATTTCCCCCTTTCCAATGGCAGAGGCCTCTGTGCTCCCTCCTGCGGCATGGGCTGCGGTGGTCACAATAGGTATAAGGAGGGGCTGGGCAAAGAATGAATTCCTTACCTCCTCATCAGCGTTCTTAAGGTCCTGAAGGGTTAAATCATATGCCTTTGAAACATCCTTTATCATTTTGGCGGAGATGGAAAGGCTTTTCAGCTGGGAATCAATTTCCTTTACAAAGCCCCTTTCCTCATATTTCACATAGCTTGCCCCTCCACCTAGAAGGAAAAATTTAACCGTTTGCTCCTTAGTATGCTTTGCAAGTACTATGACCTCTCTCGGGAGGCTTTCAACAAAATTTTCGGTTTCTCCCATTGCTGCAAAAACCTTATATATCTCAATAACAGCGCCCTTGTAATTTCCACCTTGCCTGTCCCATATAAGCACAAGCAGGACATTATCTGGATTGGAGTAAATATCAACCTCATGGTCCATAAATTTCCCGGAAAACATCATATTCCATGGCCCGTCTCCAATCTTAAACAGTTCAGGCATTAAACCACCAAATTCAGCATAAAGATATAGGCAATTGAGTATTTATTGCTTTTCCCTTGGAGGCATAATTCAGGAAAAAGGGTCCCCGGAAATGTTTATATTTGGGTTTGATTTAATATATAG
The DNA here is from genome assembly GCA_043816965.1 of Candidatus Iainarchaeum sp. GTDB lineage: Archaea > Iainarchaeota > Iainarchaeia > Iainarchaeales > JAFCCJ01 > JAFCCJ01. The sequence goes on along the minus strand of JBDRHK010000046.1, from coordinate 10,575 downwards.
GAAGTTTAAGAGGCGTTTATATGGTAAATAAAGAAGTGGTTCTTTCAACTGTAAAGAAGATGTATGAATCCGGAATTGATGATGAGACTGTGAAATCAACCCTCAGGGACATTGGTTTGGAGGAGGGGGAAATTAAGTCCATAATTAATGAAGTAAAGGGAGGCATTCCATCCGGGGAAGAACCTGATCCTTCTGAAAAAGACCCTGTTGCCGGTGCAGGGGAAGTTCCTGCATCAGGGGAAGACATAAACCAACAGATCGCGGGGATAAGGGAAGACCATGATTTGGCAAATACAACCACCCAAACCCAATTCGAGGAGCATGCCCAAAAGGTTGATGAGGTCCATAGAAGGGTTGATGACCTCCACGCCAAAATTGACTCTTCTACCCAGAGCGACCTTTCGCAGAGACTCCAGATTATTGACCGGAAGATGAATACCCTTGAGGCGGATTTGGGAGAGGTTAAGGCAAACACCTCTGCATTAAAATCAATTCTTGAGAAGATTCTCGAAACCAACAGGAAAATCCTGCTGGGCAAGAAATAGCAAATCAAATATTTTAACTAATCAAATATTTTTTTCATTGCAGCTATGAATTTCTTTGAGCCTTTTCCAAGAGCATCAAGAACTTCCTTATCAACAAATTTCTTCTTACCCTTCTCTTTTGTGTCCAGTTCCATCGCAAGCCTTTTCGAGCCCTCCTTATACAGCCCCTTAATTTCCTTGAAGGCAGGGTATTTTCCCTTGGCATTTCTCAAATCCTCAACTTCCCTATTAATGTCCTCCCCCACAACCTTCCCAACAGATACTGCGGCATTTTTTGTTTTATAGCCGGCCAAACCAAGAAGATATATTATCAGGACAAATGCCAGGAAAAAGCCCAGCCACATAACATCGAAATGAATGGATAGGAAAATAAGAACCAGCAGCAGGAGAAACATTCCTAATTTCATTTTACATTCCGCCAAGGAGGTTTCCATAGCCGCCGGCATCAGGGGAATAGTATTCCGGCTGTTCCGGTTTCTTGCCCATCCCTACAATCAGGAAAAGCACTATCAGCCCGAATATCAGCGGGATGAACAGGTCCTGCATGCTGAAACTCTCACTCAGAAAATAAATGGCCGCCATGGCTATTGCGAACACAATGATGGTTCCTGCCGAGCGGGTGGAAAGCACCATTATGATAAGGATGCCGCCCGCAATCCAGCCATAGCCCGCACTCCAGGTTAAGAGGAGCAAAAGTATGGAGAACAGGAAAATAATCGTTTCCACAAAATCATCTCAGTGCAAATGGTCTCCCCCGCCAAAGGGGTTCATTTTAGAAAAAACTTCCGAGCCAAATGTCGCAAGTATGACCAAAATTACGGCCAGCCATATGAGCTCAGGAAACTGGACAAAGGTAAGGTAGACAACAATCAGCGCAAAAATTATCGCAAGTTTTGCCGAGCCCAGTGCCTGCTTTGCCCAGCTGAAAATCCACACAAAAATGAATAAGGTTAACACTATCTGGATGTTCAGGAACAGGTCATTAAGTATTATTCCCAGCATTCCATTCACCCTATGAAATTAAACCCTTGCATTCTATATATCCTTTTTGGTCAGTCATTTTTACTTCCCCCTCATAGTGGTTCCGACTCCCCAGATAACTACTGAAAGGAACTGCACCCCTAAAAGCATCTGGAAAACCCATAATGACGCGAAAATATATGTGTATTTGAAAACAAGGAAATAGATGAGAATTGCGCTAAGCACCAGTGTTAAAGGCCCATCCCCCATATATGCCCTGACTATTGAATAAAGCATGAAAATCATCATTATCTGGAAAAGAATCTGTATTGGCGGGAAAAGAAACATCAGTATAGGCGGAAGCAGGGCAATAACGATAAAGGCCCCGATAATGATAAATACAACATTCCCCCTGTCGTCCATTTTTATTTCCCCCCAAAAACCCTTCGCTGTGCCGGCCCCTGCCTTGCCCTTTGAGATGCCATCCTTTTTGCAACATCCGCACCACTGCTCACTGGTGATTCATTGCCCTCCCCGGCTGTTTGCCCCCCTCCAACAAAGAAGTAATCAATCATGATTCCTGCAATGCCGAATGTCAGGAGCATGTAGAGCAGGTAGATTCCCCCGAAAATGAACCAAAGGCCGCTGAAGAAAATGAAATAAGTAAATGCCCCCACAATTATAATCGCCAGGAAATTGTTCCCCAAATGGTTCTTTGCAAAGCTGTAAATCGTCATTAAAACAAAGATTTTCAAAATCAGGTCCAAATCACCTAAAAGTTCGAAAAACCCTTCCATAAACAACGGGAACAACAAATCACCTAATCAAAGCCTATGCAGCTTTCCCCTGCAGCCAATCCCTCAGTTAAGCCATGTATGCTTCTCCGGCTTCCCTGCTGCAGGTAAACATCCTGCGGGTTCCACCAGAATGTGGTTTTATTTCCTGAATTGGTTGCGCAGAGCTGCCCTTCCCCAACCAAATCAAACACATCCTGTATGGAATTGATGGTGTCATTTCCATTGTAAGCCATTGTGCTGATCCCATTCAGTGCAACAGAATCCCCTGTTTCATCAGGCGTAAGGAATTCCATTTGATCCAAAGGATAGGTTGCCTGGAGCAATGAATCTCCCTCAGGGGAGCTGTAAAAGATTGTCCTTAGATATACATCGCCTGAATAATTCATATTTGCCCAATCCACCCCATAAATCGTTGTCCAGAACTGCAGCCTGTCCTTGTCTGTTGCCGCCCTGTCCGGCTTCTCATCAAACGCCTCATAAACCGGCACTCCTGAAAAATCAAGGCAGCTTCCTGCCCCGCTCCAGTAGGTGAGAGTGCCCCCAACCTCCACAGTGGCGTCGTTTACGCTTGCCCCATAAAATACTGAAAGCGGCTCATCTGTTATTTCGCTGCTTGCTTTAAGCATCACTGGCGTTGCAAGTGATGGGGAGAAGGTCAATTCCTTAACCCCGCCTGACTTGTTTTCTATGGCCAAAACCTCGCCCCTTGTGCCAAGGGCTGAATTGAGATTATATATGCTGTCCTCAATCTCAACCTTTACAGTTGCCACAGGATTTGAGCCAGTATCTGGGAAAGTGTTCAATGGGGTTTCATTCTCATCTATCCTTACAAGATCCTCAATATTTTCATTAATGAATGCAGCCCCATAAAGTTGCCTGTTGAAGCTGTTCCCCTCCAAACCCACAAGCCCATCAAATGGCATGCTGTAGAACGGGCTGTTGGGGGAGGGGTCATCAATATGCTGCAACACCACTGCCACTGAAACAGAAACATTTCCGTCCACATCTATAAAGCGCCAGTCATCATCAAAGTATGCCGCAATTTCCACATCATACAAACCAGGGGCAGAGAGCTGGTAGGATTCAATATATTTCTGCCTGACCTGCAATGCCCCATAGCGCATTATCCTGTCAAATTCATAATCTGTGAAAAATGTGGGGGTATCTGCCAACGGGCTTGAAGTGTAGTAATTAACGAAATCATTCATAAAGTCAGGGCTGTAGGAATCCTTAATCAAATAGGCATTGAATTTCAGCAAATCATTCAGTGTTTCCTTGTTCGGAATGGCGGATGTCCAGTTTACTGTCTGGTCTGCGTCAATAAACCTGTTAATCATCGGTTCTCCATAGAGGGTTTCTGTCGTTCTTGGCAATTCGCAATCCAGTGCCACCCCGGATTCACCTATTATGAACCCAACAGAAACAGGGGTTGTGTCAATATCCACATTGCTGGCACTAATAATTGCAGTTGCAACATAAACCGTTTCCTCCAATGGTGTGAAATTACAGCTGGCACTTTCAGCACCATTTTGCGCCAGGCCGACAACCAATGCATCACATTCAAGGCTTGGCGCCCCCTGGCCTGTAAGGATAATATGAACTGTTGCACCGGCCGGGATGGCATTATTGTTCCTCACTGTTGCCACGACTTGTGCCGAATTTACGGTTTTTGTGGCAGAAATACTTTGCAAACCTATACTATCTGGCTCAACAGCATGTGTTGAATTGGTGTCATTGAATCCTTTTATGCCTGTGGATTCAATTTGCTTCGGGCACCGCAGGTCGAAATTGTTTGCCTGCAGGAATTCATAAAGCCTTTTCAACCTCTTGTTGGTCTCAATCGTAAATTGGGCGGCGTCGCAGTAAATGTAATCCGCATTGCCTGAATCACATTCATCATATGCAATGCCTTTGGGCTCTGTCCATTCCCAGTTCAGTTTCACCCTTGGAAGGGCCCCTTCACCGCTCCTTCCTATCTGCAAACCATTTGCACATGCAAATGTATCGAAATTTACTTCAGGGAGGGATTCCACCATATCCAGCGTTTTAAACCTTAAGTGGAATTTCTCCTCAGAGCTTATTTCGCGCACACCATTGCACGAGCCCTGGCTGGATTCACCGCCAATCCAGTAAGGGGCGAAGCTCCCGTTACTACATTCCACATCATAATCCGAAGCCGAATCGCTATGGCTGTCATCGCCATGTATGTGCTCAGTAAAACGCACTCTCGCCAATGAATAAACCGGTTCACCCTCACTGATTCCCTCATTTGTGAAAACCATCCCAACCTCCTCGGTGTTGTGGGCACCCTCGGCATAAATATCCCTTACATCTAAATTGAATTCAGAGTCAATTTCACCTCTGTCCATAATTATTGCCCTTGCATCTGCAGGCAAATCATCAGTTCCAGCCAAATTCACCACATAATCCGGCAGGGGATTGGTCAGGAAAACATCCTCACAATCCGCAGGCCCAATAATTCCTGTGAGGTATAAAATCAGGATAATAAGCCCCACCGCCAGCAGCTGCGCGCCCAAGGCGCCCATTGAGGTGCTGCCTGCCGTGGTTGATGAGCCTAAGGTTGTGCCTGGTACTGTTTCAACAACGCCCCCTGATAGCGCCATAGGAGATGCTGAACTGTATGTAAGACCTAACGGCGCACCAGAATATCCTGTTGCAGTAACAGTACCTCCTATTATTTGACTTCCTGCCCCTATTACTGCATTGCTAATGACTAATCCACTAGCATAAGTAACTGTTGTAGCTGCTCCAACAGTCATCGCACTCGCAGCAATCATCCCTGCCCCTGCAGCGCTCATCAATAAACCGGCAGCTCCCCAGTATTGGTTATCGATTGCCGTTCCCCATGAGCACTGGTCTGCCCTGACATAAACCTGCTCCTCAACCATGTGGTTGTAAAGGGTTGTGGCATCCATTGCCCCATCTCCCACAATCGAGAAATCATATTTGCCCATTTCAAAGAAGGAATGCCCATCAGGCTCAATTATTACATCCATTACAGCAACCTGCCTGAATCCCCCGCCGGCAGGCCTTGCATCAATATTAATCCCGTAAATTCCCGGAATCTCCTGCCTTGTTACCCTCACTGTTTTTTCATCCCCTGAACTGACATCAGTGAAACTCCATGGATGGACAAGAATGCTTCCCTCACTTGCCCCTCCCCTGCAATTATCCCTCCCAGAATCGCAAAACTTGAGGTCAATGTCAATATCCCCGCAGCCACTTGTATCGATGCTGAATTCAGTCTCCTCCTCATCACTATCAATCTTAATTCCCATTTCCGGATTTGGGTCAAACTTAATGCACTTGCTGAGGTTTATAATAAGCAGTTCGGCATCCACTGAATTGCTTGCCCCAACCAACTGATTTCCTGAGGATGTAATTAGTTCTGCATCAATCTCAACATCAAATTTGGCGGTTTCACCCAAATGGCCCACTTTTGGGGTGAAGGAAAGGGTTGCGTTATAGGTGTGTTCAGGGGGAATTCCCTCAAAAAATGTGGTGTAAACAGTTTCTTTCAAAATCTCGGACTGGCTCCCGTTTTCAGGGTCGCTTATAAGCAGCTCAACATTCCCCAGATTGTTGCCCTTCCAGACAATCCTTGCCTGGAGGTTCCGAAGCTGCATTGGCTCATTGTTCTTGTTAAGGCAATTGTTCTCTATTTCGAATTCCCTGGAAATCTTTTCCTCAAGGGCCGAGTCCTTCCATTCCTTCAAGGAAACAGTGATGCATGGGGCATTGGATGGCTTCTGCCCAAGGGAAACATTAACTGTTACAGGCACCACAAAGGGATAGCTTGCGGTGTCCCCAAGATTGTTCACATCAATAAGCAGACTCCCAGCCAGCTCCTTGTTTTTAGTTATAAGTTTTGCCTCATCACTTATCGCGGTCTGCACCTGGATTGTTTCAACATCCATATGCTCAAGCTCAAGGTATTGCTCATACTGCTGCAGCCAGTTCCCCATCTTTTCCTCATCAAGCAGCCCCTGGAAATTTCCCGAAAACCTGAGTTCAACAATCTTAAGTGTTGGCGGAACCAGATTCTTCAGCTCAAGCTCAAGGAATTCCTCAGTAATATCGCTGACATCCAGATTGCTTTCCAGGGTTTTCGGCTTAAATTCAATAATATTCCTGCTGATTTCCTTTGTTATTTTCTCGCTTTTATGGCCGGCCTTCTCAACCTCAACAATAATTTTAGTTCCAGGGGAAGAGGCAGGAATTGTGAAATTAGCCTCCCCTGCGGGAGAAGTGAAATCGCTAAACTCAGTCTCGGATTTATCAGGGGCAATTCTTGTAACCCTCACAAATGCATCCTCAATCTCCAGGCCATCATCATCCCCTCCCTCAAGTTCCACACTAATCCTCAGGGCAATATCAACAAAAGCCGGCAGATTATCCGGCCAGACACTTACATTCAAATCCTCAGAACTGTAAACAGTGAAAGGGATAATCTTTTCAAAAACCTGGGCCATATCGCTTACAACCCTTACCTGAATCTGGCTCTCGCCAACCTTCTTTGGTTTCAGGACAAGTGAACCTCTTACAGATTTGTTCTGGGTGAAATTTCCAAGGTCAATTGAATCCGCAAATTCATAAACAGGCAAATCCGAGGAAAAGCTCTCCTCATCGGCATTTGTTACCCTGTAGCTTTCAATGCTCAATGTGTCATCAACCGTGGCCCCGTCCATGGTGTTTTTCAGCCTCAAATTTGAATCATTATGCACAGTCCTTGAATTGTTGGTGATTGAGAAAACAACATTAAAATCATCGAACAGGTTCAGTGCATAGGGGGAGTCGCCCAGAATTAAATCCTGGGAGATGTCAATCACGCGCTCACTGTAGCAGAAATCATCGTCGCAGATTTCAGGCGCGGATTCAACATAGAACTTGTCAAATGCCTTTGCATACAATGCATGTTTTCCGGCGGCACTTTCACTAAACCCAAGTTCCTCATCATATGGCGCCCTTAAAAATTCATTATCTTCTGTAACTGCCCATACACGGTAGTGCAATGGCAGCACATAACCTGGAGTTGTGTCGGCCCTTACCTTCAATTCAACTTCAACATTGTAAATCCCGGGGTTAACCCATCTTCCAAATACCGCGTTTGCCCACTTTGCATCGCCGTTTGTCACATGGAGTTCATCAAATGAATAGCCATTTGGGGGTGTGTAAGTTGTGGCCTTTATTACAGACGCATTCGGGGCATTTACATAATTTATGAAAATCTGGTCCTTTTCCAGTTTTTCCATCTGCCCTGTTCTCACATGCAAACCCAGATATTCGAAATCTGTTTCGCTTGGAACTGTTATGGAAAATCTCGCAATATAGGTTTTTCCTGCCTCAAGCTTGTCAACCGCAGATTTGCTTCCCTCCCTGAAAACTCCTATCAATTCTGCACTAGGAGAATCCCCCAAAATTTCCTCCACAAGGATGGCATCAACAGAAACAGTCTGCCCTTTCACAATCTGCTGCGCAGTTGATGTCCATGAGGTGTAGCCCTCGGCATAAACCCTTACATAAAGCCTTTTGTCCGCCTTTGATGGATAAGCGCCATAGCCCTCGGCATCAAGGGGAATAATTCCCAATTCCTCCCCTCCCTCGCTTTTCAGCTCCGCAAATGCAAAGGGAACAGGCATTCCATCATCATCCCTTGCCTTTATCTCAAGCACCCCATCCCCTATCTCAAGCCAGACAGTGAATTCCGTAACTTCACTTTGCGCAATGGCCTTTGTTTCAGATGTTCCTGAAGAAGGGTATTTCTGCGCGATTGCATAATACTCTCCTGAGGGAATTCCTGTGAATTCAGCCTCGCCATTAACATCAGTTATTTCAGTTCCCAGTGCGGCAACCAAAAACCCTGTTTCAGCATTATAGAAGGAAACCCTTGCATTCTCAACAGCCAGACGGTCCTCATCATAAACCCTTACCCTAACCCTTCCACAGGTTGCGGGGGTGCAGCTTTCCAGGGCAATTGTTTCCTCAACTGTTGCGGCATCTGATTTTGCTGTCAAATCAACCTCCCTTTCCCCACTCATAACATAATCCTCGGCAGAGGCGCTGATGTAATACAATCCATTTTTCTCTATAGGGAAAGAAACCACATTGCCATTGAAATCACTAATTTGCTCATCAATTGTTTTCCCATCCCCATCCCTTACAACAATCTTTGCCCTTGGAATCAACTCATCATTGTTGTCATCGATAACCCTGACCCTTAAAAACGCCTTGACATCTTTTGTCAGCCTTGCGGTTATGCTCTCAATATCCCCCTCAGTTATGGTAAAATTAATGGTTTTTGTCGCATAGTTTAATGTGTCATCAGAAAAGCTTGCATAGTAGCTGCCAACCTCCAGAGTCAGGTTCAGTTCCCCTGTTTGTGTAATGCCCTCTTTCTTAATCCCTGCATCGTCCCTAATTGTTACATGTATCCCGCTCAAGGGATTGTTGTTTTCCGCATCCCTGACATGGATAAGAATCCCTCCCTCAGGGACATCCTCCCTTTCAAGGCTTATTATTTCCCCTGAATTGGTTATGGAATAGCTGTTGGAAAGATAGCCATCGGAAATTACATTTGCGCTAAGTATGCCGCAGCCCTGTGGCGGAGTAATGGTTATCTCCCCGCTGTTAACTAAGAATTCCGATTGCTCCATTATTTTGCCTGTTGAACAGCTGAATTCAACCCTGATTTCCTTGTTCACAATTTTCTTGCCGTCAGGCCCTGTGAATTTAATGGTTTTTGGGAAAGATGAAGTTAGCAGTAAACGCAGGGTGATTGTTTTCTCAAGCTTGGCCCCCTTTACTTTAAGTGTCCGGTCCTCGCTTTCATAATCGCCTTTGGATATTTCCACCTCCAAATCTGTTTCCGCAGGCACCTTAAGCGTTATCTTTCCATCCCCATCAGCATAGCCACTTGCGGTGGGGGAAATATTAGTTATTGAAATATAGGCACCATCAATTCCCGCACCGGTTTCATCAATAATTTCCAGCCTCAGCTCCCCTGTCTGCGGCCCGCCTGGAGCAAGCAGCAAAATTCCAAAAACTCCTGCAACAATAAGCAGAAAAACTATGCCAAGCAAAAAAAGCATAAATGAGGGGATTATTTTGTCTATTGGGTCAATTATGCCATATATCGGAATTGTGGAATTAATTTTGTCCAGAAAGCCATACCATTTGTCCTCAAGTTTGGTGTAGATGTTATTAGAAGATTCAGCTGATGCCATGGCTATCCCTGATAATACTAATTATATAGTTATATATTAAGGTTCCTTAAGGGCTATCTTTGCACATTAATGGACTACAATTTTAATTCCGAATCAGAGTTTTTGTACAATTTTTGGGTTTTTTAAGATTTTTGTGTTATTATTTGGATATGTTCATAAGAGATTTGTCCAAGTGTAAAGAGTTTATTGCAGGAGATAACACTGTTTTAAGAGAGCTCTTCAATCCTTTAAAAGATAGCTTGGATTTGAGGTATAGTCTGGCACATGCAATTCTGAAACCAGGGCAAACCACGAGAAATCATAAACTCAAAACATCGGAAGTATATTATCTTCTTCAAGGGAATGGTGTAATGTATATTGATGATAAAACAGCTGAAGTAAAAGAAGGTCAAGCCATTTATATTCCTCCTAAATCTCAGCAAAGAATCAAGAATTCTGGAGAAGAAGACCTGATTTTCTTATGTATCGTTGACCCTGCTTGGAAACCAGAAGACGAGATATTGCTCTAACCCTTATTTGTGCAAATCCTTAGGAGCCATATCCGATACATGTGGAATCAGCAACCAATCCAACAGTCTCATCATGGATGCTTCTCTTGGCTCCCGCATATTCATAAATAATCTGAGGGTTCCACCAGAATTCCATCTTATTTCCTGTGCTGGTTACGCAGATATTTCCCTCTTCCACCAAATTGAAAACATCCTCAATGCTGTTCACCAAATCATTTTCCCCTGCACCAAGCCTGTTGTAGGGCATTGTCCTTATCCCGTTCAGCGAGACATCTTTGCCCTCTTCATCAGGGGTGAGGAAACTCAAATCCCCCAAAGGCATTTCAGCATGGATTGCAAGGTCATCCTTCTGGTTTCCATATATAATTGTCCTCAGATACACATTCCCTGCGTAAAGGGATTCATCCCAGTCAACACCATATGAGTTCGCCCAATTGAGCAGGTCACTCTCTTTTGCAGCCCTGTCAGGCGAATAATCAAATGCCTCATACACAGGCACACCTGTAAAGTCAAGGCAGCT
>JBDRHK010000045.1:0-11192 GCA_043816965.1 Candidatus Iainarchaeum sp. | reverse complement strand
TATCTTCTACATAACAGAATGTTTAAATACTCCGGAATCCATAGTATTTACTAGTATTAGGAGGATTCCCATGTTTGATTTTATGCCTCCTCCAAGCGAGGAGTTCAGGAAGAAGCTTTTAGAGGAAGAGCTGAAACTGCGTTCAAAGCAGCCCCAGCACTGGGCTAAGAGCAAATATCGAAAGTATGCAAAAATCTTCAGGCCAACTGAAGAGCCGGAAGAGCCAAAAAAAGCGGTGAAAAGGAAGGCAGTTAAGAAAGTGAAAAAAACTGTTAAGAAGAAAATTGCCAAGAAAAGGGCAAAAGTGAAAAAGACTGCAGTGAAAAAGAAGGCAGTGAAAAAGAAGGCGAAAAAAACAAAGAAATCCGCAAAGGGCGTTGCGAAAAAGAAAACTGTTAAGAAGAAAACTAAAAAAAGCAAGTAATTAATTGTATTCCTTTATCCCCGAACTTTTACCATGCTTTTTCTCAAGGAATCTCTTGGCTAATTCCACACATTTATCCAAAAACGGGGAAACATCATCTCCCGCCCCATTATAGCCTGCCGCCCCTGCATGGCCTCCGCCTGAACCGCCCATTTCTGTTCCAAGGGGCATGAAAACCTCTTTTGCAAGGTCAAAGCCTGTTTCCTTAAGAAACTGGTTGTTTGCCCTTCCGCTGATAAGTATTTTTCCGTCATTAGAATCCCCGGCAAAGGCGATGTCTGCCCCCAATCTCACAAGCGATGTTGCCGCAGATGCCTCAAAAGCGCCGACATCTGTTGAAACTATCAAATGTTTAAAGCATTTGAAAATCCTGCACCTTTTTGCCGCCTTCAATTGCGCAATTTTCTCAGAGATGTCTGCTTCAATCCTGAAAAGAGAAACAATATCTGAATAACTTTTGCCCGAAAGTTCAAGGACCTCAGCCATTATCATGAATGTGGAATGGTCGGCAACCAAAAAGCCGGCAGAATCTGTTATCACCCCTGCGGCAATGCATGAGGCAATTTTAGGTGTGATGCCGATTTTCATCTTTTTGAACAGTTTGTAAAGTAATTCTGTTGTGGAAACAGCATTCTCATCAATAAGGCTCAGTTCCTTTACCGTAAATTTTTCCCCTGAATCTGCATGGTGGTCAATCAAAAGAATTGGTTTTTTGAATTTCTTAACTCCCTTGCGCATGGAGCCCAGCATTTCAAAAGAGTTAAGGTCAAGGAGAATTAGGGCATCGAATTTGTCAACCGCAGGATTTATTTCATATGGAATTTCAAGCCTTTCGGCCATTTGCTTTGCGTTAAGGTTCACATGCTCAGGGATTCCGATTGTTAGGCTGGAATTTTTCCTGAATGCATAGTAAAGTGCCCCTGCACTCCCCACTGCATCAACATCCGCACCTATATGGATTAGAATAAGCACTTTCTTTCCAAGAATGGATGAAAGAAAAGATTCTGGATTCACTCAAAAATCACTTTTGGCGTCTTTCTTTGAGCCATCTTTTGTTGATTTCTGTGCGGACTCAATGGTGTTCTTCAGCCTGTTGAGTTTGTCCACAAAGGCGTCCTCCTGCTTCTGCAGGGTTTTTACCTTTAGGTCCGAGGTCTCCTTCTGCCCCTCAATCTCTTTCTTCACCTCTGCAGTGTCTGAAAGGATGAGGATATTCCCCACAGCCTTGTAAACCTTTTTCTCTTTTGTCTTTGCCAGCTCATCAAGTGCTGCCTTCAGCGAATTTGCATGGAACTGAATCTGCTGTTTCTGGTTTGCTACAACCATCATCTGCCCCCTTGTCCTCTCAAACTCACTTATTGTAGTCTGCAATTCATCTGCCATTGCCAATTCCTCCTGATTCAATCAATTCATCAACCAAAATAACCAATTTCATAAAGGCATTAAATGATGCCTTAAGCGCTATTTTGTCTTTTGCATTCACTTTTAGGCTGAGAATGTTTTTATTAATATTCATCAAACTTTCTGAGCGTTTTTCAAACCCCCGCCTCATCTCAGGCCTTATAGCATTTGCGGTGATTTCCGCAGACTGCTGAGAGGGGAAATCCAGCGCAATCTCGAGTGAATAATCATTATGCAAAGAGATTACCTTGCCTTGACTTCCCTTGTTACCGTGTCTCTGGCCTTAAAAAGAACCTTTGAGGCACATGCAGGGCATCTTATGAGGCCCCCCTTAGGGGTATCGTCAAAAACCGCTCCACACTTCGCGCACCTATATGACATACCATCACTCCTTTTTCTTTTTGGGCCCTTTCTTTATATTCTTTTCCTTCGCGCCCTTCTTTTCTGCCATTTCCTTCTTGTCTTCCTTCTTCACTTCTTTACTTTTGGTGGCCTTCCCTTTTTCAGGCGTTTCCAATGCCTTTTCATTCCTCGCTTTTTTCTCCTCTTCCAGCTCTTTAATGGCCTCCTCTTTTATCTCGTCCTTTATTGAGCGCTTCTCTTTTGCTTCCACTCCGGCCTCAACGAGATCAGCCACCATAGGTGCAAAGGACTTTTGGGCAACCATCTTTTTTATTATCGCGCCGGTAGTTGTTTGCGAAAGATAGGCTCCTCCTGCAAATCTGGCCCCGCATTTTTTACAGACAAATATGCCTGTGCTTTTTCTCTTTACCTTCTTGAAATGGCAGAATGGGCAGATTTGAGGCTTAAGCTGCCTGCTCTCTACCTTGAGCAGCCTCTTTCTAATTCCTACTCCGTATCTTGAGCCATAACGGCCTGTGCTTTTTACCTTTTCTGTTGTCATCTGCATCACTTGAACAATTTTCTTATATTCTTTGAGTTTTTGAATGCGGTTTCAATCATGCCTGAAATCTCTGCCCCTGTAAAGGAACCAGAGCCTCCCTTCTGGAAGGCACACATATAGTCGTCCTCTGTTACGGAAACTGAGAACCTTGCGTCCATTGCCTTTTCCTCGGCAAGTGAGGGATCTGCAACAATCGTTGAACCGATTTTTGCAAATGTGTTGAGAACAGGCTTTCTCTTCACTTTCAGCTTGTTCCCATACTCCCCATGAACTATCTTGTTATCCTCTATTTTGGGAATTCTTGCCTCAAGGATTGAAGACATTGCGGCAATTGAGCATGCGTCAAAAAGATTTCCTGCATGGTTTATTGTGTAGCCATCGATGAACGCCACCAACACTTTTTCCCCTTCTACAAGGCACAAATCCTTAAAATCCAGGGCTTTGCTTTCCCTAATGCCCCTGTCCACAACCCTTGAGAGTTCTATTGCGGCCTCCCTTGGGGGGCCTGACTCAAAGAGCGGGGATGCGAGGGGCAGGAGTTCGACTCCGACTGAAATTGAGCCCTTATCTGGCGAATCAGGATATGGCTCACCGACAATCATTTTCACGCCGAAAATCACATCTGTGTCGCCGAGCTTTACCCTTGCCGAACCATCGGCATTTTCGCTTATCCCATTCTCAATTTTTATTTCCCTGTACTCATCAATCTTTCTTCCGTCAAGCCTTTTGCCTGCCTTTAATTCGGCAACAACCTTGTTGCTATTCAGTTCTGATAAAATATCTATGGCGGTCACTTTGCCACCTCCTTTGCATTAACTTTATCGTATTTTTTCTTGAGGGCCTCTTTCTGGACCTCATAGACCTTCTTGCTGGCCTCAATGCCCATCTTGAACGCCTCTTCCCACTCTTTCTTTGTGAGAAGGCCGTCCATCTGAAGCAGAACTATGTCCTCAGAATTGGGCATTATTGCAAGTGGAATATCCACCGCATCTTCCGCGTCTTCCTCGTCCTTGTTAAGGTCAACGAGCATATGCCCATCTGCCTTGCCAACTCCTGTGCCTGCAACCATGTCCTTCATCGGAATGCCTGCATCTGCAAGGGCAACTGATGCCGCAACCAATGCCGCAACCCTTGTTCCTGCATTGGAATCTAATATCTCAACATCCACTTTTATTTCTGTTCCAGGGAACCTCTCAAGGAAAACCACTTTCTCAAGTGCCTCACCTGAAACCTTTGAGATTTCTATCTCCCTTCTCGCCGGCCTTGGGTTCTTCCTGTCAGGTACTGAAAAGGTTGCCATACGGTAATTGAACTTTATTACGGCCTTGTAAGGATTCTGCGTGTGCTTGGGCAGGCACTCCTTTGGCCCGTAAACACTTGCAATAACCTTATTCTGCCCCCATTCGAGATATGCAGAACCGTCCGCATTTGGGATAACCCCTGCCTCAATCTTCAAAGGCCTTATGTCATTAACCCCTCTTCCGTCAATCCTTTTTCCTTTCTTATCCACTAAAACTTTTTTCTCATCTGATTTCTTAGCCAATTAAATCACCTGTTTCATCCTCAATCGTTTCATCATTTTCCTCTCCCATTTCATCTTGCATTTCATCTTGCATTTCCTCTCCCATTTTCTTAGCCTTCTCGTCCTTGGCCTTTGGCTCAATGGCTTTCTTGCCTGCCTTCTTGGAAAGGAATTCCTCCATCCTATTGGTGAGGTTGTCCATATGGGCCTCATCCTCTATCTTCTTTATTGACTCAATAAGCAGCGGGATATTTCCCCCCTTGGCCCATATCCAGCCATTCCTGCCCACAATTACTGATGAGCCTGTTCCGGCCTTCAGCACATTGAGCATTGAGCCTTCCCTCCCAATAATCCTCGGGACCTTTACAGGGGAAACTGTAATAATCTCCCCGTCGTAAAATACCCTTATGTTTCCTATATTTACTTCCCTCATCTCGTCAATTTCCATTACCTTTGCGGAAATTATTGAGCCAATTTTTAGCCTTTCCCTAATCTCTTTCTTCGAAAGATAGGTTGTATAAAGGGTGTTTATGTTAACATCATAGCCTGAGAATTTCTCGCCTGAGACAACCCCCACAATCAAATCATTCCTCATTGGGACATACTTTCCCTCCAATGGAACAACCGAGGCAAATTCCCCATCCTCATTTGCCAGGCCAATTATGTCTGAATAAATTTTTCCTTCCCTCACAAATACATGTGAGCCTGTCTTCTTCCTTTTGTCTGTTATCAGTTCCCCTGGAACCACAATCCTTTTCATCTCATTCCTCCAGTATCTTTGATTCTACTTCTCCGTGCGTTATCGCATTAATCTCGTTAAACAACTCCTGCTTCATTCCGGCGGGTATTTCCACCACCGCAATAAGGGAACCGTCCTTCTGCCATTCCTCTTTTTGCAGCTTGTATTTGTGCAATATATGCTCTGCCTTTCCTGCGTGCTCGGCAGGAATCCTAATCGCAAGTTTCAGCTGCTCAAGGGAAATCGGAATCAGCTTCCTCAGTTCCTTCATAAACTCAGGGATCTGCTCCTGAACAGTTTTACCGAAATCAATCTGCAGCTTTGCCTCCTCAATTGCGTTCTCAATCCTCTGTGGCGGGTGGGGCGTTTTTGTCTGCGGGTTTACCGCATTCATTGCAATGAAGGCAACAATTTCCTTTCTTTTCCTCGCCATTATCTCCCTTCTCTGGGCAGTCGTTAACTGAACTTCCCCTTCGAGAATAATCTTTTTTGCAATTTCATTGATTCCGGCAGTTCCAAAAATCTCCTTTACCTTTTCTTCTGATTTTTCATCGCCCTTATTGGCATCCTTGAAAACTGTATCAATAACCAGCAAATCGTTGAAATTCACTTCCCTTCCCTCTTTCAAATCCATAGCCAGGTCTGGGTCAACCAGCATTTCGAACTTTTCGCCTTTGCTTTCAAAGCGGGCTATAACCGCATCTTCCATCTTTACCATTTAATCAACCCCCGGGGGGCAAGTTTTTCATTTCCCTAAATAAGACTTCAATTTATCAGCAGCAATTTTTTTGTATTTTCTGCTATCGTCTATAAATGCAAATTCCATCCTGTTAGAATCCAGGGTTTCCTTCCCCTCCAGCCCTGCCTTCAATGCCTTCAGTGCAAGTGCGATAGCCGAATCAAGGGTCATTCCTTCCTTGTATTCCTTCTCCATAAGTTCCATTGCCTTATTCCTGTTCTTTCCGATTGCGGTGGCATTATACTCAGCCATTGCCCCGCTTGGCTCGGTCTCAAACAGCCTTGCACCGGTGTCATCAAACCCGCCAATAATAAAACTAATTCCAAAAGGCCTCATCCCACCATACTGGGTGAACCATTGCTTAACATTTGAAACTTCCTTAACCAATGTTTCAACCTGAATCGGTTCCTCAAAATACATGATATTTTCCTGTGCCTTGGCCCTTGCAATTCCAACAAGCCTTCTTGCGTCACCAACCAATCCTGCGGAAACCGCGGCAATATGATCGTCAATTTTAAACAATTTTTCAATTGATTCAGGCAGGAGGAGTTTGCTTGGGACTTTCTTGTCTGCCCCGAAAAGCACCCCATCTGCGTACTTTACGCCAACGCCCAATGTGCCCTGGCCAACGATTTTTGCGGCGTACTCCACTTGGTAGAGCCTGCCGTCCGGGCTGAACATCGTTGCAACCCTATCATAGTTCGCGCTCTGAGAAACAGGATACATAAAATTCCACTCGTTTTTCTCCGTTTATATTTAATATGATATCGTAAGGTATATAAAGCTTGTTTTAACGGGGATTTATTTCTTCCTCAATTTCCTCAAAGAGCCGGAAACCAGAGTTATTTTGGGATTTACGGCAGTAGAAGCAACTTTTTTCAGGAAAAGAAGCCCTGCCTTTACCTCTTCGGTGGTTTCATTTGAGCAGCGCAGAATCCCGTTTCCCTTTTTGAATTCAATCATCCAGATCTTCTGCCTAGCAACACCCACTTCCCCATAAAGTTTCAGAAATACGTCCCAAACTGCCTTAGAAACCTCATTCTCACCTAGTTTCTCCCCTCCAATGAGCTCGAAATTAATATACCTCTTTTTTCCCCTCATTGTGGGAGGAATTGGCTTAATTCCCTTTTTCACGTTTTTCATTTCAATTCTCCCAGATCTTTATTAACATCCAACTTATTAAAAATCTCCTCTTCCAGTTCCTTTGCCTTCGGATAGGAACTTTCAATGATTTCTGCGATTTCACCGCTAATATGGCCATAGGTTTTGCGCAGATAGGCAAATCTCTCATCCAGGGAAACAATTTTGTCATGGTTTACGCGCTTATCAGCATACCAAACAACCTTATCCTCCCATCTGCTTAATTCCCCTTTTTTCAGGATATTTCCCAAACCATGCTTCCCAACAACAGAGGCAACCTCCGGAAAGCCTTTCTCGCGGAGAATTCTTTCACTTTCTTTCCCGTGGTTTTTTCCTGAGGGCTCTATAATCTTGTCAATATCGTGCAGGATTGTGGCAGTATCAACCAATTGCAAATCAATTTTTTCGCCCTTCGCAACAAGCTTTTCGGCGAGGTAGTTCGCCACTTTATTCACAGCCATTGAATGGTCAATTATGTTTTGGGGCAGATATGATTTCATAATGTCTAGTGCCTCTTTTCGTGATGGAATCATTTTATCACCCTGAAACCTTTAGTGCTTTTTCTTTCAAAGAGATTCTCTTCCGCAGCTGCAATCGCCACATTAGCATTTTTCTCGGAAAATCCCAAAACAATCGCAAGCGCGGCAAGGTCTTCCACTGAGCGGATTTCATCCTTTTCTTTCGCCCCGCTGAAAAGGCAGAAATTCACCCTGAATTTTTTCAGCATTTTTACGGCAAGGAAATAGTTCTTCCAGAAAAGCGCGGCATTTTTTCCCCTCACATTCAGGAACCCTGAAAACAGAATCCCAAAACAAACTTTGTTGTCCTTTAAGGTTCTTGCGATGGCGGTGTCAAATGAAAGTTTTCCTGAATCAACTGCATTAATCAGCAAATCAACCTCCTTGTGCGAGGCGGCAAATTTGTTCATTTCAGGAGTTCCACCATAAACGGCAACCATATCAGATTTGGATTTTGCCTTGCGGAGCTGCTTCATATCATTCTCGCGCAAAATAAAGCAGCTTCGAAACTGAAATTTAGATTTCCGGATATTTTTGTTCAGTTCCGACAGTTCCTTTTCAGAACTTGTGCATACAATAACTGAATCATTTCCCAAAAGGAGCGAATATTTCTCAATTTCCTTGAGCTCGGAAAATTGGATTAAATCAAGCATTTCAATCAGCTAAAAATAGGGTTGATGGAGATTAAAAACATAGGGAATTTACTTTATCTTTCTTCCCTTTGCCCTTACGCTTGGCCTTGCCTTTTCAGAGCCTATTCCCTTCTTGTGCTGGCCCCTTGCCTTCTTTCCTGCGGAGGTTTTTCCCCTTTCTGCCCTTCCCTTGTGCTTCCTGTCGGTCATCCATCCTAAATCCCTGTCGGATTTTATTGAGGGGGAGGCAGTGTCAACAAGGATAACCTCATAGTAGTAATTCAGCCCATCCATGCCGACAAAATAGGAATTCAAAACCTCGCAATTTGGGAATTTTTTGCTGACCCTTCTTTCGGCAATAGCCTTAATGCTGGTCCTTCGGGTGAGTTTATTCACGCCCATTCTTTTTGGCCTTCTCCCTCTTGTTGGCCTTCTGTGCAAGCCTGAACCTTTCCTGATTCTGATTCTTGCTACAACTATTCCCTGCTTTGCCTTATAGCCCAATTTCCTTGCGCGGGCAATATTTGTAGGCTTGTCCACTTTTACAATAGATAAGGGCTCTTTTCGAAATTCAATAAGCCTGTCCCTGTAAATGTTCTTGTATTCGTAATCAGGGCTCTTCTTGCCCTTGTATTCCTTCTGGAATGTTTCAGTTACTGCTTTAGATAAACCCATAAAATCACTCAAAAAGAGAGAATTGGTACCTAATATTCTTTGAAAGGGAAGTAATTTAAAGCTTTCAATCAGGAAAAGCTCACCGGATATCCATTGCTAACATTTCCCTCGGAATCTATCACATATAAGTAAGCGGTCTGGCCAGTTGTGAAAGTTCCCTGGTTTGCGGTGAATGTGATTGACTCAGTACTCCACGCAAAAGGGATTTGGATTTCGCATTTTCCGCCGGTAATGTTTTTTTGGGTCCAGCTGGAGACATTGCAGAGCTCGATTCTTGCCTGGGTGTTGTCAATGTAAACATTGTCGAAATAGCTCCTATCAGTGCCTCCGGGATGATATCCGCCATACATATACCCTAAACCTATCCTATACCATTTTCCATCAACATTCCGAAGAACCAGTCCCGTATCTGAAAAAGTTTGCTGTCCGTTTACCCAAGCCTTAAGCTCTCCGTTGGACTCCGTATATGGATTGTTTAATTTTCCATAAACTTCCCATCTTTGCCATAGGTTGATTGTTTCTGACCAAAGACGCGTAACACCATTAGAGAAAGGGAAATTTGTAACGGGCTGGTTCTGAACATTTAATTGCCAATGTGGACGAGTAGGCATAATAGCACCCAAAAGAAGTTGGTTAAGTTCACGACCATACGCTGGATTTTCGCCAGATGCATTAAAATTCCCAAAAACATAAAACTGCTTATGATTAGTTGGCAGTTCTTCTGGCACTTGCGGTTCCATGTATCTCCAATAAGATATATAAATTTCTTGGGTAGGATCCCACCGTGTATTAAAAGCACTAATTGAATATTGTTGCCACTGTATGAGTGCGGCTTGTGACTCTGCATGGCTTTTTGTATCTGTATAAGAAGGTTGTGGATCAACACTTATTCCCGACCATTGCGGACCAATTACAGGATAACTTCCAGGAACTGTACCGCCTACAGTTCCCGCTTCAAAATCATCCCACACCAAAGGCACTGCCGGGCTTTTTGTTCCGAAATTCTCTCCAGAGATTGTAAAAGAAACATTGTGGGTTAGGGTTGAAGGAGCTGAAATTATTTGCGGGGTTCCAGCAGGGGGAGGTTCGATTATTGCTGCGTTAAATGTTAGTTCTCCGGAGGAATTTGAGCTTTGGGATAAAGTGTTAGATTGGCCGTTGTCGAGGTTTAGGATTATTATGTCATAGTTCTGCGAGGGAAGAAGATCCCTTATATCATTGTTGACTGTAACATCAGTATCATACTCGTAACTGAATGCTTCGCTTACCTGCCCTGTTGTGCCGCGCATTAAAATCCTTGGCGTGCTTTCATCTGTAATGCCGCCACATGCTAAACCATTATTGGAATTAATAAGTGAGATTACTGGTGCTTCTAACAAGAATTCAATTGTTTCCTGATCGCATCTTCCTGGAGGGCAAGTTAGGTCTTCCCCATCACAATCCTGGTCTATTCCATCTCCGCAAATTTCTGTTGTCGGGGTGCAGGAAGGGCACTCTGGAGTTCCGTCACAATCTGAATCATTGCAGTCAATTAAATTATCGCAGTCCTCGTCCAAGCCATTATCGCAAATTTCTGCTGAAGGGACGCAGAGCGGGGCTTCACCAAAAGTGATTGAAAAACCATTCTGGTTAACTGTATCGGATTCATCAACAACATACAAGTAAGCGGTTGCACCATCCGCAAAATTGCCTTGCTTTGCGGTAAAGGTAATCGAGGAATTGTTCCATGCAGAAGGGATTTGGATTTCGCAGTTTCCCTTCTCCCACCAGTTTGCTCCGGAACATATTTCAACCCTTGCAGGAGTATCATCCACATAAACATCATCATAGTAAACAGTGTATTCATTTGGGCCATCATCACCGGCAGTAGTTGAGGAATTAGCCATATAAAAAGGCAGGTCAAAGGCATCAATATATACATATTCCCCATCCACCTGGGTTGCGCCGCTTGCCATGGTCAGTATCTCATCCCAATAAATTCTTTTCTCGCCGTCTGACCAAAATTGCATGGTGCCGGTGGGGGTTTCAATTGGATCCGAAACTTTTAGGTAATACTCCCATCTTTGCCAGCTTAACTCAGCCCATTCACCCATGCCAGCCTGATTTGGCCTTTGGCTACCGCCCACATAATTTGCAAAGGATCCCCCATAACTCGGATGGTTTAATGTAATGCTCATACTAGGTACCCCGTCCTTATAACCAGGGTATCCTGCAGTCATCCTGAACATCTTCATATTCCATGAAGGCGGCCCTGATACCCTTTCAATATAGAAATTCATTGATGAATAAATCTTGTGCTTGTTGCCCAAACGGCGATAAGCGGTTGAGTTGTAGGTTGCGCCAGCAGTGTTCATTCTTCCGCTTAGCAAACTTTGCGTATTACGGAGAATCGTATTGGAATATTGTGGGTGGTTTCCGGCAAAACTCCAGCCAATAAGTTCTTCACTATCACTTCCTGATTCAAAGTCCTCCCAGATCAGGGGGGCTACTGGATTTTT
>JBDRHK010000044.1:0-5710 GCA_043816965.1 Candidatus Iainarchaeum sp. | reverse complement strand
GCGCAAAATAATAGGCGGGCTGCGGGCGGAGCATGGGGCGGACACAATGGGCATCGTGAACACGATGCTTGCCACCTGGAAACAACAAGAAAAACCCCTATTCCAGACCCTCAAAACAGCCATAAGTTGTTAGCAGATACCATTATAATGGCAATTGTTATATTTAAATCTACTTTAAATGCCCTTTAACCGCCAGCAGCTCTGCATTCAAAATAGACGCCCCTGCCGCCCCGCGGATTGTGTTATGGCTCAGGGCATTCAATTTCCAGTCAAGGACATTGCACTCCCTGATTCTTCCTATAACTGCCGCCATCCCCTTTCCCTCATTGCGGTCCTGCCTAGGTTGAGGCCTGTCCTCTTCCTCACGGAGGACAATTGGAGGATCAGGTGCTGTGGGCAGATTTAACCCCTTCAATGGATTGAAATTCTTAAATGATTCCACTAGCTGCTCCTTTGTTGCCTTTTCCTTTAATTCAATTGAAATGCTTTCCAAGTGCCCGTCCTTAACAGCAACCCTGTTGCAGTCGGCGCTTATTTTTATTTCCGCATTCTTGAATTGGTTGTTTTCCAGGGTTCCAAGGATTTTCAGGGATTCTGTTTCCATCTTCTCTTCCTCGCCACCAATATTTGGGATCACATTGTCAAGCACATCAAGGGATGGCACCCCCGGGTACCCTGCACCGCTCACTGCCTGCATGGTTGTTACCATTATTTTTGAAATCCCGAATTGCTTATGAAGCGGGGCAAGGGCAAGGACCATTCCTATTGTGCTGCAGTTTGGGTTTGTGACAATAAGCCCATCGCCAAACCTTTCCTTCTGCTTTTTCAGTATTTCCAAATGCCCTGCATTTACCTCTGGAATCAATAATGGGACATCCCCAATCATTCTGTGGTTTTTCGAATTTGTGACAACCGCATAGCCAGCTAATGCGAATTCCTCCTCAATAGGGCCTGCAATCGACCTGTCCATTGCCCCAAAAACTATTTTGCAATCCAGCCCGGGCTTGCAGTCTTTAACCTCCAAATCAGCAATCCCTTTAGGAATCGGGTTATCCTGTTTCCACCTGCCCTCAACTGCCTCACCATAGCTCTTTCCTGCACTCCTTTCAGAAGCCCCTAATTCAGAAAGTTCAAACCAGGGATGATTATGCAAAAGTTCAATAAACCTCTGCCCCACCATTCCTGTTGCTCCCAGTACGCCAACTTTTATTTTCTTCATTTTCCCCCCTCCACAAATTCCTTATGGATGCATCTAATGGCGGCATCCAAATACTTCTCCTTGATGACAAATGAAATGTTAATTTCCGATGCCCCCTGGGAAATCATTTCTATGTTAATTTTTTCCCTCCCAAGGCAGCTGAATAATTTTCCGGATGTTCCCGGAATGTTATTCATTCCCTCCCCTACAACCCCGAGGAGAACAACATCATCCCTTGATTCCACAATCTCAAATTCGCCTCCATTGGACTTTATTTCCTTAATCGCCCTTTTCAAATCCCCCCTGTCCAAAGTAAAGGAAATATTTGTTTCGGAAGTTGCTATCATGTTAATGCTTATTCCCGCATTTGCAATCATTGTGAAAAGCCTTGCGGCAACACCAGGGGCATTAACCATTGCCGCCTCCCCTACAGTAATATATGCGACATTTTTGCTGGCAGCGATTGATTTTATCACTGCCCTTGATTTCTCCCCTTCTTTCGAAATTATTGTTCCTTTTTCATTTGGCCTGAAGATGTTCCTTATCACTGCACTCACCTTGGCATCCCTCAATGGAAGAATGCTTTTTGGATAGAGGATTTCCGCCCCCAAATAGCCCAGTTCCTCAGCCTCATCATAGCTTAGCAGGGGAATTCTCTTGGCCTCCTTTACAATTTTTGGGTTTGCACTCATGAAGCCATTTACATCCTTCCAGATTTCCAGTGAATCTGCGCCAATGCAGGAGGCAACAACAGCGGCAGTGTAATCAGTTCCCCCCCTGCCAAAAGACCTTACATTTCCCCCTGAATCAATTCCATAAAAACCGGTTACAAGAATTACCTTATCCTTAAGCAATGGCACCAAATTCTTCTGCAAGTTCTTTTTTGTCCTTTTCATTTCTGCATTTGCCTTGTCAAACTCCCCAACAGCAGCAATCCCTGCCTCCTCAGAAGTGAGGAAAACTGTTGAAATACCTGCCTCTTCCAAAAATGCCTGTAAAACTATTGGCGAAAGCCTTTCACCAAAACTCTGCAATAAATCCCTGCTTCTCATGGAAAGTTCACCTAAATAGTGCACTCCGTAAAGGAACCTTTCCAAGACCGCAAGTTTTTCCTCAATTCCCCCAATTGCCTGCTCCCTGATTTTCCTGTCCTTAACCGAGTTAAGCAAATGCGTGTGCTTGTTGCGCAAATCCACAAGGGTTTCCCCAATCGCCATCTCATTCTTTACGCATTTCTCTGCGGCATTTATCAGGCTGTCAGTCACACCATAAAGGGCTGAAATCACAATAACTTGCTTATCCTCCCTGCCGTTTACAATCTTCACTACCCTATCAAAGCCTTTCCTTTCTTTTAGGATGCTTCCCCCGATTTTCATCACTATGCTCATGTCACTCCCCCAAGAAAATTCCAATAGAAATTTCCAAAGAGGTGCTGTAGTTTAGCACTTCTTTGTGGTCTTCATTCCAGTAATTGTAGTAGTCAGGTCAGTTCCAAATCCAACCAATTTCAATGGAGACATGCAATAATTAGGCAGGTTAAGTTTATTTAAAACTTTCCAGCAACTTTTTCCCTAGGATTTTCCCATCCCTGCCTGCCTCAATCACTGTTTTAGGGCCTGTGACTGAATCCCCTACAGAATAAACATTTTCCAGATTTGTGCGGAAATTCCCATCAACTTTAATATTTCCCCATTCATTCAGTGCCAGGCCCTCACCATTAAGCAGCTCTTCCTCAGCCCTTTGCCCAATAGCAACAATGCAGCTGCTGCACTCAATTGCTTCCTCATTTCCGGTAGGAACAGGTTTCCTCCTTCCTTTTGCGTCCTCTCCACCCAATTCCATCCCATCAAAAACAACCTTTTCCAGTTTCCCTGCTCCCTCAAACCTTTTTGGAGAAAGTAAAAAGGAAAATTCAACACCATCCTCTTTCGCATGCGCAATCTCTGAAACTATTGCAGGCATCTCTTTCTCAGTCCGGCGGTAGGCGATTATGGTTTTGGAACCCAGGCGCGAGGCAGTCCGCGCTGCGTCAATTGCAACATTTCCGCCTCCAATAACGACAGTTTTTTCTCCAAGGGGAATATCCTCTCCCTTGTTTGCCCTTTTCAAGAATGAGTTTGCGACCCGCACGCCATCCAGTTCCGCGCCAACATAATCAAGCTTTCCTGAGGGGCCGCCGCCAATTGCCAGAATAATGGCATCAAAATTTTTGGTAAGTTCACTCAGTTTCAAATCCTTCCCCAATTTCTTATTGGTCTCAACCTCAATTCCCGCAGTTTTAACCTTCTTTTCTTCCTTTTCCACAACTTTTTTCGGCAAACGAAATTCCGGAATCGCATACTGCGGAATCCCCCCAAAATCCTCCATCTCCTCAAACAGTTTTACATCAACACCATTCAATGAAAGTTCAAGTGCAGCAGAAATCCCTGCAGGGCCTGAACCAACAACCGCAACTTTCTTCCCTATTCTTTTTTTTCTCTCTCCCTTGCTTTCCTCCAAATCACCCAAAAATCTCTCAATTTTTCCAATCTTTATTTCATTTCCGGCCTTTGCGAGAATGCATGCCCCCTCGCACTGCTTTTCAAAATCGCAGACCCTCCCACAAAAAGAAGGCAAATAATTCTTCTCCCTAATTGTTTCCAGCGCTCCCTGAAAATCCCCCTCCCTTGCCTTGAGGATGAATTCCTTAATATCAATCTTTGCAGGGCAGCCTTCCACACAAAGCGGTTTCGGGCACTGCAAACAGCGGTTCCCCTCATCAATTACCTGCTGCCTGCTCCAGCCTTCCTCAACTTCCCCAAAATTGCCGTGCATAAAACGATTTTCCCGGCAAAAGTAATTAAAATGCAGGGTTAGGAAATACTGAATGCTACTGCAATCAACGAATTTAGCTTCGTTCTTGAAGGAGAATTTTAAAACCTTGCGTAGGCATTATTTAATCTGGTGAGCATTTAGGATTGGTGATTTGATGAAGAGATATGTCTATATGTTTGAGGAGAACAAATCCACTAAGGAATCGATTTTCTTATTGGGAAATAAGGGGGCGCAGCTGGCGGAAATGTCTTCTTTGGGGCTTCCGGTTCCCCCTGGATTTACTATTACAACAGAGGCATGCAATGAATTTTACGATTTGAACAAAAAATGGCCTGAAGGATTGGAAAGGCAGGTTAAGGAAAAATTGAGTGAACTTGAAAAAAAGATGGGCAAAAAGCTGGGCGATAAGGAAAACCCAATGCTTGTAAGTGTGAGGAGTGGCAGTTATGTTTCAATGCCAGGGATGATGGACACTGTTCTCAATCTTGGTTTGAACGATGAAAGTGTTAAGGGCCTTGCAAAGCAGACAAACAATGAAAGAATGGCCTATGACTCCTATAGAAGGTTCATCAACATGTTTGGCGATGTGGTGATGGGGGTTAAGCATGAGAAGTTTGAGGGAATTTTGAGCTCGGTGAAAAAAGCAAAGGGGGCAAAGTTTGACACTGATTTGGATGTCGAGGCATTGAAAGAGGTTGTCGAGGGTTACAAGGAACTGGTGAAAAAGGAAACAGGAAAAATGTTTCCCAATGACCCTTTTGAACAATTGAGGATGGGAATTAACGCGGTTTTCAGCAGCTGGAACGTACCCAGGGCGGTTTCCTACAGGAGAATTAACAAGCTGAGGAATGATGCAGGAACTGGTGTTAATGTCCAGACAATGGTTTTCGGGAATATGGGTGAGGATTCAGGGACCGGGGTTGGCTTCACAAGGAATCCTTCAACAGGGAAAAAGGAACATTATGGCGAGTATTTGATTAACGCCCAGGGAGAGGATGTTGTTGCAGGGATAAGGACACCTGAACCAATTGATGAAATGAAAAAGAAACTTCCTGAAGCTTATGTGGAATTGCTGAAGATTTATGAAAAGCTGGAGACGCACTATAGGGAAATGCAGGATTTTGAGTTTACTGTTGAGAGGGGAACGTTTTTCCTTTTGCAGACAAGAAGCGGTAAAAGGACTGCAATGGCCGCGGTGAAGATTGCTGTGGATATGGTTAAGGAAAAACTAATTTCGAAAGAAGAGGCATTGTTAAGGGTTAAGCCAGAGCAGTTGGATCAGCTCCTGCACAAGATGGTTGACCCTGATGAGAAAACCGAAAAGATTGCAAAGGGTTTGGCTGCCTCTCCAGGTGCCGCTGTGGGAAAGGCTGTTTTCACTGCCGAGAAGGCAAAGGAAATGGTTGATGGGAATCCCAAGGAAAGGATAATTCTTGTCAGGACTGAAACATCGCCTGAGGATATTGAGGGGATGCATGCCGCCCAGGGAATTTTAACCTCGCGTGGGGGGCTTACATCACATGCTGCTGTTGTTGCAAGAGGGATGGGAACTCCCTGTGTTGCAGGTGCGGGTGAAATTCACATCTCTGAAAAGGATGGGCAATTTACTGCAGGGGATGTGACTGTAAAGGAAGGGGATTGGCTAACACTTGACGGTGCAAAGGGAGAGGTTTACAGTGGAGAATTGAAACTTGTTGA
>JBDRHK010000043.1:0-2751 GCA_043816965.1 Candidatus Iainarchaeum sp. | reverse complement strand
GTTGAAAATGAGGGAATTAAATCCGAAATGATTAGTCTAACGTCGGGATGGTTAACCATCTATGAAATAAAGGCAGTTAATGCTGCCAATAACATACTTACTGTCGAAGAGATGGCGGGAATTATCAACGATGGCGATGATAGCGATTCGCCCCTGATTTTCATGTTACTTATTGGTTTGGCACTTGTTTTTATTGTAATAGTTGTGGCCGTAATTGCAATTGTGGCATTCCTATTCCTGAAGGGCAAGAAGAAATGACTCTCGATTTCCTGCAGGCGTTTATCCTCACCAATATCATTGAAATAATCCCATTTTATCTTATTCTTCGGAAAGAATTTCCGGCCAAGGAACTGGTGAAAACCCTGCTCGCGATAAATGCAATCACCCTGCCTCTTGTCTGGCTAATACTCCCTTTTGGGTTTGAATTTTTCCTGATTGCGTTTTTAATTGTTGAAATTGCGGTAGTTGTTGCGGAAACCACACTCGCGAAATTCTTCTTAAAAAATATTTCCTGGAAAATGGCATTCACCGCCGCATTTGCAATGAATTTCCTTTCAGCCGCAATTGGTTTGCTGATTTAATCAGATTCTTTTTTTGATTATCCTGACCATTACTATGCGGTTCTCATCAACCTTGAGGGCCACTATTGTTGCATTGGGAAGCTCGATCTTTTCGCCCTTTTTCGGGATGGTCCCCAACTTCTCAAGCACGAACCCGCCAATTGTGTCATATTCCTCGGAGGAGAAGGTCAGGCCTGTCTGCTCCCTTATGTCATCGAGGTGCATTCCGCCCTCTGCCTCAAAGGTCATATCATTTATCTGTTTCAGTTTTGGCTCTGTGTCTGACTCATCTTCAATTTCCCCCACAATTTCCTCGAGAAGGTCCTCGAAGGTTACTATGCCCTGCGTAACCCCATAATCATCAACAACAATCGCCATATGCAGCCTTTCCTTCTGCAGCTGCCTCATCAGCTGGTCAATCTTCTTGGTTTCAGGGACAAAAAGCGGCTTTGAAACCATCCTTTTCAGGTCAATCCTTTTCTTTCTTGAAATCACCCTCAGCAGGTCCTTGATGTGCAGCACACCAATTATGTGGTCTATGTTCCCCTCATAAACAGGAATCCTTGAATACGGGGTCTGGGAAATTTTAAGGATTTCCTTCTTGCTTGCATTGATGTCCAGCGCGACAACCTCCACACGGGAGGTCATTGCCTCATGGGCAGGAATGTCATTGAACTGGAAGATGCGGTGTATCATTTCCTTCTCTTCCTTGTTTATCGCGCCCTCCTCAGCCCCCATTGTGACCATTGACCTTACCTCTTCCTCAGTCATTTTCTTTTCTATCATTGTGACTCCCAGAACGCCAAGCATGAGGGTGGAAATAAGTTCCATTACAAAAACTAACGGGTAAATTGCGGCCATCAGGAGTTTCATCGGCAGGGCAAAAAAGAGGGCAATTTTTGAATTGTAGTGTATCGCAATGCTTTTCGGGGCTATTTCACCAAATAACAATATCATAAATGTCATTATGCCTGTTGCAATGCTGAGCGCTATTCCCGCCGGGCTTCCCTCAAAAACAGAAAGCGCGAGATTTGTGGCTATGGCAGCTGAAAGGATATTGACAAGGTTGTTGCCAATAAGGATTGCCACAAGCAGGCTCCGCGGGTTTTTAAGCAACTCCTCGACAATTCTGGCATTCTCCGAGCCCTTTTTGACAAGCCTCCTTACCTTCAGTTTGCCGAGCGAGAAAAACGCTATCTCAACACCCGAAAAAACGCCTGACAAAGCTATAAGAACAATCAGGACAACCAGGTTCAATTCAATTATTTCAAGTGGAACTGCCAATCAAATCCCCACTAAATAAGCATCAAAGAGTTATATAAAAGCTTTGATTAAGGCAAAATTCAGATAATTTTCCCATTGTAAACTGCGTTCTTTCCCAGCCTTTCCTCAATCCTTAACAGCTGGTTGTATTTTGCTGTCCTTTCCCCGCGGGAGGTTGCGCCGAATTTGCTCTGGCCGCAGCCCATTCCAACAACCAAATCAGAAATGAATGTGTCTTCTGTGTCTCCGCCGCGATGGGAAACAATGGTTTGCAATTCATTCTTTTTGGCGAGGTTTATTGCGTTAATTGTTTCGCTCACGGTTCCAATCTGATTTGGCTTAATTAAGGCGGCATTAATCGCACCCATATCAATCGCCCTTTGAATCAGCTGGGTGTTGGTTACTATCAAATCATCGCCAACTATCTGGACCCTTCTCCCAGCCTTTTTATTGAGAAGCACCCACGCATCCCAGTCATCTTCCGACAATCCATCCTCAATTGAAACAATAGGATAGGATTCAATCCATTGCATAAGGTAATCCACCATTTCCTCCGGAGAGAGGGATTTTTCCTCTGAGGCTAGTTCATATTTTCCATCCTTGAAAAATTCAGATGCCGCAGGGTCAAGTGCGATTGCAATATCCTTTCCTGGGGAGTATCCTGCCTCCTCAATTGCACCAACAATCAGCTCAACTGCAGCTGAATTTGAATTCAGTTTTGGGGTAAAGGCACCCTCAAAACCGACATTTGCGTTCAGTTTCCTTTCGAGGAGGATTTTTTTAAGGGTTTGATAAACTTCGGCGCCAAATCGCAGTGCATCTGAAAAGCTTTTCGCGCCAACAGGGGCAATCATGAATTCCTGGAAATCGGTTGATTCCTCTCCGTGTGCGCCACCCTCAATAACAACCATTTGCGGGGTCGGGAGCA